>NZ_NFIR01000003.1:0-257324 GCF_002159465.1 Eubacterium sp. An3
CAGATCAGTATGAAAAAGAATACTATGCAGCATTAGATGAAAGAGCTGAAGCTTTAGCAGGGTAACTCAACATTAAAAGGGCATATTTAATTTGTACTTTTTCTTGACATAGGACCAACCTGCTCATACTGGATGAATGGGGATATGTCCCTGTCGATAAGGACGGATCCCAGCTACTGTTCCGTGTCATATCTGACAGCTATGAGAGCAAGAGCCTGATCCTGACAACAAATCTGGAATTTTCAAAATGGGGCGGGATCTTTACGGATGACCAGATGGCCGCTACAATGATCGACCGGCTTGTCCAGCACGGACATTTACTGATCTTCGAGGGGAAAAGCTACCGGATGGAACATGCCCTTATGCGCAGGGATGCATAATGCCCGCTGAAGGCAGGGGAAATCCCTTGCTGAAGAAAGGGATTTCCAACGCTTTTTTAAGGAAAAATACTTGACAAAAAACAGAAAGGGAAATGCAGATGGAAAAGAGAGACACGGATTCCAATGGAGCACAAATATCAGCCTGACAAAGAAAAACCTGGAAGAAATGGTCTGCGCAGGGCGTGGGAGATGGAAAATAGAAAACGAAGGATTTAATAACCAGAAAAACGGGATCTATGATATAGAGCATCTGAACAGCAGGGACAGCAATGCGATGAAAAACCATTATCTGCTGACGCAGATCGCAGATATCATGATGCAGATGTATCTGGTATGGAGTCCATTGATCCGAGAGACAGGGCAGAGCATAAAAAATACATCTTCAAGGCTACTGGAAAGTTTTCGCAGACAAACAATAACGGATGAAGATGTACTTTACATCCAGAGATACACAACAGTATATCTTGAATAACAAGGCTATTATACAACAGGTGGTGGTGGAATGGAATAGGAAACCAAACAAAAAACTGACGAAAAATAAAAATGTCAGGAGAAATGCAGCTATGGGATGTGGATAACTTCAAAAAAACGGGGCAGGCAGTGGAAAGATATCCACAAAAGAAATTCTGTGTCAGAAAGTTTGGTTTGCTAATATTTATTCTTCGCCGCTGTGGTAAAATAAGCACATTGTATTTTATACGAGATTATATGCTATACTAAACCAAAGGAGAGAATAAGATGGATAAAATCGCAGTATTAATTCCATGTTATAACGAAGGCAAAACTGTTGACAAAGTTGTCAAAGATTTTAAACAGGCATTACCGGAATCAACTATTTATGTCTACGATAACAATTCTACGGACAATACCGCTGAGTTTGCCGAAAAAGCCGGAGCTATTGTCCGCCATGAATATCAGCAAGGAAAGGGAAATGTGATACGGCGTATGTTTCGTGAAATCGACGCCGAATGTTATATCATGACAGACGGTGATGACACCTATCCTGCCGAATATGCCCGTGAAATGGCAGATAAAGTTCTTCAGAGAAATGTAGATATGGTCGTCGGTGATCGGCTTTCTTCCACTTATTTTGAAGAAAATAAACGCCCTTTCCATAACATGGGGAATTCTATTGTCCGTAAATCCATTAATTTTTTATTTAAAAGCGAAATCAAAGATATTATGACTGGCTATCGCGCATTCAGTTATCAATTTGTAAAAAGTTTTCCAGTTTTATCTAAAGGATTTGAAATTGAAACAGAAATGAGCATTCATGCCATTGACAAAAATATGTCCATTGAAAATGTAATTATAGAATACCGTGACAGACCAGAAGGCAGCGAATCAAAGCTGAACACTTATTCTGATGGATTAAAAGTTCTTTTTACCATTTTCCGGTTATACCGCAATTATAAACCAATTAATTTTTTCAGCATCATTGCTTTACTACTGATCGTGATTTCTGCTGCATTTTTTATACCAATTTTGATTACCTACACCAAAACTGGTTTGGTTCCTAACTTTCCTACTTTGATTGTCTGCGGATTTATTGTTATGGCAGCTTTGATGTCTCTTTTTACCGGTATTGTTCTTCAGACGCTGCGCCAAAAAGATCGGCAAGATTTTGAGATGAATTTAATATATATATCTGAAAATAAAAAACATCTTATTTAATATTTAGTTCATATATTTCCGGGATAAACACCACTTTAACCCGGAAATATTTTTCTTTTTATATTTTCTCTTCAGATTAATCATTTACTATTAATCTAATTCAATAAAAATAACTACAACCAAAATTGTATCCCATAGGCTATTTTATAATATAATACCGGACACATTTCTTGATAGGACTGCATATCACTTGCAAATATTACCATACTATTATATATCAATGATAAAATAGACAAAAATACTACTATACTTCTCAAATAACCATATATTTCTAATTTATTATAAGTATCCATCAATACAAAAATTGTAATTACAGTTGGTAAAAATAGAAATAATCCAAAATCATTTGTATATCGTATTAATAACCCTGCCATTTGCGTATCGACTATTACTATAATCATCGCAAAAACAATGGACAAAACATTAAATAAGTATAACCTTTTTTTCATTAATATATTTTTCAATTTAAACGAACCACAACCAAATAACAAAATTAAGTTCGATGTTATCATCCCACCAAATAATATTTCCATAATCGTATTTCCTTGATAATCATTCGCTAAATTACTTGCATACAGAAATGGAAATTTAGCTAATAATGTTGGTGGTTGAAATAAATAGACAAATAATCCTAATCCTGTACGAGCCCATACCCACCCTCTTTTTGTCATATCATTACTCGTCAAATTATAATTAGCCCCAAAATCAAATACTGAATCAAAACGTATATAATTATAATACATTAATCCAATAGCAACCAACATATAT
Organism: Eubacterium sp. An3; assembly: GCF_002159465.1. Classification (NCBI taxonomy): domain Bacteria; kingdom Bacillati; phylum Bacillota; class Clostridia; order Eubacteriales; family Eubacteriaceae; genus Eubacterium; species Eubacterium sp. An3. The sequence goes on from NZ_NFIR01000003.1 coordinate 2,823, forward strand.
GGCAAAACCAAACATAAAAATTCTAAAATTGTATTTTTTAATTTTATCCCTCTTTTATATTTTTTTATTATAACATCCTTCAACAAAGGTATTATTAAAAAGCTCCCCAATAATAATTGAGGTCTACATCCAGCCACTAATGCCATACATAGAGAGCCTAACAATATATAGATTTTTTGCAATTGTTCCTCATTTTTTATAGCTTTTATCCAAAAATACAATCCATAAACCGTAAAAGTGAGTCCCATTAAAATGGGAATGGAATAAAAATCAGGACGTTTTGCTATATATAGTGTTCCGCAGCCATTTATAATAACTGCTGACATTATAAGATATAGTACAACTGATACGTTTCGGACATATTTTAAAGCAATTTCTTTTAGTAACAATAATACTCCTATAACAAAAAATAGCATTAGGAACATAATAACGTAATGATTTAACGGCATTGTTCCAGTAATCAAATACCATGGAATATAAATTAAAAGAACAGGCACAACACCAAAGTAAACATAAAATTTTCCATCATAATATGCATAATCCCATGGGGCCTCAATTCCTTTTTTCGTACGAGCATTATAATCATATGGATTTTCCATTTGCTTTAATTCTTCTGTTACTTCTATATCCACATTTACCTTTTTATCAAAAATTGCTTCCGTTAATTTCCAATATTGAATTTGATTAATCAATGCTTTTTCATTAGCAATTAACCAAGGATTAATCGAAGACATACTCCAAAATAATGTTATTTGCAATATAATATAAGCACAAATAATTACCTTGCATATTCCTAATTTATCACTGATTCTTATCTTCCACAAAAAAGAAGAATATCTAAATATATAAACTATACCTAATATTAAAATGATAACTGCCATTCTCTCCCAGCATAATTTTATTGGAATTTCTTTATTTAATTCAATATTATGAATTATTATTTTCTCGTTTTCACAATTCAAAAAATTAATTTTGATTTTTTCTGCATTACCTGATGGATATAAACGTATATATTTACTATCTTCCACTTCATATAAAATCTTTTGTGATGGCATATTAAAATAAAATTCATTTGCATCATCTATAAAAGATATTTGAATATCATATACATCTTGTTCCCCTTCTATATTTAAAAATATATTTTTTACCTTTCGGTTAATTTGAGATAATTCTATATAAGAATCTTCAGAATCATTTATTTGGATATAATTTGAACGTATTCTATCTATTCCCTTTCCATAATTAATATTATATTCTTTTATATTATAGAAAAATCTAGATTCTATTGCACGATAATTAAATAATAGTATTTCTAACGCTAATGCTATAAACAATATTATAAAAACTACAATGATTTTTTTCTTCATAAGCACCTTAAATAATCTCAAAATATTTTTATTTTACTCTTTCAAAACATGATTTATTAGATTCAGCTATAATATAATGAGGTCTTTTTTTACATTCTAAATAAGTCTTAGATAAATATTGGCCTATTATTCCTAAGCAAAACATTTGAATTCCACCAATAAAAACCATAACACATATGATGGAAGCCCATCCAGCAACCGGGTCACCAAAAATAACTCTACGCAAAATAACTAACAGAAGCATAAAAAAAGAAATTACTGTCATAATCATACCAAACCAAGATGCTATACTCAATGGTGCTTGAGAAAAATTAATGATTCCTTCTATTGCATATTTAAATAACGTCCAAAAGTTCCATTTTGTTTTTCCCGCAATGCGTTCCACATTTTCATAAGGCAGCCAATATGTTCTAAACCCAATCCATCCAAAAATCCCTTTTGAAAAACGATTATATTCTTCCATAGATATTATCGCCTCAACCATTTCTTTTCTCATCATACGAAAATCTCTAGCACCATCAACAATATCTGAATCTGAAATTTTATTGATTATTTTGTAAAATTTTCTTGCAAACCAACTTCTTATTATCGGCTCTCCTTTCCTATCCATTCTCCGAGTCGCAACACTATCATATTCTTTGGTTAATAATATCTTTAACATTTTAGGAATAAGATTTGGTGGATCTTGCATATCCGCGTCCATTACAGCTATATAATTTCCTTTTGCATTACAAAACCCCGCATACATTGCAGCTTCTTTTCCAAAATTTCTTGAAAATGATAAATAAATAATCTTATCATCATTTATAGAATACTCTTTTATAATGTCTAAAGTTCTATCTGTTGAACCGTCATTTATAAAAATAATTTCATAATCAAATGAATGTATATTTTTTACGACTTTCTTTACTTCTTCATAAAAATATGGTAATGCTTCTTCCTCATTATAGCAAGGAACAATTAATGATAAAAGATTCATAACTTTCACTCCTTAAAACGAATTAATATAATACAATATATGGTCAATTATGAATATACTTGCTATTCCAATACCTAATGGCATTATTTTAAACATTCTTTCTTGTGAACATTTAATTTTTAAAATTTCTTTAAATAATATAACGCTTATAATCATTATAGAAAAATACATAAAAATAAATGTTCTAGTCCCCGAGGCCCAAATTGTTGGTGAAAATCCCATTATAATACGACTTACGAAGCCTATCGCTCCTATATAAATTAATACTATTGCCATTTTTTTATTTGTTACTACTTGCCATATACTAATGATAATACATACCAATATCAATGTAATAAATGTGTCAGGAATCCACATACGCATTTCTGTTAATTTTATATTTGTTCCTGTTTCTGTCATACTTGTTGTTAATGCAATAATATTGGGAAAAACTAAAGAAAAAATATTTCCAAACAGTCCAATTACTATACTAACTATAAAAGGTAAACTTGCAATAATACGATAAATTATTTTTTTATTATAATAATATGTCAATACTATAAGTAGTAACGAAAACAAAAAGAAAACTAGATTAGGCTTCATAAAAAACTCAAACAAAGAGGAGGAATATCCCATTTCTAATTTATTAAAAAAAGATAACTCTCTAAATGATGAAAACCATGTTGCTATTTCCTGTTCTGTTCTAATCATATTTCCTGGACAACTTATAATAAAAAGCAAACTTATAGTGCTTAAAAGCAAACCTAAAACAATAATCCAAGGCAATTTTTTTTCTTTTAAATACATATAGACACCACACAAGAAATAAATTGCCCAAATCACTGCACACATCTGTTCTTGATTAATTGCATAACATAATGCAATCACAGAAAAAAATATTGTTAACATAGAATTTTTTTTCTTTTTAATTAAATTATTTACTGGAATCATACCAATAAAACCAAAAGCCAATGGCCATAAATAATTAAGAGTCGTTGCTATCCATCCCGCAGAATTCATTATTTCAAAAGGAAAAGCCAACATTATTAATATAATCCACCAATTCATCTTTACATTTTTTGTATCATTAAAAAAAATAGATATTGCTTTTGCTATCCATATCATTAAAACTGTATCAATAATTTTCCATAATAAAGGATAATGAACAACTATAACTAAGACACCTTCTATAATTAATCTTGAAGTCCAATTGTGATATCTTTGTCCCAAATATTGTCTCCATACTTCAAATGTCCCATTATCCCCTAAAACATCGGAAAAATAAACATCATCGCCCCATTGCAAATTAATATCATAATGGATTAAAGCAACCAATAATCCCCAAAAAACAAACGGAAAATATTGTGATATAATAATTTTATTCATTTTTTCTTTTATAGTAGCAATATACACCATTTCATTAAACTCCTACTCAATTAATAATATATAATGTAACATAGAAAGATTTTTTTGTTGTATTATTACATTTCACATGATAATATAACCTTAAAAAGAAAGGATTATATCATATACTATGTATTATTTTAATAAACATATTGCTATCTGCCTGGCAACCTATAACGGAGAATCTTATATAGAAGCTCAGCTCAACTCCATTTTAACTCAAACATATCATAATTGGATATTATTTATACGCGATGACTGCTCAAAAGACAACACTTTATCGATATTACAATCTTACGCTCTTCGTTATCCAGAACAAATAATTATTATCCCTAATTCTGCCAGAAAAAGTTCTGGTTCCAAGAATAATTTTACTTCTATATTAAAGTGGATAAATAAGCATTATTCTTTTGATTACTATATGTTCTCTGATCAGGATGACATATGGCTTGAAAGCAAGATTGAAGATTCTGTTAAAAAGTTACATCAAACAGAAAACCTCCTGTCCAAATCTATGCCTATTCTCCTACACACTGACCTTAGAGTCGTTGATCAGAATTTAAATCCGTTAGGAGAATCTTTTTTCAAATATAGAGCCTTAAATACCAATGTAATCGATTTACCCCATCTGCTGGTACAAAATAACGTCACTGGCTGTACTATGATGTGGAATCGGGCTCTGAATAACATACTACATCTTGATAATGAAAATATTGCCATGCATGATTGGTGGGTCACTTTGGCAGCCTCCTGTTTCGGAAAAATAGTTTGTATCCAAAAGCCAACCATCCTCTATCGTCAACATAAAAAAAATGTAGTTGGGGCTACCAAAGTCAATACCCCTCTTTTTCTTCTTAAAAGACTGTCTGGTGACACAAAGATAAAAGAAACTTTAAATCTTTCTATCGCACAGGCACAAACCTTTTTACATGTTTACCGCAAAGAATTGTTGCCCGAACAAATCCAGATATTAAATGCCTTTATTAATATCACTAAACACAATAAATTTATGCGTATCCTTATTGCTTTTAAATATCATTTTTTAAAGCAAAATTTTATTCAAATTATCGGTGAACTTCTGTATCTATAATTTTGCATCCCCATTTTATTTTCATTCTGTTTTTTAGAATATCTTCTTGTTTAATAAAAATGGGGATGACCATTTTTATAATTCTAATTCTTCCTCCACATCGGCCAATTTACCATCCAAGATAATTCTCATGATATATTTTTTATCATGGAATTCTTCAGAATCTAAATAACAATTCCATCCTGTTAAATTAACATACTTTCTTGTATTCGCCAGCACCCGTAAATCCGGACGATATATTTTATTTGTATCAATCAGCAAAGTCTCTGTCTCACCTTCAAATAGCAACTGAGAAATTCGTTTATTATTATTAATGCGATTTTCAAAAAATGCATATCCCTGTAAAAAGATATAATCCCAACAATCTATAGAAATACAGTCAAATTTTGCTCTGATACGACTATCTAGCTTAAATTCTTTATCAAAAGAATCTATCTTTTTCACATGATTCATTGTAGGTTTATTTTCACCATTACCTTTGACATAAATACGAAAATCATTATGCACTTGAGATAAATTGGGGCTATAGAATGGATCTCTATAATAATATTTAGGGTGCTTTTTATAAAGATTCTCTCGTTCCTGAATCAATCTCCTCATTTTTTTATCATCGAGTACGTCATTACCTCTACTTATCGATTCATGATGATAAAGAATGGCATCATTACGAATCACATTATAATATCCATGCTCTAGAAGTTTGAAACAAAGATCCACATCATTATAAGTGACAGCCAACTTTTCATCAAATCCACCTATTTCCTGGAATTTCATTTTATCTACCATTAAACAAGCTCCAGTCACTGCAATCACATTAAAATCCAACCTATTCCTTCCGAAATAATATAAATTTTTGTCATCACATCCTCCAAACATGTGTACCGGTCCCTGCTGAATATTTATAATACCACAATGTTGAATAATCGTGCTATTTGGATAATATAATTTAGCGCCTACAGCTCCTACATAATCCAAAGATGCCTGTCCAACCAGTATACTCAGCCAGTCTTTTTTGAAAATTTCAATATCATCATTTAAAAATAGCAGAAATTCTCCTTTTGCTTTTTCCGCCCCAATATTGCACATTTTTGAAAAATTAAATTCCATTTTTTCATACATATATATATGATGATATTTTTTATCTAAATTCTCATAATTTCTTCTATTCTCTTCATTGCTGCCGTTATCCACATGGATAATTTCATAGTTTGCATATTCTGTCAATTGATGTAAGGTATCAACGCATCTTTTATATACATTAAAATTATCTTTAGATGGTATAATTATACTAACTAGAGGATTAGATGAATTATAATAAGTCACATGGGCCTGATATAACTTCAACTCATCATCCACTTTACCTTCAATATGCCTTCTTTTTATTGCTTCTTCACAAGCTTTTCTGGACGCCTCAAATACATATGGTTTTGCCTCTGGCGTCACAGCCGTTGAACCTTCTCTTTGCCTCCAATGATAGAGCACCTTAGGAATATGAGCAATTCGATCAGGTGATGTTTTTTCTACAAACCGTAATGTAAAATCATAATCCTGAGAGCCTTCATATCCCACTCGCAAACCACCTAATTCTTTAACTATGCTTGTACGATACACTCCCAAATGAGAAGTATACATCATAGTCATTAAAGTATCCGGTGACCAGTCAGGCTTAAAATGCGGTTCCCACCTTACTTCACCTTTTTCATCAATTTTATCTTCGTCTGTATAAATAAAATCATAACTTGGATTTTCATTCAGTTTTAGAGCCACCTCATAAAGTGCATTTTCGGGAATTAGATCGTCACAATCCATAAAAGCAATAAACTCTCCATCTGCTAATTCAATTGCACTGTTAGTAGCTCTGGAAATGTGTCCATTCTCTTTTCGGTAAACTACTCTTACCCGTGGATCTTTTTCATATTTTTTTAATATTTCTCGCATGCTTTCCCATGAAGAATTGTCATCTGCCAGACAAAGCTGCCAATTCATATAAGTTTGATGAAAAATAGATTCAATACATTCAACCAACATATTTTCCGGCACATTATATACTGGAATTACTACTGAAATTAATGGCTGATAATCTAACTTTTTTTGTTCTTTAGCTTTTTTTTCATTCTGCTCTATCCATTTTTCATACTCATTTTTTTCTGCAGCAAAAGTCCTTTTTTTCTCATTCCAAAAATACAAAGTTACTAAAACACCTTCGCGCAAAGTCATTTTCAAACCTTTTATAATGTATCTTATAATTCTTTTCATTTTTTCCATTTTTCTCTCCATTTTTATTTTCTTTTTCGTTTTGGCATCTTTTTTAAATAACTGCGCAGTTTTTTTATAGTTTCCTTTGATATTTTATCCAAACTCAACTCTACATGGAGACTATTTGTTCCCTCTTTTAACTGTGTCAAATATATCCATGGATCTTCTGTATCAAATATATAACAATGCTTTTCCAAAACATCTCCATTTATTTCATATATTGGATCATATGTCTCTTCTCCAACTATGGCAGTTAAATTCTTTATACGAATAATACCCTCACATTCCATTGGATCAATACGAAGCCCTGTTATATTATCTGTCAAAGGGATATCCAATTGTATATTCTCGTTATCTTTATAATGATATATTGATGTATTTGACTCAGATAATCCGGTTCCACAATCGAAATATATTTTTATTTCCAATTCCTTTTGAACTCTATTATATTGTCGGTTACTCTCCTCGAGAAACACAGAAGAAACTTTATCCACTATCATTTCTATATTAATAGATTTTGTCCCTTCTTTTATATCTGGAATGTGTATCCAAGGATCACTAGTATTATATAAAATATAATTTTTATCGGTTATCACTCCATTTACATTAAAAAATGGTGTATAATCTTCTTCATCAGAACATGCCTGAATTCTTATTAAGTTTACAATTCCTGCACATTCCATTGGATCAATTCTGATACTCTTAACTTCCTTGTTAATCGGGATATTCAGAGATGTTTTTTCTTTTTCCACACATGAAAAATAGCTGGTGTTCATTTCTGATAATCCCTCGCCATAGTCATAATAAACTTTGATTTCTGATCCTGTTTCAATTCTATTTTTAATAGTTGCATCGTTAATAACAAACTTTGGTTTTATAATTTGAGAACCAGACAATACATATCTATTTTTATAGACGTATTCTTCCATAAAATGCCGCTCCATTTGGAAATATATGGACTGTTCCTCCTTGCTCATTCCATATTTTTCACAAAGATTCCATTTTTTAATTTCTTCTGGCGCTTGATCATATAATAATCTATATATAATATAGTTTACAGGAATCGAAAAATCATACGACCATTCATAATCTATGATATTCCAAACACCCTCCCTATAAATCACATTTTCAAAAGTAATATCTATATCTGCTCCATTAACTGCTGGAACACCTTCCAATGGACAATGTCCAAAAATACTAACAAAATCTTGGGTTTCCCTAAAATTAGTATTTTGCATACTTTGAATAATCTTCACTATTTCATCAATCAAAGCTTTTGCCTCTTGCTTTTTACCAACAGAAAGATAGGTTTCCAGCATATCCCCGGCAGACTTTCCCTCAATATACTCAAACTTCGCTGTATCATTCATCCACAAACATTTATTATATTTCAATTGTTCATCCGTATTATTAGCTTTTAAAACTTTATACATTTTATAAATATTCTGTATGTGCGTCTTTGCTGTTTCATTTAATGGCGTTTTACAAACAAAAAAATCTCCGGAGATATCTTTTATTATATCTGTCCGTATTTGAAAACAATTCACTCTCTCATTAGAATATTTAGAATAAACTACTTTACTTTCAACTTTTTCCAAATTAGTTTTACTCAAAATAACTAAAAAAGAATTAGAAAAAAAAGAAAACATATTATTTTTTATAATAGAATCATACACTTTTTCTTCATCAAATAATACCATTCGAGAATTATCAAAATTTTTTCCATTATCTGTCAACATTCCTGGTTTCGGCAGATAATCATCAGAAAAAATTTGAAATGGAATTTTATAATCTGGGTATGGATAATAAAATTGAGAATAATATCCTTTTTCATAGAATAATTGTGTCATCTCATTCTTTCCTAATGTTACTGCTCCATTAGATTTTGTATATCCTTCGAGGCCTTCAAAAAACATTCCTGTGTGATCCTCTCTGCAACCAGCCCAATATTTTAAACCAAATCGATTTTCAATAGCAATCACTATTTTTCCATTTGACTTAATATGCTTTTTTAATAAATCCAAAAAATCACCAAATGGTTCTTTCGATGACAAATAGACTCCTGCATACTCCCATACGCCAATCAACGTGATAACATCATAATCCTTGTCAAGATATGGCTCAATTTTCTCAAAATTACCTATTTTAATAACTATATTTTCATATTTTTTATTCCTATTAGCGTTGATGAGGCTTCTTCTTCTGGATAATTCCACACAATCCACCTGTTTTCCTTTTTCCGCCAATGCTCCTGTAATTGCTCCACAACCTGAACCGATTTCCAGAATTTTAGCGTTTTCCGTAAAAGGAATCCAATCTACAATATTTTTTCTAAATTGTGAAAAATGATAAAGATATTCCCATTTGTTTTTTGTGTTAATCAGCGTATATAATCCATCCTCATCATTGCTCTGCACTATTTTTAACAACTCGTCCTCAATATCTCCTTCTGAATAATAATCTTCACCGGAGTAGAACTCATAGTCCAATGCAACATTCCCAACTATCTCTTTTTTTTCCATTCTATTTCCTCAAACTCTTTCTGTCCATCTCCATTATTAACCCTGACTTACAGTTACTTCAGAAAACATATCAAAAAAACCTACATTTTCTTTATCTGCAATTACTAATAGATTCATTACATCATATTTACGATGATATACTGTAAAATTTCCATCACGAAACCCTGTACATCCAAATGAAATTAAATAATCTCCTTTTGTCAGATTCATCTTCTGTGTAAAGCTAACAACACATGTCTGCCCCTGCTCTGACTCAAAATCAATTTTTTCATACATTGTATTCGTTCCCGTTACTTCCGTTCCCTTTATATCCTTAATTGTGAACGCCAAAATCGGCTCATTCACTTTCTCATTAAAATGCACTTTGAATTTTACAGTATATCCGGAACCTTTTTCAATATTATTAGATATATACCCTTTCTCATCTAATATACAATAATCTATAATCTCTACTTCTTTTGTACCATAGTCTATAACATCCGGATTCTCCATCATGTAGTCTTTCCACAACTTCCCCTCTTTTTCAACAGACTCTGGTGTTATGGCAGAAGCATCAGTTATTACATCCAGATTGTCCGTTGCATCTTCAGTATGTTCTTTTTTTGATTTCTTCTCTACATTTTCGCCGGCTTCTTCTTCATAATCCTCCAAATCATCATCCGTTAATTGATTCACTAACAACTTCTTATAAAGATCCACAATCTTTTTTGGCTCACCTTCTGCCAGCTTATGTCCTTTATTGAGCAAAATAACCCTATCACAGTATTTACTAATACTGCTCAAATCATGGCTTACAATAACGATAGTTTTACCCTCTTTTTTAAATTCCTCAAATTTATGATAACATTTTGCCTGGAAGAATACATCGCCCACAGAGAGGGCCTCATCGACAATTAATATTTCCGGATCAATATTGATGGCCACAGCGAAGGCCAATCGAACAAACATACCGCTGGAATATGTTTTTACCGGCTGGTAAACAAAATCTCCGATATCAGCAAATTCAAGAATATCATCCAATTTGTCTTTTATTTCTTCTTCACTGAAACCAATCATTGTCCCATTCAAATAAACATTTTGTATTCCTGTATATTCCATATTAAAGCCAGCGCCCAGCTCCAAAAGAGCTGATATTCTGCCGTCTATCTCTACTTTACCGGCTGTTGGATTTAATACGCCGGTGATAATTTTAAGGATTGTTGACTTACCGGAACCATTTGTTCCGATAATTCCCACTGTCTCTCCCTTTTTTACTTGAAAATTTATTTGATCAAGAGCATAGTGATCTTTTGATAATTTCTTTTTTGTCAAATGCAACGCTTCTGCCAGCCTGTCTCTGGATCTATCATAAAGCTTATATATTTTACTGACATTTTGTACGTCAATGGCATATTCACTCATTATTTGTTCCTCCTATAATACATCCGCAAAATGCACCTGTAAGCTCTTAAATATTTTAGTCCCGATAATATACATTAATATGGTAAATACCCAGAAATAAATGGTAGTTTCCGGCCGTTGCCAGAAGACCCCATGGTAAATAAATGCGTCTCTATATCCTACAACGACATAATAAATCGGATTCAAATTAAAAATCCAGAGAAGATTTTGCGGAAGAATCTGAATATTCCACATAATCGGAGTCATCCAGATTCCCACCTGTAAAATAACACTGATTAACTGGTTTAAGTCCCTAAGAAAAACCATTATAGCACTGGTAAAATACACCATACCTGTTACAATGCAGATAAGACAAAATGAATAATAAAATACTTGCAAAGTATATGGCGTCGGCATATATCCATTTAGAACATAAACAAGTATCACAAAGAATATGAAGAAAACATGTACAAATAGCGCTGATAACACTTTAACAAACGGCAATATGTCAATTTTGAAAACTACTTTTTTAACTAAATAGCTATATTCAACTAATGCTAAAGTACCGCTATTTAACGCATCCTGAAAAAAGAACCACGGAATAATTCCTGCCATGAGCCATAGGGCAAACGGAAAGTCATTCACAGTTCCAGATTTTAATCCCACTGTAAAAACAAACCAATATACCAATATTGTCACTATTGGCTGGATGAACGCCCACATAATTCCCAAGTAGGAACCGGCGTATCTTGTTTTAAAATCATTTTTTGCCAGATTTCCAATCAATTTTCGATTCTCATATAAATTGCGAATAAAACTAACTATGTTCATTTTTTATTTTTACTCCTTTATTTATCCGAAAACTCATCTACCATATATTTAAACTCTGGTCGGATCTAACTCAGTAACTTTACTTCTACATGGATCTTCCAGAATTGTTTCATTCCATTTCATCTTCAAATAAAATATTTCTTCTTTATTCTTTTTTTTATTTAATGTATTTAAGCTAAATTTCTTCATATTTAAGTATACTTGTACATCAGGTATAAAAATATTATGATATCCCCTCTTCTGTAATTGTAGACATAAATCGACATCATATAAATTATTTTTTAAGTTTTCGTCAAAACCTCCTACTTGTTCAAAAATATCTTTCTTTACCATTAAGCAATCACCGGAAACAGCACTGTAATTTCTTCTGGTGGATAAATAATACATATATCCGCTTTCATTCTTCTTTCTGCCCTTTCCGATATCTATACATAGTTTTTCTTTATCTAAACTAATTCCCGCATTGTGAATTACATTCTCCGGATGCAGTATTTTCACTCCAACTGCACCTACACATTCTCTTTCCGCTTCTCCCGCCATGTGCAGCAGCCATTCTTTAGTCTGAATTTCTATTTCACTATTTAGAAAGACAATAAGATCCCCTTTTGCTCTTTTTACTGCTAAATTTTGAATGGCAGTACAACATAATTTTTGATGTATTTTAATCACACTATATTCTGGATACTTTTTATATTTATCCAAAAATTTCTTCGTTTTCTTTTTCTCTGAATGGCAGTCAACAAGAATTACTTCATAATTATTATCTATTATATTTTCATTTATTGATTTTAAACAACATTCTATTTTTTCTGATTGATCGTGTACTAATATTATAATAGAAATGAAATGCTTCTTTCTTGGATAAAATAAAACATTATAGCATGGACAGTTCTCCAAATATTTTACTTCTGCACTATATTTTCGTCGTTTTACTGTATCCTCCAAAGCCTTTTTACCCGCAATATATGCATAGCTTTTCTCTGCACCGTCTAAAGCAGTAGAACCGGAAATCGCTCTCCAGTGGTATAATATTTTAGGAATATGATAAATATTTTCTGTTAATTCAATTACTCGAAGAAGCAAATCATAATCTTGCGAACCCTCTACACCTTTCCGAAATCCACCTATCTGTTCTATCAAGGTCCTTCTATATACTCCCATATGTGATATATAGTTATAAGACAGTAACGTATCCGGGCAATAATCTGGCTTAAAATAGGGATTTGTTCTATTGCCATTTTCATCTATCTTATCTTCATCACTATATATGACATCCAAATCTCTATGATCCTGCAAAATTTTTGCTACTTCGTATAGTGCATTTAGCGCTAACTCATCATCATTGTCTACCAAAACAATAAACTCTCCTGTTGCAATTTGAAGAGCCGAATTTGTTGCCTCAGATATATGGCCGTTTTTATAACGGTAAACTATATTGATCCTATTATCCACTTGAGCATATTCCTTTAAAACTGTTCTTACATTTTCATCCGTAGAACAATCATCTGCCATACAAAGCTGCCAATTTGTATACCATTGTTTTTGTATCGACTGAATACATTTTCTAAGCCATTTTTCTTCTACATTGTACACCGGAATGCAAATAGAAAATGTAGGGAGATAAGAAAAGCTCTCAATATCGTGCAAAATTTGTTCTTTGTCTATTTTTTCATGATTTATAATCCATTTTTTATATCTTTTCGAAAAATTAATTTTACCAATTATTTTTTTACATGTTGCAAACACTCCATATCTTTTAATATAAAAAATAGACTGTTTCATTGTAGAAAAAACAGAAATCATTCTTTTCTCTTCTCCCGTTTATTTTACTCATAGTAAATAGTTGTTACTATATAAACAATAACTCCCCTACAATTTGTATCAGAGACTGCTTAAAAAATTTATATTTTACTACCAGATATGTCCTTTTAAACTTATTCACATCATATAATCTGGAAAATTGTCTTAAAAGCATCTTCTCTTCTTTGTCACAGGTTGGCCCGTATATTTTTAGTAAATCTCCTGCCTGCTGTACTGCTTGTCGGAACTTCATCCTGACATACTGTAAATTGGAAAGACGATATATCACAAAAGAAATCGATTTCACTTTTGTTGCCCCAACCACATTATCTTCGTGCTGTCTATACAGAATTGTTGTTCTGTCTAAAAAAACAATCTGTCCAAACAAACTTGCAATTAAAGTAATCCACCAATCGTGCATAGCAGGCTTCACATTTTTCCAATTAAGAACTTGATTTAACTTTTGATTCCACATCATGGTGCAGCCTGTCACATTATTTTGTATCAACAATCGATTTAATTTTTTAATACAAGGATTGATGGAGCGATATTTCAGGTAAGAGGGCGCAATCGAATGTAAATCGGAATCCACTACTTCCAAATCTGTATGCACCAAAATTGGCTGTTTGTATTTTTTTTCTGCTTTTTTCATCCTTTTTAATGTGACCGCGATTTTATCATCTTTCCAAATGTCATCCTGATCGCAAAACATGTAGTAGGGGAATTCGCCCCATCTCTTTTCTGCCTGGGATAATAGATGAACAAAATTCTTTGAAGAAGCATGAAAGCAAAGGCCATCATCCAACACCACCATATTCAGTTTATCACTTCTTTCCCAAGCTTTGAGAATATCCCCTGTATTATCTGTTGATCCATCATCATGAACAAACAAGAGGAAATCCTGGCAGGTTTGCCTGCAAAGAGATTCCAATTGCTGCTCCAGATATCGTTCTCCATTGTAAGTGGCCATACAAATTAAAATTTGTGGAAGTGGCTGATTGTTGTTGTCATTTGTCATTTTTATCTGCCTGCTTTCGTTCTCACATTCTCCTCAACTATGTTTGGAACTCATTTGATAAATAACTATTTATCAAATTTGAAAGTATCTTTAAATCCCTGCCACTTCTGATCTTTGTCAGAAAGATTCAGCGGAGTACCATCTTCCAGATGATATCCTTCTGCAGATGGAGTTCCCTTGTATTCTCCACAAAGCTGTGGCCATTCAATTCCAATGTCCGGATCATTCCATGCCATTCCACCCTCATCACCCGGATGATAGAAATCTGTACATTTATAACAAAATTCTGCCTCATCAGAAAGAACTAAGAAGCCATGTGCAAAACCCTCGCTGATATAGAATTGTTTTTTATTTTCTTCTGTCAGCTCTACACCAAACCACTGGCCATAAGTTTTACTGTGAACACGAAGATCCACTGCCACATCAAAAACTGCTCCTTTTATTACTCTCACCAGTTTACCTTGCGGATATTCTTTCTGATAATGTAACCCACGCAGAACGCCCTTTTTACTCATAGACTGGTTATCCTGCACAAATACCATGTCAAGTCCTGCTTCATGCATATCATTTTGATTATAGGTTTCCATAAAATATCCCCTGTCATCTCCATGTACCGTTGGCACAATGACATATAATCCTTCTATTGGACATTTTTCTACTTTAATCTGACCCATAGTTAACCTCCACTTTTCTGTTATTGATCTTTATTTGCTACTATTCAAAAATAATCTTTCATATTGTTCTGTAATATTCTCCCAGGTATAAGCCTCCTGTATCCTTTTTTTTGCTTTTTCTCCAAAGCTATCTATTTCTTTTTCAGACATGGCATCGGCTTTCTCTATCAATTTTGAAAGGCTTCCTTTTCTTTTTGACCAATAAAGAGCGGCTTTCCCAGCCACCTCCCGATTAAATCCCACTCCTAACAGTAGATTTAAATTGGTAGAACTCAACGCTTCCAGAAGACTCGGATTTGTCCCTCCAACTTCATGTCCATGGAAATACCCATATGCATTTTCTCTTATTTTTTTCAGCAATTCCTGGTTATAAACAGTTCCCGCGAAATGAATGCGGGAATCCTTATGAAAGCCAGTTTTATCTTTCAATGCAGCAAGAAATTTATCACTGACATTTGTAATCAAAACAAACGCTTTATCTGTTTTTGATTCCATAAATTCTCGAATCATTATTTCATAATTATTTTCCGGTACAAATCTCCCTACTACTAAATAGTATTCTCCGGGCTTTACATGATTCTTTTGATACCATTCTACCCATATCTTATCATTATCAGACAGCGCAGACCTGCTGGTATCAGAACCATAAGCGATAAACGTTGTATCCGGTTTATATTTTTCATATTCCTTTTGAATATATTTTTCAATATTTTGGCTATCACAAATCAACAAATCTGCTTGCCGAACCATTCCTCTCTCAGAATATTTCCAATATTTTCGGATAACTTTATTCCATTTTGCCCTTTTCCATTCATGTCCATCAGGATTTACATATAATTTCCCTCCTAATGCTTGAATCTGCTTCTTGTAATAAGGAATAAACGGTCCTATTCTACAGGCAAGTACATAAAAAATCGGATGTCTGATTTCCTTATGATTTTTGCAATAAAAGATACAATAGTCCAATGCTGCCCCATCATAATAAACAGCCTTTGCGCTACCAATATCAGGTACTTTTATACAAAAACAATGCGCTCCGTTATGTGTGTATTCTTCTGTATGATCTGACAATACCGCCACATGATATTGAATGTTTTTACTTTTTCTGTATTCTGTCAATTTCTCTACAAAAGTTTCAAATCCACCATAGGCTGCCGGAATTCCTTTAGATCCAACGATAAATACGTGTTGCTTTTGATCCGAAACCATGAATTCCTCCTGCTCATGCTTATTACACATTATTTCATCCTGTTTTTCTTTAAAAACTATTCTTATTCTATTCTTTATTCTTCTAAGTTTTTCAAATATCTCTTCAACGCATCTTTCCAATCCGGCAATGGCTCAAATCCGTTATCCACCAGCTTCTGTTTGTTCATCCGGCTGTTTTCTGGCCGTTTTGCCTTGGCCGCGTACTGAGCGCTGTTCACCGGCTCCACTTCGATATCAATGCCTGCCTGACGGAATATCTCGCAGGCAAAGTCATACCAGGTGATGTATCCGCCTTCGTTGGTGGCATGATAGTTACCATACTTATCCGTCTCGATCATATCCACCAGCAGTCTGGCAAGATCATAGGTGTAAGTCGGCGTTCCATACTGGTCATTGACCACCGTAAGGTGATCGTGAGTTTTTGCCAGGTTCAACATCGTTTTAATAAAGTTTTTGCCCTTGCCGAATACCCAGGCAATACGGACGATGAAGAATTTTTCCACGTTATTACGAACGGCAAGCTCGCCTTCGTATTTTGTCTGACCATAGACATTCAGCGGAGTTGTAACCGGGTCATCCGGTTCCCATGGGCGGGTTCCCTTTCCGTCAAAAATATAGTCTGTGGAAATGTACATCATTTTGCAATTAAGTTTTTTACAGACCTTCGCTATATTTTCTGTGCCGTTAACGTTAACCTGACGGCATTTTTCTTCGTTGTCCTCTGCAGCGTCCACCGCCGTCCAGGCTGCGCAGTGAATAACCGCTTCCGGCGCTGCTTCTGTAATCATTTTATCTACTGCTGCGGCATCTGTGATATCCAAATCTTCGATATCGACGCCGATAGCTGCATGTCCTCGTTTCTCCAGCTCATTGACCACATCGTAGCCCAACTGTCCTTTGACACCCGTAACAAATACTTTCATTTCTGCCTCCTGTGTTTGTCAACATCTGTTATCTGTCAACATATACTACTATTCTGTTCGAATTGTGTCTATAAATGAATTATGAATTATCCCTGAACGCAGCGAAAGCCCTATCTCAACTTTCATCAAAATAGGGCGTATCATTTCTTCTGTCTATTCGGCGTCTTTTAAGCGGTCGCCGTACATGGATGCATAGTAGTTCTGATATTCGCCGGAAATAATTCTTTCCCACCATTCTTTATTATCCAGGTACCACTGGATTGTCTTTTTGATTCCGTCCTTGAACATGGTTTCCGGAAGCCAGCCCAGCTCTCTGTGAATCTTTGCCGGGTCAATGGCATAGCGCATGTCATGTCCTTTACGGTCGGTGACATGGGTAATCAGAGATTCCGGTTTGCCCAGAGCCTCACAGATAATCTTTACGATGTCAATATTTTTCATCTCATTGTGTCCACCGATATTGTAGACCTCTCCGACCTTACCTTTTCGGATAATCAAGTCAATAGCTTTACAATGATCTTCCACGTAGAGCCAGTCACGGACGTTCAATCCTTCTCCATATACCGGAAGCGGTTTGTCCGCCAGGGCATTGGCAATCATCAGCGGAATTAATTTTTCCGGAAACTGATATGGTCCGTAATTATTGGAACATCTGGAGATTGTAGTCGGCAGCCCAAAAGTACGATGATATGCATTTACCAGGAGGTCTGCCCCTGCTTTTGATGAGCTGTACGGACTGCTGGTTTTCAGCGGAGTTTCTTCTGTGAAGAATAAGTCCGGACGATCCAAAGGAAGATCTCCGTATACCTCGTCTGTGGACACCTGATGATAACGTTTTACACCATATTTACGGCTGGCGTCCATCATCACTTGGGTTCCGATAATATTGGTCTGCAGGAAGATACCCGGGTCTTCGATGGAACGGTCCACGTGGCTCTCCGCTGCAAAATTCACAACGATATCCGGTTTTTCTTCTTCAAACAGTTTAAATACTGCTTCTCTGTCACAGATGTCCATCTTCTCAAAACGGAAGTTCGGGTTCTCCATGGCGTCTTTTAATGTCTCCAGATTACCTGCGTAAGTCAGTTTGTCAATGCAGACAATCCGGTCTTCCGGATGTTCTTTTAACTCCAAATATACAAAGTTTGCTCCGATAAATCCGGCTCCGCCGGTCACAATTATTGTCATAACTCTTTCCTCTTTATTCTTAATCTTATTTTTTGCGAATATAAAAACTAATCTTAATCCAGGTATTTTCCGTCTAACACATCTTTCAGATACTGACCGTACTGGTTTTTCTTCATGATCTCGTAAGTCTCCAGCATTTCTTTCTCGCCAATCCAGCCATTGATATAGCCCAATTCTTCCAGACAGGCAATTTTTCTGTGAGAATGTTGCTCAACGGTTTTCACAAAGTTAGTTGCATCCACAAGACTCTCATGGGTTCCGGTATCCAGCCAGGTAAATCCCTGTCCCAGCAGTTCCACATGAAGCTCCTGATTTTCCAGATAAATTCTGTTCAAATCAGTGATCTCCAACTCGCCGCGGGCAGATGGTTTTAGATTCTTGGCATAGTTTACTACGCGGTTATCATAGAAATATAAACCAGTTACGCAGTAATTACTCTTTGGATGTTCCGGTTTTTCCTCGATGGAAATAGCTTTTCCTTCTTTATCAAATTCCACGATGCCGAATCGTTCCGGATCATCCACATAATATCCGAATACTGTCGCTCCGGAATCCTTTTCTGCTCTTTCTACCGCTGCGCGAAGACGCTTTTTAAGACCATGTCCATGGAAAATATTATCGCCGAGGACCATGGCAACCGAATCGTTGCCGATAAATTCTTCTCCGATGATAAATGCCTGTGCGAGACCGTCCGGGCTCGGCTGTACGGCGTAGCTTAAATTAACACCAAACTGATGGCCGTCTCCCAAGAGGGCTTCAAATCTCGGCGTATCCATCGGTGTGGAGATAATCAGGATATCACGAATTCCCGCCATCATCATCACGCTCATCGGATAATAAATCATAGGCTTGTCATAAATCGGAAGCAGCTGCTTGCTGGTTACCTTTGTAAGCGGGTACAGTCTGGTTCCTGAACCGCCTGCCAGGATAATACCTTTCATAATCTACATTTCCTCCTGTATTATGGATATTTTTAAAATGTCATATTTTAGCAAATTAATTTCATATACTATATCATATTCTTTCTTTTTAGACAACGGAAAACTGCCTATTTTGTCCCGCCCTTTACCTCATATATGTTGACACAGGTGTACAGTTCTTTGTAATGGGAGGCAATCATAAGCTCGATGGTTCCGTCCGCTGCCACCTGTATGCCTTCCGGTTCCCGGTGGCTTATGGCTTTGGCGCCTCTGATTTTGCGGGTTGTGGTAGTTTTCGTTTTGTAATCGTAGGCACGGATGCGGATCGGGGCGAAGTCGGAGACTTTGCCCAACTCGCGCATTTCGCTCCTGCTTCTGGTGCCTTCCAAAGTATATATGGTTGTACCGCAGATGTCAAACCCCTGGAAGTCGCCGGGTGTGCTTTTTATTCTTACGGTTTTCTTAACTTTCTTTGGGCGGATGGTCGTGCCGTCTGTCAGATCGTAGATCTGGAACTGCTGACCGCCATTACTGGTAAAGCGTACTGCCAGCTGGCGGCCGTCTGCGCTGATGGCCGGGAAGCAGTTGGCGGCGTAACGGCTGCCGCCGGAGCCGGAGACCAGGATGCGGTAAGTATACTGGCCGTGGCGGCGCAGGGTTGTACCGGCGTGGAAGGTAAAACAGGTGACAGTGGATGTACTCCGGCTGCTGCCGGCGGGGTCGCTGCCGGTCCAGAGCCAGGTGACTCCATCCACGGTCACGCAATCCAGGTTAGTTCCGTGGCCGAACTGTTTTAGGGTCATATAGTCTATGGTATATTTCCCGAATCCTTTGTATTTTATGCGGGTGAGCCGCAGGTCGTTTTTCTGTTTTCCGGTGTTGGCCAGCTGGGAAAGGTAATAATAATATGTATCGTCGTGGGTGTAACCCTGCGGCAGCCTTGCCGTGGTGAGCCGGGCAGCCGGATAGCGCAGCGTCAGGTCGCTGCCGGCGTTCTCTGCCGGGGTGGAGGCTGCGATTTTGCGTTTCAGGGCCGGCGTTAGTTTCTTCATTTTAATATTCTGTTTTTTCTTCACTGTAGTGATGGCTTTTGCCTGCGCCTGAAGGGGTGTCGCCACGGAAGGGCAAAGTGCCGCCGCGGTCATTATTCCCGCTGCCAGACCGACAACCGTCATGCAGACAGCTGTCACCAGTTTTTTTATTCTTTTATTCCCCATTTTCCAGATAATTCTCCTTGATATATTTCGCAATCCGCTCGGTGCTGTGCCCGTCCAGGGCACTTAGGAACGCTTCCCGGAACTGCTCCATCCGCTGCGACAGGGACAGGGCTGCGTCCGCTGTCTCTGCCAGCACATCTTTTTTTCTTTCTTCCTCTGTCGGGTCCCACTGTCCAGTCACCATACGGGCCGCTTTTCTTGTCATGGCCGGGAAGGTATGCTCCACCGGGCCCGGAACCATTTCTTCATAGGCAAAGTAGAAGTCCCGGCTTGCCATGTATTCTTCTTCGTCGAAGGCATAGAAGAGCATCGGCACTTCCAGGATCGCTGCCTCGAAGATGCTGGAGCTGTAGTCGGTAATGAGCAGATCGGTGATGAGCATCAGATCGTTAATATGGTCTTTTCCGGTCAGGTCAAGCACGCGGTTCTGCCATTTTGGCGGTATCTCCACCGGCTGATGAACAAACGGATGGTGTTTGATGATGCATGCGGTGTCTTCCGGCATTTTTTCCATAAATGCTTCCAGGCGGAAGGCGTCTTCCGGATAATAGGCGTCCTTGTTGCCGTCGCCACGGAAGGTCGGGGCGAAAAGGATCACTTTCTGGTCGCGGAGGAACGGATATTTCTTGTAGAGTTCCTCCCTTGTTTTACGTTTTCGCTCCCAGTCGAAGAGTGCATCTGTCCGTGGCACGCCGAGAGCCTTCACCTTGCTGGTCGGAATGGCGAAGGCTTCCGCGTAGATGTCGCGGATTGTTTCGCTGCTGACGCTGACGAAGTCATAGTTTCTGTGATTCATGGAGCTCTGCGGCGCGCCGCCAGGCTTGCCCATTCGGGTGAGGCCGAAGGTCTTAAAGGCGCCGCAGGCGTGCCAGAGCTGGACAATCTTGGTCTCCCGGCGGATGTTCAGCTGGTGGAGCTGCGGGTAGAAGTCCTCCAGGATGATTACCCGGGCTTCGGCACATTTTCTGGCACACTCCCTCAGGTCTTTTTTATTTAATGCATCCACGGTGTGGGTGTTGATGAATTCTGTGACTTCTATGTCCGGGTCGCCGGCAAATCTTTCCCGGATCAGCTGCAGATTGCCGCCTTCTTCCGGCAGACGCTCGGATAAAAACAGCACCTTATTGCCAGACAGTTTTTTGTGAAGAGATACATACTGCTCATATTTTGCGGCAAAATAATCCGTATGCCGCTGCCTCGGACTGTAATTATAGCCGCTCAGGCGGTATACCGTTTCATTTGCTTTTTTGACGGCTTTAGAGAGATTTTTATTTTCCCTGAGCCATGCTCGGGCAATGAAAAAAGGCAGCCCGATCGTACAGCAGCCGAAGACAAACAGATTTCTTTTGCTGGTCTGTTCCGGCCGGGCAAAAAGTTCTCTCTGTACCGGGAATGGCTGATCGTCAAGAATCCATTCCTGTACGCCGCACCACAGGGCAAATGTAACGGTCACCTTGTGTCTTGGTGGCTGACGGAATACGTACGGCAGCTCGATCTCCGCGTCCGCCAGTATCTGCGGACCGTTTTCACTCTCTTCCACACGCACTTCCAAAGGAAAGCGCCGGTCCACCTGCCGCTGAGCAAAAATGGCCTGCAGCCGTATTTTTTTATTCTGCATTTCGTCCGGCAATTTGCACCGGAATCCCAGATGCATGAGATCATCGGTGATATTGACGGTTGTTCTGTAATTAAATTTTTTCATATGATCCTCCGATAATTCCAATACCAGGAGTTTGTCTGGTGTTTGACAGCCCGAACATCAAAAAAGCGCTCTCCCGGAAAGGAATATTTATTAAATATTATAATAGATTCCAGCTAAAACACAAGAAAAGTACGTAGATTTTTTCCAGTCGCATTGCTATAATGAATATAAAGTAATCCGATAGCAAAAGAGCGAATCTTTTCGCTTTTCTTTTGCCTACACAATGACTGAACGTGAGGAAACGGAGTGTAAAATGGACAGACAATTTACTTTTGAAGAACTTCATGCGGTAGTTGCCGCTCTCCGCGGCGAAAACGGCTGCCCCTGGGACAAGGCGCAGACCCACGAGAGCATGAAGGGCAATACGATAGAAGAGGCGTATGAAGTGAATCAGGCGGTGAGCGATCTGACTGCCACCGGCAATCCTGATAATCTGTGCGAGGAGCTGGGCGATCTGCTTTTGCAGGTGATGCTTCACAGCCAGATTGCCGAGGAGTACGGAGAGTTCACCCTGGAGGATGTCATCGACGGCATCACCCGGAAGATGATCCGGCGGCATCCTCATGTGTTTGGCGGAGAAACTTACGAGAACGATGAAGAACGCCGGGCAGCCTGGGAAGCTATCAAAGCGCAGGAACACCAGGATAACGGGCAGACGCCCCGTTCCGAACTTGAAAATGTACCGGCTGCCTTTCCGGCTCTGATCCGCAGCCAGAAGGTTTTAAAGAAGGCAAACAAGAGCGGTCTAGTTTCCTTCCGGGAAGAAGACATTTTCAAGGAAATACTGGAATCTGTGGTGAAGCTGCAGCAGGCCGCTGCCAGCCTGGAGAACAAAGATCAGCTGACGGCAACAATGGGGAAAATGTTATTTGCAGTCAGCAAACTGGCGGCTCTTTACAATATTCACAGCGAGATGGCGCTGACGGCGGAGACCGAGAAGTTTATTGACGACAATAAGCGCTGACGGTTCTGCGTCGGTTTCCGGCCATTACGAAGATTTGGCAACTGCATTTTTCTTTTGGAAAAAATGTTGCGATAGATACTTTTATTTATGATGACTGCATTTTCAGACGTCTGTCCCGACAGATCTGTCATTCATACTATGTGGCCAGTGCATTTTATTGCGGCCGGCACATTTACATATTAAGGTGCAGCCATCAGGGCAATACATATGTGAGGAGGACTGTATTATGAGATTTTTTATTGACACAGCTAAGGTAGAGGATATCCGCAAGGCAAATGATATGGGCGTGATCTGCGGTGTGACCACCAACCCTTCCCTGATTGCAAAGGAAGGCCGGGATTTTAACGAAGTTATCAAGGAGATCACCACCATCGTGGACGGCCCGATCAGCGGCGAGGTAAAGGCTACCACCACCGACGCGGAAGGTATGATCAAGGAAGGCCGGGAGATTGCTTCCATTCATCCGAATATGGTTGTAAAGATTCCTATGACTGTGGAAGGACTGAAGGCTGTTAAAGTGTTAAGTGCAGAGGGCATTAAAACAAATGTAACTCTGATCTTCAACGCAAATCAGGCACTTCTGGCTGCACGGGCAGGAGCCACCTACGTTTCTCCATTCCTGGGACGTCTTGATGACATCAATGTACGCGGCGTGGATTTAATTCGTGAGATTGCTGAGATCTTTGCCGTATCTGATATCGATACAGAGATCATCGCTGCCAGCGTCCGCAACCCGATTCATGTGACAGACTGCGCTCTTGCAGGCGCTGATATCGCAACAGTTCCTTACAGCGTGCTCGAGACAATGACCAAACATCCGCTGACCGATGCAGGTATTGAGAAGTTTAAGAAAGACTATATTGCTGTGTTTGGGGAATAACAAAAAGACAGCCCCATAACCCTGCTGATAACCGTCTGTCAAAAGCCGGATATTCTCTGACTGTCGACAGACGGTCGTCACCCATGGGTTATGGGGCTCTTTTTATTTGCTGTTCAGCTTTATAATCTCTTCTGACAGAATCTCGTGAAACTTCCCGCAATAGTGCAGATAATCATGGAGGCACCGATCGCCCATCCTCTCCCGCACTTTTTCCAGCACATGGTAGCCATAGGCCATCTCCTGGTGCAGCAGTTTCTGTCCCTTATCAGTAAGCGAAACAAAAACATACCGCTGATCCTCCTCGCCGTTCTTCATCTGAATATATCCCTTTTTCTCCAGAACATGAAGCATACGGGAAACAGCCGGACGGGACAGCTTCATGGCATTACCCAATCCCGAAACCCGGACGGCGCCGATTCTCTCCGACTGACGGCTGATGGCAAGGAGCATCGTCAGTTCCCCCAGCGGCACGCTGCTCATCTGCTGAAACAGCAGATTGGACTTGCGCATCTGTACGATCAGTTCTTTATAATCATCCGTACTGACGCTGCCGACAGGCCAGCCGCTGTCATCATTCTCTTCCTGACGTTTTCCGTTCTGATTATCATCTCTTCTTTGAACTTGCTGCGTTTTTTGTTCCGATGATCCTGCTTCTTCGAATTCCATAATTCCTCCCAGATCTTTTATTCTTCTGCCTTTCTTTCAGAGATTGGCACATATGTTTCCTCTGCCGCAATACTCTGGTACGCCGGACGTATGATCTTATCACAGTTCATGAGCTCCTCAATGCGGTGCGCACTCCAGCCGACTACACGGGCCACGGCGAACATCGGTGTGAAGAGCTGATCCGGCAGACCAAGCATACGATACATAAATCCGCTGTAAAAGTCAATATTGGCGCTGACGCCTTTGTATATTTTTCTGCGGCTCGTGATGAGTTCTGTCGCCAGACGCTCCACTGTCTCATAGAAATGGAACTCATCCTCATAGCCTTCTTCTATAGCCAGTTTGCCCAGATATCCTTTAAATATCTGCGCTCTCGGGTCGGAGATAGAGTAAACGGCATGTCCCATACCATAGATCAGTCCGCTGTGATCAAACGCTTCTTTATTCAGCAGACGCAGCAGATACGCCTTGATCTCTTCTTCATCCTTCCAGTCCTTAACCTCTTCCTTCATCTCGTCAAACATGCGGACTACTTTCAGGTTTGCACCGCCGTGTTTCGGTCCTTTCAAGGACGCCAGGGAAGCAGCGATAGCTGAGTAGGTATCTGTTCCTGAGGAAGTCACCACATGGTCTGTAAACGTGGAGTTATTACCTCCGCCGTGATCCATATGAAGCACAAGAGCGATATCAAGAATCCTCGCCTCAAGCTTAGTATACTCCTTGTTCGGACGCAGGAGCCGTAGGATATTCTCCGCTGTGGACAGTTCAGGCTTCGGGGAATGCACATAGAAACTCTTGCCCTCCACATAATGGTTGTAAGCCTGATAGCCGTATACCGCCAGCATCGGCATAGTGCTGATCAGCTGCAGACACTGCCGCAGGACATTATCAATCTGGATATTATCCGCCATATCGTCATAACTGTAAAGAGTCAGAATACTTCTCTGCAGAGTATTCATCATATCGTTGCTCGGCGCCTTCATAATGACGTCCCGGACAAAATTCGTCGGCAGTGTACGGTAGCTTCCCAGCAGCTTCTGGAATCTGTCAAGCTCCTCTGCGTCCGGAAGACGTCCGAATAAGATTAAAAATGCTGTCTCTTCAAAACCAAATCGTTCTTCTTTGGCAAAGCCGGCAACCAGATCCTTGATATCATATCCCCGGTATCTCAGCTCGCCTTCACAGGGAACACTCTTTCCATCTACGATCCGTGAGGATATGATCGTGGAAATGTCTGTAAGTCCTGCCAGGACTCCTTTTCCATTTACATCTCTGAGACCCCGGAGAACGTGATAGGTGTCGTACAGTCCCGCCGGTATCTGACCATGTTCCATACTTATGGAAGCCAGCTTCTGAATCTCCGGTGTCATTGCAGAATATTCATTCATGTCTGTCAGTCCCCTTTCTATAAAACCAAATCATACACAAATTAGTTTGTCTTGTTAATTAACTATGTTAATTATTATACTGGAAAAATTTCTTCTTGTCAATCTTCGATAAAAGAAGCAAAAAATTACCCTGTACATAAAAAGTTTATGCAAAAACAGATTTCTCATCACTAAAAATTTATGTATTATGTACAAGTTTTTTCTGTTTTTCAAATTCTAATTGTGCTATACTAAAGCTATCTTTTATAAGGGGAAAGTACGCCGGTATGCCGGCACAGACAGATATATTCCCCATTTCCGGATAACAGACGGCAATTCATCGAAAACAGATGTCAATATTAAGAAAGGAGCGTATCAAAATGCAAATACAACGTCTCGTAGACCTGGAGGATTACGAATTTGATACATTGCTCGTTACATATAACCACAAAAACCGCCTGAGCATCGAACTTGGCAAAGTCAGCGAGATTTTTAAGGGACTTCAGGAAGATGAGCTGGTTGGTGGGAGCAAGGTGTACGGACTTCGCGGCAAAGATTTTTCTTACCAGGGGCAGCCTTACTACAATCTGATTTTTATCGGCATTCCGGAACATGCTTCGCCGAGAAGATATCAGCTTCAGTTCGGGGCAGCTCTGAAAGAGGCCAAGAAGCTGAAAGGACATAATCTTCTGATGACCGCCATCGGTGACGACGTTTCCTATTGGCTTAATTCCGCCATGAGAGGAATTCTCCTGGCAGACTATACCTTTGATAAATATCATTCTGACAAAAAAGAGACTCCGGAACTGAATCTTGGTATTCTGACCGGCGTAGATTCCGCCTCTTTCAAGAAAGAGGAGCAGTATTCCCATATGATGGCCTCCGCTGTAGCGCTGGCACGCGATCTGGTCAACGAACCTGCCAATGTAATGACTCCTTCTGCTCTGGCTGAGGAGGCAAAGGCTGTCTGCGACAAACATAACATCAAATGTACTATCCTTGAAAAAGAGGACTGCGAGGCTCTGGGCATGAATGCTTTCCTGTCTGTTGCCAAAGGCTCCAAACAGCCTCCGAAGTTTATCGTCATGGAGTATAACGGACGGGTGACAGACGAAGAAAAGATTGCTCTGATCGGCAAAGGCATCTGTTTTGACGCCGGCGGCTATAATCTGAAGCCTTCCGCTTCCATGAAAGGAATGCACGGCGATATGGGTGGAGCCGCCGCTGTCATCGCCGCCATGAGCGCCATCGCTCAGGCAAAGCTCGGCATCAATGTGACTGCCGTGATTCCTGCCTGCGAAAATATGGTTTCCGGCAAAGCCATGAAACCGGGAGACATCATCGCTTCCATGAACGGCAAGTATATTGAAGTTGCCAACACAGACGCAGAAGGCCGCATGGCTCTGGCTGACGCCATTACATACGCCATCCGCGAATGCGGCGCCACATCTCTCATTGATGTTGCCACACTGACAGGCGCATGTCAGGTTGCTCTGGGCAGCCGTTACACCGGCGTATTCAGCAACAGCGACGAGCTCATCGCCAAGCTGGTGCAGGCTTCCATTCTCGCTGGAGAAAATATCTGGCGTATGCCTCTCGGCGACGATGAATATAAAGATCTGAACGCGTCTTCCGTTGCCGATATCGCCAACTGTGGTACACAATGCGGCGCCATCGCAGCTGCCAGATTCTTAAATGAGTTCGTGGAGCGCAAGCCTTGGATTCACATGGATATCGCCGGCACCTCAGATTCCGACGCCGACACAGAGATCTACTCCAAAGGCGGCACCGGCGTTACCGCCATGACATTATACGAGTTTGTCAAATTAATGGAGAAACCATATAAGAGTTATTAAAGCAAACGGCATATTGTACATATCCTCATTGAGACGAGGCATCCTGCCGCCATTGGTTCAGTGATATCCCAATATCTTTCTGCACAGAATACCTTGAGGATACAAAAGGAGCGCTGTCAACCGTTTTTTACGGGGACAGCGCTCCTTTTTGATTTTTATCCGGATCAGTCAAACAGCATTGCTTCCCGGATCACAACATCTTTATTTTTCTTCCAGATGGACGGAAACTCGCGGATACTCAGCGGGCAGGCGCCGCGGCCAATTTCCAGCGTTATACATGGAATATCCCTTTCATAAAGAAAATACTCTCTGGAGCATCCGGCGGCAGAACTGATACTTTCCGTCGGCATCAGCCTGTAACCCGTCAGACTCTGAGCTGTTTTATACATCCGGGTTGTAATCTGCTCCACCTTTGATGTGGCATTGCTCGCGCACCTTCCATATAGAATCGATCCTGTGGAATGATAGCTGACAACCCCTACAATTTTCCCTCTTTTTTCAATACGATTGACTATCTTCACCAGAGCCTTTACCTCAGGCTCACTGGCTGCCTTATTGCCATGGAATCCGGCGTAGCCACGGGTTCCTCCTCTACGAAACGCCACGGCCCAATTCCGGTTCAGATCCACACCTCTTGCATTGGCTTTCCACCTGGTGGTACTTCCCGGCATCTTCCGCAAGGCAGCCCGAAGACTTTTATTGCGTATCGCACCGAACCCAAATTGACTGATTGCCGTTCCATCCGGATTGCTGGAAGGCACATAATGAATAGCCACCTCATTGAGCACCTTAGATACCTTTGTGCCGTTGATTTTTTTATTATATTTTTTCAAATAATACTCTATCTGGCTCATGCAAAGCTGTGTTGTCATATATTCCCGTCCATGAAGATTTGCAATCACGACCAGATGCTTTTTTGCCTGTGCATTGCCCAGAATCACTTCATAGAGATTCCGGTCATCAGCTGATTTTCCAATCACATTGACCTGACAGTATTCCGGATATTTCTTCTGAAGCTGCTGCAGATCCTTCCGGTATTCCGTGTATGAATACTTCTGATGCCCTGTCGATACAATGGCTGCCTTCGTCTCCATCCCATGTCCCAGCCAGATCATAACTCCCAGAACCAGACACAGAGTCAGAAATGTCCGTAACCTTTTTACAATATTCATTATTTGCTGTCTCTCCTTCTTCTTTTTGTAAAATTGTAAAATAACTGTAACATTCTATTAATAATTTACATTAAAAAAGAAGAATCGTCAACAAAGGATTTTACAGGCAAAGTAAAAGAGAGCATCTGACTACCAATTCGGATGCTCCCTTTCACTGTTCACTTATTATGTCCAACGGTCTATACCTCCTGTTCATAATATCGTTTCGAATATTACGTTATGTTTTCTTCGGACCGTACCTCAAATACTTTTCCTCTTAACTCTAAGAAAAACTCTCCGGGAAACTTTCACCAATTCATTTACCTATCCCTACACAATTATAACCGGTTATTCTCCTCCACCTTCAAGCTTCCTTAAAATCTCGAGCGAACTTTCCTGTAATCACAATTTCAAAGTGCCAATCCTTTGAATCCTAAGACAAACTGCGCGGTGACCTGTACAACTTCTGCTTCTCAACTCATCAGGCTCTGCTATCGATAACCCCTTACCTCTTGTACCTCTTCCTTCAGCTTCTCCTGAATTCCTTACTTACTACTTCCGGTGGTCTGTACCTCCTGTCTTAGTATCGTTTGAGTGTCAGATTAAAGTTTTTGGTGGTCTGTACCTCCTTTACTTAGTATAGTTTTGAGTTCAAATTAGTCTTTCTGGCGGTCTGTACCTCCTGTGCTTATTTAAATCTTGAAATTAAATTAACCTTCTTGGTGGTCTCACCTCTTTTTCTTTGACAAAAAACTGAAAATTAACAACTACAAGATTTATATAATGGACTAATCCGTCCTTTCTTTGTTTGTATCTGCATTATAATATAAAGCTTATTTTTTGTCAATACTATTTTTCAAAAAAATTTTTGTTTTTCAAAAATGATTAAATATTCTGATAAATATTAGTTTTCATCTCTTTATTTTAATATTTTTCTGATAATTTTGAAATCACAGTTATTCTCGGATCTTGAACTTCTTCTGAATATCATAACGTCCCCAAAGTTCCACATCGTTCTGCCGCGCCAGATTGCGGGCGCTCTTTGTAAACCCGCTGTTAGTAACTACCATGGCTCTGTCAGCGTCATAATATGCCACGGATCCCACCGCTTCCTGAACGGCCGCGATACCTACATTTTTTTCATAGCGCTTCGCCTGAACAACAATCTTCTCTCCCCGCTTCCGGACGATCAGATCGGCGCCGTAATCATGGCTGTAGTCGGTCAGCGTCACCCGGTAGCCCAGATGCTTAAACTGCGCCCGCAGATATTTTTCAAAGGCTCGGCCGCTTAATTTATCCACCTTTCTCATAGACATTCTCAGGTATCGGCGGCTAATGAGCCGGCGGACAAGAAAAATCAGCCCGACGGCGCACAGCATGGTGTACAGAACACATTCTTCCCCTCTTCCCTCCGCAAACGATATGTATCCTTTTCCGTAAGCGGCGATAACCGCCGCGGCAAGTATTCCCGTGATCATATCAAATCCTGTCATTGGTCAAATTATTCCTTTCTGTTCTGTCTTCTATCTGTCGCTTTTTATCCTGCAAGTAATTATACTGTGAACTACCCCAAGCGACTGGCGTCGCATGGAGCTTCTTTGTGAGGCTCTGGGCCTCACGGGGCGGACACACGCCCCCTATCCCCTGTGACGGGTTTACTTCCCTACGCCGCAAATGCTTCCTGGCAGGCGCGGCGTCTTTCTTTCCGCTCTTCGTGCCGCAGGCGAGAAATAAGGCTCTTCTCCCGGCGGTAAGTTGCTGCCGGCGCCTTCTTTTTCGCATGGCACAGCTGCTCCCGGGTGATGACCTGGATCGGGCTGGCTGCCGGTTCTTTCCCGTCAAAAGCGTATGGGTATTCTTTTCGCAGGATGTTCCCGGCTCCGTTCAGGTCCGCGTTCCATTCCGTCCCATCCCCGGCACGGTACAGCCCCCGTTTGACCCTTTTCCCGGAAAAAGTGTCACCTTCTTTTGGGTCATCTGCCCCATAGGTCGGGATAGGATCCCCATCCCGCAGGCTGGCTTTCGAGGTATAGCTTTCCTCCCGGATGATGACCGGCAGCCCATACCGGGCCGCAACGGACTGCAGGCAGAGGAGGAAGCGGGAGACAGGTATGGATACAAAGTTCTGGTTATCCTTCTTCCGGAAAGGAAGCTCTTGCTTCTGCCCTTCGTTATGCCCGATGACGATGGCTTCGATCCGGTATCTCACGGAGTACCGGCAGACCCAGTGGGCCGCCTTGTAAAAGAAGTCCCGGAAAGTATCCTCCCTCTTCCGGCTGAGGGCAGACAGCCGCCTGGATGCCTTCTCCGAATGACGGGAGTCTTTGCCCTTTGTC
The DNA here is from genome assembly GCF_002159465.1 of Eubacterium sp. An3. Taxonomy (NCBI): domain Bacteria; kingdom Bacillati; phylum Bacillota; class Clostridia; order Eubacteriales; family Eubacteriaceae; genus Eubacterium; species Eubacterium sp. An3. The sequence continues at coordinate 34,502 of NZ_NFIR01000003.1, forward strand.
CTGGCGGACAGCAGCCGGGCACGCTCCTTGTTGAACCACTGGTTCCGGGATTTCAGCCACTTCCCGCTGATCAGGAACGGCAGGGCTCCTGTGTTGGTGACCCCGGCCAGGAAGTTATCAAGCCCCGGGTCCAGGCCCAGAATCCGTCCCGGATGGTCCGGGCGTCCCGGCATCTCCGTTCTGTCTTCGTAAGTGAGGAGCAGACGATACTTCCCATGGTAGGGCTTCACTTCCAGCTTCACATACTTCCCTTTCAGGAGAGAGGCTGGCCCCAGGTAGAGCACCGGTGCTTTCTCCCAGCCCCGCGGAGTGGAAAAAGTGAGCCGCAGCCGCCCATCCCCTGCCACGGCGATCTTCGCCACCTGGTTCGTGAAGTGGGCAGTCGCTTCCTTCGCCCGGATATACCCCGGCATCTTCGGCTTCGCCCGGTATTTCCCGGGATGCCCCCGCCAGTCCGACAGGGCGGAGAGCCAGGACTTCCATGCCTGCACGGTCTTTTTGACCGCCTGCTGGTTCACCTGGGAAGTACAGCTATAGTAAGACGGGTTCTTTGTGAACTTCAGGATGGCGTCCAGCTGGGCGTAAGACAGGTGCCAGTGCGTCTCATCCGGGCAGGGCAGGGGCTTCGCGTCCCGTACCGCGCCCATGATATAGCCGTAGACCGGCATCCCATGCATCCCGGAGGCTCTCAGCCGCAGCATCCGCTCCCGGTACCGTTTTCCTTTGGCTTCATTTGCCATATGGATCCCGGTAAAGACATCATGCAGGACCTCCGTCTCCAGCTTCGTCCGTTCCTCCGGGGATTTCCGCAGTCCGGTCATCGTGTTCCGCAGGTAAAAGAGCGCGGTATTCCGCAGCGCCCTGGTCCCGGTGGTGTTCCGCTTTAAGTAAACGTAGGCCGGGCAATCTTTTTTCAGGTCAATGGTCAGCGTCCGCAGCATACCGCATCCTCCTTCCTTTTCCGCTTGCAAAACGCCGGGATGTTTTATACTCTGATTATATCATATATGGGATTACTATGCAAACAGATGTTTTGTTCTGATGGAGGCGTATCATGGATCACAACGGGAAGCGGCATGCGGTCTATCTGCTCACCTGTCATATGGTCTTTGTCACAAAATATCGGAAGCAGAAAAAAGGCAGGGAAGCTCTGCCTTGGATGATCCATCCCCGAACGACATCCGTCGCACGGGATTTTCTCTTTTAACTATCATAATCCCCCGATTTTTTCATTGTTTTTCGCAAAGAGCTATTTTATAATAATAACAAATGATTGCCGGTCGCTGTGCAAACAGTAACGGCAAATGTGTTTATTTGTGCAGAATTCTCCGGGCTGCAGGCGGGCCGGAGATTAAAGAGAAGGCATACGGGAGAAATTACATTTCCTGTGGAAAGGGGGAGATTGATTTGTCTGATTTCAGCAGCTATTTTCTGATGAAGGAGCCGGACGTCATCGATTACGTGCAGGCGAAGCTCCATTATTTTGACTCGGAGTCGTCTCTTACCTGCAGAGAGATCGGCGACGGCAATCTTAATTATGTTTTCCGGGTGAAGGATGAAAAAAGCGGGCGTTCCATCATCGTCAAGCAGGCGGGAACGCATCTTCGTATTTCTGATAAAATGACTCTGACCACAGACCGGGGACGGATTGAGGCCAGTATTCTGAAACTCCAGGGCGCTCTGTGCCCTGGACTGGTTCCTGAGGTATACCTCTATGACGGGGTAATGTGCGCCATGATCATGGAGGATATGATCGGGCATACAATGATGCGCACCGGACTGATTCATCATGAGATGTATCCGAAGTTTCCGGAACAGATCAGTACATTTCTTGTGAACAGTCTTCTGATGACCACCGATATCGTCATGGATCATCAGAAACGTAAAGCTCTGGTGCGTGAGTTCTCCAACCCGGAACTGTGCGACATCACGGAGAATCTCGTGTTTGGCGAGCCGATCCTCAACTACAACGGCCGAAACGACGTCTTTCCTCCTGTGAAAGATTTTGTGGAGAAGGAAATTTACGGCGACAAGGCCCTGAAAGCGGAGGTGGCACGGCTCAAATTCCGTTTTATGAATCACGCCCAGTCGCTGATCCACGGCGACCTGCACACTGGTTCGGTATTTATCAACCAGGAGCATACTTTCGTATTTGATCCGGAGTTTGCCTTCTTCGGCCCGATGGGTTATGACATAGGAAATGTAATAGCCAACCTGTTTTTTGCGTGGGCAAACGGCAACGCCACCATCAGCGATCCAGAGGAAAAGGCGCAGTTCTGCGGCTGGTGTATGTGCGCCATCATGGAAATCGTTGATCTGTTCAGAGAGAAGTTTCTTCGTCTTTATGACGAGCAGGTAACAGAGCCGCTGGCCAAGTCCGACGACTTCAAAGCATCTTATCTGTCGGAAATCCTTGCCGACACAGCCGGATACGCCGGTACCGAATGCATCCGCCGAATCGTGGGCATGGCGCATAATAAAGATATTACTGTTATTGAAGATATAGATAAACGTGCGACAGCAGAGAAGATTCTGCTGACCTTCGCCAAAGATCTGATCATGCATCAGAAAGATTTCCAGACGGCCGGAGAGTATTATCGCGCCATGACAGACGCCATCCGTGCCATGGAGCCGGACAATCCTCTCATCGGCCCGGAGAAAACCATTCTTGATTATGACACAGTGGCACTCGATGATAAAAAACACGCCCTTGTGATCATCGACCAGACCAAGCTGCCTTCCCGCATTGAGATTCTCTCGCTCACTGCTCAGAAGGATATCTGGGACGCCATCTACCTGTTGAAAGTGCGCGGCGCTCCTGCCATCGGCGTGGCTGCCGCCATCGGGGTGTACCTGGCGGCAAGAGAGATTGCGATTTCCATGGCAGAACAGAGCGGCGATTCCGCAGGGCAAGGGAAAACCACTCCGGATTACAATGAGTTCCTTCGCCGTTTCCGCGAGGCTTCTGAGTATCTGAATTCCTCCCGGCCGACGGCGGTCAATCTGTCCTGGGCGCTTCGTCGCATGGAAAATGTGGTGCTTGAGCACAAGGGCGCTTCTGTGCCGCAGATTATCGACGCTCTTCATGATGAAGCCTTAGCCATCCGCGAAGAGGACATTCTGGTCTGCCGGTCCATCGGCAAATACGGACTGTCTCTCGTGAAACCGGGCGACGGCCTGCTGACCCACTGCAACGCCGGACAGCTTGCCACGGTAAAATACGGCACCGCCACCGCCCCGATGTATCTGGGGCAGGAAAAGGGCTATAATTTCAAAGTATACTGTGATGAGACTCGTCCGCTGCTTCAGGGCGCAAGACTTACCAGTTTCGAGCTGTCAAGCGCCGGTCTGGACGTTACGCTGCTGTGCGATAACATGTCCGCCTCCCTTATGCGTGAAGGCAAGATTCAGGCTGTGTTCGTAGGATGCGATCGTGTGGCGGCCAACGGAGATACCGCCAACAAAATCGGTACTTCCATGGCGGCTCTCGCCGCTAAGCGATACAATGTACCGTTCTACGTGTGCGCGCCGACCTCCACCATCGATATGGACACCGCCACCGGCGACGATATTGTCATCGAACAGAGAAAACCGGAAGAGGTCACTGACATGTGGTACGAAAAGCCAATGGCCGCTCCCGGTGTAAAGGTTTACAATCCTGCTTTCGACGTGACCGACCACGATCTGATCACAGGCATTGTCACTGAATTTGGTATTGCATATCCGCCGTACAATGAATCATTTCAGGAGATATTTTTGAAAAAACAGATTCGGGATACTGTACAGCGGATGATGAAGGATATGGATATAAAATAAATGCGGCTCAACCGCCAAATGAATTAATGTTAATAAAAGAACGAACAGCCGACGCATATGCTGAAAACAGTTTTGCGCCGGCTGTTTTTATAAGCCACCTATTCTTATAAGACAGCTATTGTTATATTCGGAGAATCAAACCATCACGCGATAACTTTCAATTAATTCTTCCTCCAGCCCGCCGGGTATTTATTTTTCACGGTCTGCCCGGCCAGTTTGCCAAAGCCCAACGGATAACCGTCGGCAAGAATCAGATACCAGCCGTTCGGTAAGGCGGTCTGTGACGACTGTCGCTCTATCTGTTCTGCCGGTTCCTTTTGCCGGCCAAAGAATATTCCTGCCTGCTCCTCCGCACTCAGCTGGAAGCTCTCTCCCCGAAGGTAGCGCTGCAGCCGTTCGTCTTCGCCCGGGAAATTCAGGCAGCTGTCAAAAGTCTCCCGGGACAACGCAAGAGCAAAAGGCTGGGACGGCTCAAAGCGTTTTTTCTTCAAATCTCCCATATACAGGCCGTTTCTCAGGAAATGTATCCTGCCGCTCATGCGGTCAGCGCGGGTCTCCTCCGGCACATAGTAAATTTTATCACCGCGGATATCGATGCGTTCGCTTTGAATCGGCAGACAGACATGCGAGAAAAATTCGGCAAGAGCCTGGCGCTGTTCTTTATCAAGACCTCTGCAGGCATCCCACCAGTTTTTATTCTGATCATCCCGCTGATTCTGACGGGACGTTTTTTTGCGTTTTTTCTTATCTTTTTTACGTTTGCCGCAACTGTCCTCTTCCATCTGTGCATTTCCTGGCTGTACATTTTCTGACCACATATTATCTGAGCGGGCCTCTTCCTCTTCTTTTTTGCGCAGCAGAACCATAAAATGTCCTTCCCCCGCCATCTTGTGCGGGAAGATGCGGCGGCAGAGGTTGCAGCTTTCGTGGAAAGATTCGCCGTCAAAACTGGTAAGACCATGGGAAAATCCTTCGTAATCCTCCATGGGAATGACTTCCATTTCCGGTCTCTCCCGGAGCAAATGTGCGATAACCGACTCATTTTCCGCCGGAGAAAACGTACAGGTGGAATAAAGCATCTGACCGCCGGGACGGAGCATATCGGCGCCGTGAAGGATGATTTCCTTCTGCAGCCGGGAAAAATATTCCGGTCCCTTCTCCTGCCACGCGTCAATGACCGCCGGATTCTTCCGGAACATGCCCTCGCCGGAGCAGGGCGCATCCACCATGATTTTGTCAAAATATTCCGGATAGCGTTCCGCCATGACATAAGGCGGCTCATTGGTCACAAAGGCGTTGGAAATGCCGAACAGCTCCAGATTCCGCAGAAGCGCTTTTGCCCGCGCAGTGTTGATATCGTTAGCCACAAGAAGTCCTTCGCCTCTGAGCCGCGCTCCCAGAGCCGTCGCTTTGCCGCCGGGTGCGGCGCACAGGTCCAGCACCCGTTCTCCAGGCTGTACCGGAAGCCGGGAAGCCGGAGTCATGGCGCTCGGCTCCTGCAGGTAAAACAACCCCGCCGCATAAAACGGATGTCTGGCCGGAGCATCCTCTTCCTCATAAAAATATCCTTCCGGAATCCACGGGATTTTTCTCAAATGAAAAGGAGCAATTCTTTCGAATTCCTCCAGTTCCATTTTTGATGTGTTTACCCGCAGACCAAATTGTCTTCTTCCGTCAAATCCTTCCAAAAATGCGTCAAACTCTTCGCCGAGAAGCTGCCTCATCATCTCCAGAAAAGATTCCGGTAACTGCAATTGTGTCATTGGTTCTCTCCATTTTTGTTTTTCTTGCGTATCATCTCACTGATAATCTGTTTACGTGTGACAATTCCGATAAATACATTTCTTCCGTCCACCACCGGAACAAAGTTCTGATTCATAATATACTGTTCCAGCTCGGACATATTCGCATCAATACTCACTGCCTTATAATCCCATTTCTTCCGCAGAGACGCAACTCCCACTTTCCGCATGGCCTCCATATCCATATGATAGTCCTCAATGAGATTCCAGAGGAAATCCCCCTCTGTGACAGTTCCCACATAACGGCCTTCCTCATCGATGACCGGCACCGCCTGAAATCCGTTCTTATGTATGACCCGCAGCGCCCTGCCGACGGTATCCTCCTGCTCAATGTATGTCACTTCACTCTTCGGAAGAAGAAAAAAAGAAATATTCATGTCACCCTCCCTGCATTTCTTTTATTTTCTCATCATTGCCTTATCATACCACACTTGGCGGCTTTTAGGAGAAAAAATACAGAACCTTCATGAAATCTTCATATTTTTGTAAAATAGGGATTTGTCGAGGTGGAACTGTGGGGTTCAATAAAATCTGAGGATGTAGGAGCAGACGAGATTTGCGATGCTGTATACACTATAGAAAACGCAGGCGGGAAGCTCTTCTCCTCCACCTCGGCAGGCTGATCATGGGAGCACAAACGATACTATCCCCATGACGCCTGCGCTCACAGTCGTCGCCGACCTTTCCCGCTGTGCTTTTCTATTGAGATATGATGCCGCAAATCTCTGTCTTATTGCATCATTAAGATTGTGGCAAAACTCCCGTTCCATCTCGACGGCATCTGTACCATTGTGGCTGATTCCGGTTGTGTTTCCTGTGAACCCCCGGCATTTATACACATGATTATGTCGAGGTGATAAGAAGCAGGAAAGTTTACACAACACAGATGACATTTTGGACACAGACAGCTTTCGACCGCGAGCTGTGAACGAGGACTGTCATATTTCCTGAATAGATGTATCCTGTCGTTCAGACCGAGTGAGGGCCGAGTCGGGCGAACCTGTCTGTGGTCTTATGTCATCGTCTGTGTATCATTCCTTATCACCTCGACAAATCCCAATTGCTTTCTTTTCCCACCCCATGTTATAATTTTGAAAATGTCAGACTTATTTTTGTATGTTTTGTTCTGGCATAATTCATAATAGGAAAGGTTGCGTTTTATGAGAGAAACTGTTTTGTTATATAATATTGATGATAAAAAAGCCCGCAGTGCCATCCAGTTGATTGCCGTCCAGATGAAGGTTCGTGTCCGGGCGGTGTCTCCTTCTCAGTATCGTATGCCTCTGGGGCTGCTGGCGTTTGGTCAGGTGGACGACCAGAAGGAGTATCTTACGGAAGACTCTGCGGGTTTTGATGATGCCATGCTGGTGTTTGCCGGATTCTCCGGCGGAAGGCTTAATGAATTTCTGTCTCAGATGGCGAAAAAACGGGTGCCAAAAATTGATTTAAAGGCTTCTCTGACGGAACATAACGCTGTGTGGGATTCTGTTTCTCTTCACGATGAACTGGTAAAAGAGCATGCTTCCCTGCATGGCGATGTATCTGACAAAGCATAGTCTAATGTCAAATCCATTTTCCCGGAAATTCCAACAGGATTTCCTGGAAATGTGAAATAGAAAAACACCGGATACAACTCTTTCCAGAAGCTTGTATCCGGCATTTTATTTTCAAAAACTTTTTATACAGCCGACTATCACCGATTTACACGGCAGTTTTAATTACCGGCTGCAGTTGTTGCTGCCGCTGCGGTTGTGTCTGCCGCTCCGGCTTCGGTCGTCGCTGCCGCTGCGGTTGTGTCCGCCGCTCCGGCTTCGGTCGTTGCTGCTGCTGTGGTTGTATCAGATGCCGCGGTTGTATCTGCGGCACCGGCAGCTGTGGTCGACTCTGCGGCGGTGTCTTCGTGGAGGACAAGTTCTGCCCAGAGTTCCTGATTGACGTCTTCGTCGTAGTTCCATTCTTCTTCCAGATCCGCGGTCCATCCATCGTAAACTTCTGTGAATTTGGTCTGCTGGCGTTCGGCGATAATGGACTGGCGGTTGCTTTCTGTGGCGTCCGTGTCGGTGTAGGCATCCAGTCTGGCGATGACGTAACCGTTGTCGCATTCCTGTACTTCCTGGGTGATGTCGCCGTCGTTCATGGTGGCGAGCAGCTGTTCGAATTCTTCGCCTTCTTCGGATTCGCCTGCGGCGAAGGTTTCTGTGGTGTTGGTGTATTCCTGTTCTTCAGCCACATCGGCGATGTCGGTGCCTGCCTGTACTTTGGCAAGGGCGGACTGTGCAGTAGCGAGAACCTGCGCTTTTTCTTCGTCGCTCATGTCTACGGTGTTTCCTTCATCGTCTGTGGTTGTGGTGGCAAATACCACACGGGTGATGGTGGTTTCTCTTGCCTCATCGTCACTGACATTGGTGTCGGTGTCTTTTATCATGTATTCCTGCACTTTGGCTGCCAGTGCATTTTCTTCGTAGATCTCCACCATATCGTCTTCGGTAGCTCCGCACTCAGCGAGAATTGCAGCGCCGGATGTATCTTCCGCAAAAGCGGCGGCGTATTCCTCACACTGTGTCTGTTCATCTTCAGTCAAAGATGCTCCCGCCTCCTCGGCATGGTTATTGAGAACGATGATCTGTTTGATCCGGGCAATAATCTGCTCTTTCGCATAATCCTCAAATGTTGTTGTATTGCCTTCCTCATCCGTACCCATACTCATTGTCCAGAAATTCTCTCCAAAATAGGAAGAATAGGATGACTCATACTGGGCAGCAGTCATTTTACCGTATATCCACGCTTTTTTCAGCGTCACATCCACGCCGTCATAAGTGAACAACGTCTCATTTCCATTCTGGGTTACTTCCCCCTGTCCGCCGGATGTGCCGCAGCCGGTCATGGCGCCGACGGCCAAAACTGCTGTAAGAGCTGCTGCTGCCAGGCGTTTTGTATTGTGTTTCATTTTGTACCTCCTGCTTAGTTAATTCCTCTCTGTATTGTACAATATTTCTATATTATGGTCAAAATATATTTCTGACGCAGGCGCGGTCTGCATTTTTCCTGCACGTACATTTCCTCCGGCTGCTCTGACATCGCCAGACGCACCCATGGTACCGTCCTCTACCGCTCCAGCAGCCCGCTGATACGCTCGATGATATCTTTCACCCGCGGGAGCAGGTCTTTTTTCGGAATCTCGCCGGGGTCGTAGACGAAGACCGGGTTCACTTCCGGCCGGATGCGCATGCGTCCGCGGAAGGTCTTCAGGAAGTCGTCTATCTCGTCGACTTTTACTTTGGCGCGGGCGTTCATGATAAAGGAAATGGCGGTGCCTTTCTGCTCGATGGCTAGGATCCAGGCCCGGTGTGCCTGCTGTTTTACCAGAGCCACATCCATGAGCCGCAGGGTCGGCGCCGGCACGTCGCCGTAGCGGTCGGTGAGTTCCTCGGTCAGATCTTCATATTCTTCCTGATTCTCGATGACGGCGATTCGTTTGTAAAGCTCCAGCTTCTGACTTTCATTGCCCACGTAGGACGCCGAAATGTAGGCGTCGACGGATAAGTCCACGGTGGTCTCGAAGGTATCTTCCTCGTGCTTCTCGCCTTTCATCTCCATGACGGCTTCGTTTAACATTTTGCAGTAAAGGTCATAGCCCACGGCCTCCATGTGGCCGGACTGCTCCGCCCCCAGCAGATTGCCGGCGCCGCGGATCTCCAGATCCCGCATGGCGATCTTGAAGCCGCTGCCCAGATCGGTGAACTCCCGGATAGCTTTGAGACGTTTTTCCGCCTCTTCCTTTAAGATGGAGTTGCGCCGGTACATGAGGAAGGCGTAGGCCGTCCGGCTGGAACGCCCCACCCGTCCCCGGAGCTGATAAAGCTGGGACAGGCCAAAGTTCTGGGCGTCATGAATGATGATCGTGTTGGCATTGGAAATGTCCAGACCGGTCTCGATGATGGTGGTGGACACCAGCACGTCAATCTCTTTGTTGACGAAAGCAAACATAATCTGCTCCAGCTGCCGCTCTCCCATCTGCCCATGGGCAAATTCAACCACAGCCCCCGGCACCAGCTTCTGCACGTCGGCGGCCACGCTGTCAATATTATTGACGCGGTTGTACACGTAATACACCTGTCCGCCCCGGGCAATTTCCCGCTCGATGGCCTCCCTCACCAGTTCTTCGTTATATTCGAGGACGTAGGTCTGGATGGCCCTCCTGTCCACCGGCGGCATTTCCAGCACACTCATGTCCCGGATGCCCGCCAGGCTCATGTGAAGCGTCCGCGGAATCGGCGTCGCCGACAGAGCCAGCACATCCACATCTTTTTTCATCTGTTTGATTTTTTCCTTCTGTTTTACGCCGAACCGCTGCTCCTCGTCGATGATGAGGAGTCCCAGATTTTTGTACTGGATACTCTTGGAAAGCACCTTGTGGGTGCCGATCACAATATCCATGGTTCCCTTTTTCAACGCGTCCTGAATCTGCTTTGTCTCCTTTGGCGTACAGAAACGGGATAACATGCAGATTTTTATCGGATAATGCTTCATGCGCTCCACAAAAGAATTATAATGCTGCTGGGCAAGAATGGTTGTCGGCACCAGGTACACCACCTGTTTGCTCTCCATGACCGCCTTGAAAGCCGCCCGGATGGCGATTTCCGTCTTGCCGTAACCCACATCGCCGCAGATGAGCCGGTCCATGATTTTGTGACTCTCCATATCCCGCTTGGTGTCCTCGATGGCGGTAAGCTGGTCCTCGGTCTCCTCGTACGGAAACAGCTCTTCAAACTCCGTCTGCCAGACGGTATCCGGGCCGTAGGCGTAGCCTTCCCTGGCCTGCCGCTGGGCGTAAAGCTCCACCAGATCCCTGGCCGCAATCTGTACCTGAGAACGGACTCTCGACTTGGTTTTCTCCCACTCATTTCCTCCCAGCTTGTTAAGCTTCGGTTTCTTCGCCCCCACGCCGGCGTATTTCTGTATGATCTCCAGCTGAGACGCCGGGATAAACAGATTGCTGGAATCCTTGTATTCGATATTGATATAGTCTTTCGCCACGCCGTCGGTCTCAATCTGCTCCATACCCCGGTAAATGCCGAGGCCGTATTTCTCGTGAACCACATAATCCCCGATGGAAATATCGGCAAGGGAGCGGATTTTCTGGCCGCTGTACTGACTCTTTTTCTTCCGGCTCTTCTGTCTGCGCTCCTTGAAAATGTCCTTCTCCGACAGGACCACAAACTTGATGGCCGGGTATTCAAAACCACTGTTCAGCCGTCCGGTGGTGACCATCACCTCGCCCGGATGCATTTCCCGCTCATAGTCGTCGACAAAATAAGCCAGAAGTCCCTCCTCACGGATATCCTCCGCCAGTCTTCTGGCACGGGTGGCTGAGGCGGACATGAGCATGATCTCATATTTCTCCCTGCACCAGTGCTGCAGATCCTTGATGAGCTGGTCGAAGCTGTTATTGTACGAATAAATGGATTTGGCTTCTATATGCACTGACTCCTTCGGTTTGAACAGCTCATACTGCTGTATCATACCGGACAGCAGCAGCGTCGGGCGCTGCAGGATGCGGAAAACCGTCTCCTCACAGCCGTAAAGCAGATCTGCCTGGGACGGCAGTACGTAGCCGCCTTCCAGACGGCTCTGCATGGACAGGGAAAACTCCTGCTCATTGGTTCTGCCTTTCTCCTCCACCCGATGGGGCTCGTCAATGAAAATCATCGTATCTTCCGGCAGATAATCCAGAAACGACGCTGTTTTCTCATAAAAATACGACAGCAGAGTTTCACTTCCGGCTGCGGTGCCCAGGGAAGAGAGTTCATCTTCTGTCGCTTCAACCATTTTCCGAAGTCGTTCCTTTTCCTGACGTTTCTTCTCTTTTTTAAAAACTTCTGCCTGCCGGGTGTATTCCTCCTTCATCCGCCGGATGGCCTCCGGCATTCTGTCCTGAGGAAGAATCATTTCCGATGCCGGATAAATGCGCACCTCGTCCAGATTCTCGATGCTTCTCTGGCTCTCCACATCGAAGGAGCGCATGGAATCAATCTCATCGCCCCACAGCTCAATGCGGACAGGACTTTCCTCTGTCAGCGGGAAAATGTCCACAATGTCGCCCCGCACAGAAAACTCGCCCGGGCCTTCCACCAGTCCGCTGCTCTGGTATCCCATCTCCACCAGAGTCCTCCGGAGCTCATCGGTTTTTATGACCGAATCCAGGCCGATGGTCAGACTGGCTTCCTGAAACGCCTCCGGCGGAATCATTTTTTCCATGAGTACGTCAAAGCAGAGAACGATGGTCAGCGGCTCCCTCTCCGCCACACGTTTCAGCACCCGCATACGCTTCATGGCCGTATGGTTGCTGTGCACGTCCGCGCTGTAAAACAGAATATCCTTGGACGGATAGTGCATGGTGTTCCGGTCAAAAAAGCTCAGATCCTCGTACATTTCCCTGGCCTTTTCCTCTTTCCAGGTCACGACCAGACGGCAGGGCGCTTTTTCTCCCAGATTGGCGATAAAATGGCCTTTCTGGGAGTCCACACAGCCGGTAATCCCCACAGGATACCGGCCCTCTTTCTGATTTTTTTCTATTTCCCGATATTCACTCAGCCGCCGCAGCGGTTCCGCTAATACCCCCACAGTTACACCTCTTCATTTTTCTTTGCTCTCTTTTTCTTTCCCACACTGTAACGGTTCATGGCCTCGTCAATCTCGTCCATGGCGATGAGCTCCGCGGCCTTCACCACATTTTCCAGAGCCTCATCCAGCTTCTCCTTCTCTTCGCCGGAGAAATGCCCCAGCACATAGTCGGCCAGATCCTGCCCCGGATGTTTCTCTCCGCCGATGCCCACCCGGATGCGAGGAAATGTATCGCAGCCCAGATGGCTGATGATGCTCTTGATTCCATTATGCCCGCCGGCGCTGCCTTTCTTCCGGATGCGCAGCATGCCCGGGTCCAGACTGATATCATCATAGATAATGAGGATATCCTCCGGCTCCACCTTGTAAAAGTCCGCTGCCGCGCGGATGCTCTCCCCGCTCAGATTCATGTAAGTCAGGGGCTTCATGAGCAGCACCCGCTGACCCGCAATAAACCCGCTGCCGGTCATGGCTTTGTGTTTGTGCTGATTTACGGCGATGCCCAGCGCCTCGCTGAGCTTGTCGATGGCCATAAATCCCACGTTGTGTCTTGTTCCTTTATATTTATCGGTCGGGTTACCCAGACCTGCGATAATCTTCATATTTTGAATCTTTTCCTTTCGTTGATTTTCTTCATTGGCAAATGTGTCGGCTCCCTCCGGGGCAGCTTCCGCTCCCATGCATCCCGGCGGGAAGTAAAATTCCGCCACCCGGCGGGCGGACTGACTGTCAAAGTAGTCGTTGTGCAGTCTGGCGAAGGCCCGCACCTTCCCGATATCCCAGCTCTGCTGCCGGACACTGGCACACAGGTCGTCCATGGTCGTGAGGATTGGCCCCGGCGCAGTTTCTTCATAATCATAATAAAATCCCCGGTCCTGGTCAAGATACCATTTTTTATCGAAAGCATAAAGCAGGATAGGCCGCTCCAGCAGGGAATATTCCACCGCGATGGAAGAATAATCGGCGATGAGCAGATCCGTCGCCAGCAGAAGCTCCCGCACATCCGGCCAGCCGGTCAGATTCGGCACCTGTTCCGGCACCTTCGAGGACTGTATCTGCGGATGCAGACGAACGGCCAGACAGTATTCATCTCCGCACTCCCGCTCAAACCGTTCAAAATCAAAATGAGAGAGCAGCTCCCGGTCTCTCTGTTCATCGTCCCGGAAGGTCGGCGCATAGAGGGCCAGCTTCCGTCCTTTCAGCTGCGGGAACTGCTGCTCCAGATGCTCTCTTATGGCCTGCACATTATGTTTTCTGAAATAATAATCCGCCTGCGGACAGCCGATGGCCAGCACCTTGCCCTCCGGCACGCAGAACGCCTCCGCGTAATTCTCCCGGATATGTTCGGAGCTTGCGAGGATGTGCGTTACATTTTCATTGACCTGCTTCAGCTCGGCAAGAAGCTCCGGCTCCAGCTCGGTGGAACCGCCGAACTTCTTAAAGGAACCCATGCCGTGCCAGAGCTGCACCACCGTGGTCTCCGACGCGATATCCATGTACGCCATAGGCATGAAATTATCGTTGAGAAAAATGTGGGCGGAAGTCGCCATATAGTAAGCCTTTTTGGTAAAGAGCGCAAAAAGGCCCGGAAGATTCCGGAGGCTCACCTCATAATCCGAATGTCGGATGACATGAAAAGACAGGGGCAGCCCCCGTCTCTCACATTCCTTTTGTATATCAAACAAACTGCCGACGCCGCCGGTGTCCAGTTTCTCAATGAGGGTCACCCGGTTCTCCCTTACCTTCCAGTGGCGGAAAAAATTAAACGCCCGGGCGAAGATTTTATTTGTATTCATGATAGCTCTCTCTTTTCTTTATACTTATACGTCTGTATCTGGATTATTATACACTTCCCGGGAGATTCTCTCAATGAAAAAATAGGGATTTGTCGAGGTGATAAGGAATGATACACAGACGACGGCAGGACGGACATAAAAATTCAGCCGCCGACGCCCTCTGTTCAGACATTAGAGAGAAATTCCGCCGGATTGCCTGCTGCTTCCGCGATTGTACCGTTCAGAGCACTACTTCTTCTCCATGGATGTTCTTTTTATACACAACATTACAAAAAGAACGATCCACACGACCCACGCAGCCGTACATCCTACGCCGGGTTTAAAAAAGTCAATAGCTGCTCCGCATACAAAAGGAACCGCCATCCCCATCATTCTCTTTCCGTAAATGCGGCACATGGCATCTTCATCGAATTGCTTCCGTTCATTTTCGGGGCGCATATTATATCCAGTCAGGAGGTTACTTGCTCTGCCTTTGGAATTACAGAAGTATCGTCCCATAAAAAACATCAATAATGCCATGAACAAATCAAATATAATCACGAATATCTGAAACACCTTTTGCCTCCCGCTGCTTTCCGTCCTTTTGCCAAATCATTTGCTCAAAAATCATCCGTACTGCGTTATGATTCCGTCTTCTTTTCCATAACATCATAGCACAAAAAATCCTGATTTCCTGTGGGGACGATATGAAATGAAACATCTTTGTATCCTCTCTTGAGATATATCTTTTTGGCCGGAAGAGATGCGTCCAGTATGATGGTTGGAAATTTAGTCAGGATTCTGTGTTCTGCAAACTGAAGCATCTCTGTGCCATATCCTTTCCCCTGGCAGGAGGGCAGGACAAAAAGGCGGCATATTTCATTGGCTTTTATAGTGATGGTTCCAATGACTTTCTGCGAGACATTCAGACAGAGAAATACCCTGTTTGCTTTCACATCATTTAAAATATGCTCTTCGCTGTGGTGCTCCAGGAAGAATTTTACCGCTCCTTCCGGATAATAATGTGGATAAATCTCAGAGATTGTTCTTTCTGAAATGTATTTGATTGTATCTATATCTGATAAAACAGCCTGTCTTATGCTCATTTTTATCTCCACTTCCTAAATCCTGATTATTTATGCCCTGTTCTTATGTACTCTATCAATGTTTCCACATCATCAAAATCATCATAGTCGCCGTTTATGCCCTCCCGGTGATAAACCACTCCATTTTTCTCATTCCGTTCAAGGCAGTCCAGAAGTTCATCCTCACCATATCTTCTGGCGAACTCTGTAAAAGCATAGGGCTTGATCTTACCCAGCAATCCTTTTCTGCACGCTTCACCACATTCGTAGCAATGCGCAATATTTTTTGCGATGGAACATTTTCTGTTCTCACACCAGTCTTTATCTGGACATTCACCCGAATCACAGCCAGCGCAGGTTACATTTTCAGAACACAGGCCGCAGGCAAGTCCACATCTCGCGATTCCAAGTTCTCTCTTCATAGGGGTACCTCCAAAACTCCAACTTCACGTTGTAAATATTTTCATTTTAATTGACATTGTAAACCAAAATGCATATAATATAATTGAAAGGCGGTGATAACATGGCTAAAACACCTACTCAAATCAGAATTGATGCAGATATTAAACAACAAGCTACAGACCTTTTCAACAATCTCGGTCTGGATATGTCCAGCGCAGTTAATCTTTTTCTCCATCAGTGCGTCCTGAGAGGTGGGCTTCCTTTTACTGTAGAGATGCCTTCTTACAGCCAACACACACTTGATGCCATGGATGAAGCCAGACGCATTTCCCATGATCCTGACGTCAAGGGATATACCAGCATGGACGAACTGCGAAAGGCACTTGAAGAATAAATGTACACAGTAAAATTCACAACCGCTTACAAGAAAAGCTATAAGCTTATGAAGAAACGTGGTTTTGATCTTTCCCTTCTGGACAATGTTGTCGATGCACTCCGTCAGGGCAGACAACTTGATGCGAAATACCGTGATCACGAATTAAGCGGCAAATTCAAAGGTTTCCGAGAATGCCATATCAAACCGGACTGGCTTTTGGTTTATCTGATTGAAAATGATATTCTGACACTTACGCTCGTAGACACCGGGACACATTCGGATATTTTTAAGCTTTAACAATGAGACGGGAACTCTATCAAAGGGATTCCGTCTCATTTTGTATGACGACTGTTACTCCAGCCACTGAATAAATGCTGTTTTGTCCGTATTGTTATAACCGGCCTTTGCATAGAAGTTTAATGTACTTTGCTTTTTGGAACCTGTTAAGAGCATCATTTTATAACAGTTGTTTTCTATCGCAATCTGCTTTGCGTAGTTCAGACACTCCGTTGCATATCCTCGTCCCCTGTACTTCTCATGTGTAACTACATTTTCTACAAAGGCATATGGCCGGACATTTCTTGTGAGATTCGGGATAATCACGCACACACAGGAGGACACAAGGATTCCATTTACTTCATTTAAAATGATATGATGATTTCTGTCGCCCTGGATCGTCTCCCATGTTTCTCTCAGATTCTGCGAGTCTTCCGGAATCTTATCTTCATGCAAATGTAGATATAACTGAAGCAGATCATTCAAATCATTTTTCGTTGCTTCTCTCACCATCGTGTTTCACCTCGCTGAACAACAGCCTTTCGCACTTGCCGCCCTTCTCTATGTCTCCACGCTACGGCGTCACTACCGGCTTGCCATCTTTGTCAAGCAACGGCGTGAAGCCTGCCGCGTTTCCGTTTCTGTGGAATACATATTGTACGCCGGTTTCGGTGTCCAGCCAGATTTCAATTACATCAATGGTTCCCTGCTGATAAATCTTTTTAAAGCGTTCCATAATCTTCCTCCTTTTTTCACGAAATTTGTTTGCCAAATGTATAAAAGCCACCCTGTCTCTATATTTAGATATCCTCTTTTTCTGTCCTGCCCTAAATAATTATAACAAATGTTTATATTTGTCTTTTATTTTCAGTTTTCTATAACATCAGTATAACACAGGTCGCTGTCTTTAACTATCTAAACTCACTATTATCGGACAGCTATGTCCTCTGTGAGCAGCACTCCAATTTTTCCATTATAATAAATTTGAATTTTTCATTTTCAAAAAGGGAATACTTGAAATAAAAAAACGCTTATGCTATACTAGGTTCAGGCAAAATGACGAGAAATGCTCAATACAGCACGCAGAAAACCCGGAGATGGCGGTCTCCGGGTTTTCCTATTCCGTTTTGGCAAAGGTGGCTTATACCTTCGGCTGGCTACCGCCTAATCATCTCCGTCCAGCCGTTTGCAAATATAGTAGGCGACTATACCTGCCATAACAGAGATTAAAAATGACGAAAATATACCCAATACAGCTCACCCCCTTCCTCTACCCGGAGGGCACTGAAAAACATAGTCTTTGTAAATTTTATTTTCAACAATAAGAAATCTACCAGTCTCAAATCGAGTTTTGGTGGATTTTCTAAATTCTGTTTGAATGGATTATACGCTAAATCTGATTATTTTTTATCTATTAACTTTATGATCCTTTTAAGGTTTACTGCAAATATAGCCATTGCCCCCTGCATTTCCATGCCAATAAGACCTGACGATGACGCAACGTCATAACCATGTCTACGCTTCAATTCACTATTCTTGGCTTCTATTTTATATCGTTCTTTTGCCTTGCTTTTAAAATATTCCGTTTCCTGAAATTGTGCCTGTTCACTATGGCTGTCGCAGATAAGAGTTTCCGTATATTGTTTTGACTTTGCGCCTTCTTTATAACAGCCATCCCTATATGGACATCTTTTACATTTCTCAATATCGAAAAAGTATACGACTCTTGGATTTTTCCCCTCTGATTTCCTGCTGTCTTTTGCCTTTCGTATTGCCAGATGCCCAGCTTTACATTGGTACATGCCTGCATCTTTATTAAACTCAAATTCATCTGGCTTTGTACGATTCCCTTGGGTAACAATACTGTTTAATCGGGATATAAGTTCATAATCTCCATTTTTAGCTGCTTCTATATTTTCTTTGCTTGAATACGCTTTGTCTCCAATTACGGTTTTGATCTCCATCCCTGCTTCCCGGCTTTTCTGGATTAGCATCGGCAATTCTTTTCCGTCTGTTTTTTCTCCGCTGGTAACAGTTGCTGCCGTAATAATCCGTTCTTCTGTCATGGCAATATGAGTCTTATATCCAAAGAAAGATGTATCGGCTGTTTTATGACCGATTTTTGCATCGCCATCTTTTGAGGTTTCCAAATGTTCCATATCATCACTTACAGATTCTTCCAACAGATTTAATTTCTCCTGCACTTTTGGATAACTGCATAATTTTTCATTTCCCTTAATAACTGAGATAAGCTGATTACAGTATTCTAATTCTTTTTCTAAAGAATCTTCGGTGTTTTTATTGGGAAATTTATCTTTCATTGTTTCATCTATTTCATAGATGGTACGCCGCAGTTTCTTAGATTGATTCTGGAGCGCTTCACGCGGTGTTTTTTGGTTGTATCTTGATTTTGTATGCGTGGCATCCACAATGATAGATTTTGATTTTATGATCCCTTTATCCAATGCAATCTGGACCGTTTTTGCGATTAGCATATCTAAAAGGTTCATATCTTTTAAGCGCAGCTTGCGAAACTTAGTTAATGAACTAGGGTTAATGACTTCATCTTCCGGCGCCATGTCCAAAAAATATTTAAAAGACATATCATATTTAGAACGTTCCACAACATCAACATCTGATAGATCATAGATTGATTTTAGAAGCAGATACTTAAACATCCTGATAGGTGGAACTGCATTTCGTCCGTTATCCAGACAATATTTATCAAGGAGTTCATTATAAATAAAGCTAAAATCAACCAATTCTTTTATTTGCCGAAGAAGATTATCTTTTGGAATTACTAATTCGTATATTTCCATGTATGGACTCAGTATTAGTTTCTGCTGTTGTTCGATCATAAAAAACACCGCCTATATTTGATATACACATTGTACCAAATATAGGCGGTGTTATCTACTTTTTCAGTGCCCTCCTCTACCCGTCTAGGGGTGGTAGCCCTTAAATTATATCACAAAAATAAAAAATATCACAACAGAATTATTCTTGTTTCATTCAAAAATTATTTTTCCAACATTTTGTCTTCTTCGTCCTCAGCAGCATCAAGCCGCAATACCATAA
Organism: Eubacterium sp. An3; assembly: GCF_002159465.1. Lineage (NCBI taxonomy): Bacteria > Bacillati > Bacillota > Clostridia > Eubacteriales > Eubacteriaceae > Eubacterium > Eubacterium sp. An3. The sequence continues at coordinate 53,736 of NZ_NFIR01000003.1, forward strand.
ACACATCGGCTCTGTCATTGGAATTATAACGCTCTGTCAGGACAAATCCTATTTTCTTATATAGAGAAATAGCTTCTCTGCTTGTGGATAATGTGTCCAGGTACATTTCTTTGTAGCCGCTGCTCCGTGCTTTGGATATTGCTGTTTTCAGCAGACGAAATCCTAGTTTTCTGCCGTGATATTGTTGTAAAAGATACAAAGATTTCAGTTCGCATTTGTCCTCATCTAATCTCTTTAGTGCAACGGTTCCAATTATATTTTCTCCGTCGAGCAGACACCAGAAATCTTCAAAGAAAGCCTCGATGTTTCCATACATTTTATGGCGCCCATGCAGTTCCAGCCTTCTTCCTGATTCGGGCAGACAGGTCCGCAGAAATATCAGCAGACTGTCATCGTATTCTTTTTTGTATTTTTGAATTTCGAACATTTCCTCTTTCTCATGGTTAAGTGTTTCCATGATTCAAGTTTTCCTTTCTAACCCGTCACAAAATTTTAAAACCAATTTATTTCTTCATCTGTGAATACAGGTTGTTCTCCATGTTCATATGGATTATAATTATGCCGGTTACATCCAAATTCTTTTAATGATTTTATTTTATTGTCTGCCGTCCATTCTACCAGAGATATCCCGTCAAATTCTTCTGTTCTGCCTTCGTTCATCTCATTCTTGAAATACCACTCTACAGCTGTTTGATCTCCTTTATGAAAAAACTGTTTGATTTCCCAGACAACAACTTTGCCGCGAGTATTCCATTCCTCAAACCAATGTTTTACGGCCTTTCGATTATTGTATTTTGGTCCCCAGCTTTCTGTGTAAATTACATTTTCTGTAAAAATATCGTCAATACCTGTGTCCCGCTGAACAAGCCACATATCAAACCATGAGCGGATAATTCTTTCTCTTTCATTCATAAACGCCCCTTCTCCGAGCTTCTCTGATTAATTTTGGTTGTATCAGAGGATATGTCCAATCATCGATTAAATGCTCGGTAATCAAAATTTTTTCTATCTCACTATGTATTGGTTCAAAAGAAAATATGTCGGCAGTGAAAAGCATTCCGAATGTTTCCTCGTCTGCCTTATCATTTACTCTTGTTTTCCCCGTAACCGAATATACGCAAACCGGTTCCATATGAAATTCTACCGCTCCTGTTTCTTCTTTCAGTTCTCTTTTGGCTGTGGTCAGAATATCCTCGTCTTTTTCCCTGTGCCCGCCAGGCAGTTCATAGGTGTCCCGTTCTTTATGTTTGCAAAATACCCATTTTCCATTGGTTTTTGCGATAATAACAGCGAATTGCAGCAGTCTGTCATCCACCTGATCATAAAATCTTACTTCCTGCCGCTCAAACTTCATAGGCGTATATCGCATACCGTCGGCCAGCTGCTCTGTGTCTAGATCAGAGAATCCCAGTTTATGGTAAACTGGCACGGCGTATGGTGAAGAGTTGACCGTGATTGTCTCCTGAGGGCTGTTTTTCAGAAAATGTTCCCATAATTTTCTGCCTATGCCCTTCCTGTGATCCTGCGCTTTCACAAAGAAACAGCAAATGTGTTTTCGGTTCTCGTTGGAGGCTATCACGCCTTTCAGCTCGTCTTTGTCATATGCGCCCCAGAACTCCAGCGTCTGAATGATCTCTTCGTTTTCGATGAAATCTTTAAAGGATTGTATGCCCTCTTCTGAGTAATCCGGAGCTTCAAACTGTAGAAATGTCGTCCATATGAGGGAAAGGGCGTCGGGTATCTGTGTATTATTTATCTTTTTGATATTTATTTCCATATAGTACCTTCGCTTTCTCAGTATAATTCTATGATTTTATAACCCGCCCGGCTGAGGGCATCCAGCGCTTTCTGATAGTTTTCTTCTTTTGTCAGTATGTAATCGGTGTTAAAGGTCGATATGACAAAGATTCCGATTTTGTTTTCTGCCAGTATTCGGGAAATGTCCGCCAGTATTCCGATGAGTGAAAAGTCCAGCACGCCCTGAATCCGAAACATTTTCCATCCGTCTTCCCGATCCGTCGTGTTGGCCGGCGCCTTGTCCGTCGGACACACCAGTGAATTTTCCTCGTCGGTTTTGCCTGTAAAGCAAAACTCTGTATGTTCGTCCACAAGTGAGTAATCCTCGACCTTGCACACAGAAAAAATACCGGGCAGTTTCTTGATTTCCATGGTCATCCCTCCTCTGTAAATGTACAATGTTCTTTTTTACCTCTCCGTATGACGTTTCCCGTCCTGTCTTCTTTTACAGATCGTATTGCCCAGGATTATCATAATGATGGCGTCCGCCAGAATGATCCCGGCGGCGATGTATACAAATTCCGCTGGCAGTACATTTTCAAAGAGACCTGTCACGACGAGCAGCAGGGTAATGACCGTCATCCCTATTCCGAATACTCTGCATAATTTTTTCGTGTTATATTTTGCTTTTTCTTCTTTGGAGGCTGTGTTATAGCCCGCGATCAGCCAGCTTCCGCGGCCGGACAGAAAAAGAACGGACAAAGCGGCAAAAAGAATAATCACAACCCACAGGACCCAGTCCGGGCCGTTTGAAATATCAGATAATTTCATCTGGCAGAACCTCCCTCCATCGGTTTTATTTTAGATATTATACAATATAGTTTTTACAATATTCAATCGGTATCGTGCTTATTTTAGCATTCAGGATGATTCCCATATATGGTTGAAAAAATACCGATCTTCATATAGAATATGTACTATAGCCTTGTGACACATAATAATTAGGGCAAAGACATTTTTCTTTTTGTTCTGCTCATTTTATGACATGATTTTTTGAAAGGCGGTATAATCTTGAAAGAGTATTTTTCCGAACAAGAGGCAGCAATCATAACTGACGAAGAATATTACCGCCGCTATCTGAATGGCGATGAAGAATGCCTTGATGCATTAATGAAGCGTCATGAGACTTCACTGATCTTATACATAACTGGCTATTTACATGATATCCACGCGGCGGAAGATCTGATGATCGATGTTTTCACTTATCTGTTTACCAAAAAGCCGTGCATTCAGGATGGAAAGCTGAAATCTTATCTCTATAAAACTGCCCGGCATATGGCGCTTCGTCATAAACATAAATGGAACTCTTGTTTCAGTCTGGATATTCTGGAAGAAGAACCCGAAAGTAAAGTATTGGTAGAAGAAATTGTCATAACTGCAGAAAAACATCACATTCTGCGTTTGTGCATGGAACAGTTGAATCCCGTTTACCGTGAAGCGCTTTACCTGATTTATTTTGAAGATATGACTTACCAGGAGGCGGGAACAGTCATGAGAAAGAGCATTAAGCAGATCACAAACATCGTATATCGTGGAAAACAAACTTTACGAAAACTTTTAGAGAAGGAGGGCATTTCTGATGCGCAGTCATGAAGAACGGGTTGCCGCTGTCAGACAGCGAATCATAGAAGCAGAACATCAAAAGAAGCTGCATCACAGTCAGATCATCACTGCCTGCTCTGCGGCAGCCTGCCTTATATTAATCATCACTTTATCTGTTCTTATGCCCGGCGTTATTTCGCAGATTACCACAGACAATTACACCGGTTTCGCATCAACGGCAAGTATATTCAGCAGCAGCGAATCTATTGGTTATATCATAATCGGCGTGCTTTCTTTTTTACTGGGCGTATGCGTCACAATCCTGTGTTTCCGCCTCAGCAGATCTCAGCAGAACAATAAAAAAGAGGAAAACAACAATGCCGGAAATCATTGATAATTTATCTCAACTTTTCGTTATGCTACTGGGCTGTATCTTCTCAGGCATATTCTATCTAAAAGACCGGAAGCAGCCTTACTTCATCCTATTCTGTTTTTACGGCTGCTTTGCCCTTGCCGGACTATACTGGCTGCTCTATGCGATTTTGATCACTGATACATCACCCATATTCTATGTATCGGATATTGGCTGGATTGCAGGATTTCTCTTTTTGCTCCTTCTCCAGGATTCCCTTACTCTAACGGAAGAGCGATCTTTTCAATGCTGGAGCATGTGGCTTGCCCCACTGACCGTCGTACCGCTGACCATTTATTATATGAGTATTGGAAATGCCGTTTATAATCTGGTTACCGGCTGTATGATGCTGCTATTTCTGAGACGCTCTCTGCGCGGATTTATCTTTTGGAAACAGCAGCCGGGGCAGAACCGAAAACAAATCTTTTTTCATCTTACCGCCATTATTTTTGTGATTCTGGAAAACTGTCTGTGGCTCTCCAGTTATCCATGGCTGGGTGACGGGTGGACAAACCCTTACTTCTGGATTGATTTTGCCGTTACTGCCACTCTTTTTTCTTTCTTAATTTCTGTAAAAAAGGCGGTGAATCCATGATCGATATTAATAATGTTTTTGTCTGCATTGCCGCACCTTTGCTGGCAGCTTCTTTCTGTCTGGGAAAAAAATATTTTCATCCTGTTTTTTTTATGCTCACAGGAATGGGCGTGTGCCTTCTTTCGGCCTATATCAATACTTTTATCGCCGCCCTTTACCAGACCACTGCCTTTCACGCCGCCACAGAAATCTCTCCGGTCATTGAGGAAGTGATGAAGCTTCTGCCGCTGCTCTTTTATCTTTTAATCTTTGAACCGGAACCAGAGCATATTAAGCCTTCCATACTGAGCATCGCCGCCGGTTTTGCCACCTTTGAAAATATCTGTTATCTGGTACAAAACGGTGCGACGAATTTTGGTTTTCTTTTAATCCGCGGCTTTGGCACCGGAGCCATGCATATTCTCTGCGGCGCTGTCATCGGATACGGGCTTATCTATGTATGGCGGAGAACCTGGCTGAAACTGGCCGGAACATTCGGTCTGCTCGGGGTGTGTATCGTTTTCCACGGAATCTATAATCTGCTCATCGCCTACGGCGGCAGAATACAGTACATCGCCTATCTTCTGCCCATGGTCATCATTATACTGAGCGTTTCGACCGGAAAAATGTTACTTCCCCATCTGCATTCAGACAAATACTGATTTCCTACTGAGCTGTCGTAAGGCAGCTCTTTTTTTGCATGATTCTTTCTTCTGCAAATTTTTTGAAAAATCCCATTTTTCAGGTGAGAGTTTTTCGTAAATTTTGTACCTGTATAAGTAGAAGGTCTTTTTGTCAAAAAATGCAAAAAAAGGAGGGAAAAGTATGACGAAACGACTATTGACCGCATGTGTATGCATATGCATGCTGCTCACGCTGCTGCCGGCAACAGTCCTCGCGGCAAATCCAACTTATTACGGCATTTTCATAGCCGGAACGGAAATCACCGATGAAAACTGCAGCAACATTACAAACGAATTCATCAAAGAAGGCCGGGTATCCTATGACCCGGTCACGGAAACACTGACCCTGGATAACGCCACCATCGAATGTTCTGAAGAATACGGTGCCATCATTGCAATTCGTTTTTTCAAGGGGGACAATCTTACTATCCGGCTGATTGGCGACAATACGTTAACTGCTCACGGTAAGAATTACAGATGTATTTACGGCTCAGTGTCCGATGTTACAATTCAGGGAACGAAAGAAGATTCCCTTACTCTGGAAAGTGATGGAGACAGCTTGCAAGTAGATCAAAACAATCTCACCATTGACGGCTGTACCATCAATGTAACCTCACACAATTGGGGCGGCATTCAGGCGTGGGGAGGTACTCTGTCCATACAAAATGGCGCTGATATTACTGTGAACAGCTATGAACTCTCCCTCGTTGGCGAGAATGGTATTACCATTACCGACAGTACCGCAGACGCCGTCGCCAGCGGAGAGGAATGCAACACCATAAACAGCAATTCCGGCAACATAACAATCCGTAATTCCACCGTCAGGGCCATCGGAACCTCTGAACTGGCTTATCCTGCTGTTTATGCCTGGGAGGGTATCACTGTTGAAAATAACAGCACTGTCACAGCAGAAAGTTCTGGTATGCGGGGCATTTTTACTGATGGCAGCATGACCGTGAGCGGCAGCACCATAATGGCGACCGGCACCACTTATGAAGGACTGGTGGCAGTGGAATCTTTGACTGTCGACCATTCCAACCTGACGGCTTCCGGCAAACCTGATGGTCAAACACCTGCTATCATTACAAACTGTCTGAATATTACCGCTTCCGATATGACTGCCAAAGGCGGCGTACAATTACGGGATTTGTCCGGCGTCGCAGCAATAGAAAGATCTTTCACCATCACTCCTGATGACGGAACACTGGCAGAATTCAAAGTGGACGACTCCAACTGGGACGGTTCCGCCGCTGTACATTTCACAGAAGGTGCAGCATCTCCTTACGACGCCGCTGTCACTTTCAATGAGAATGAAATGAACCAGCTTACCGCCTACCGTTACGTTCACATTGGACAACATATCCATGCAGGCGGAACCGCCACCTGCCACGATAAAGCGATTTGTTCTGACTGCGGCCGGGCATACGGCGATGTTGATCCTGACAACCATGTTTGGGAGGACCATTTTACCGTGGATAAGGAGCCTACCTACACGGAAGAGGGAAGGCAGTCCATCCACTGCAAATATTGCGACGCCACAAAGGACAGCCAGGCAATCAGACCTCTGGAAGATAAAACGCCGGATTCCGCACCAGCGGATACTGCTATCTCAGCAGCGGAAAAAGAAAGAAACGCCATAACGCTTAACCGGAAAACAAACACTGCATTTAAAAACAAAAACCTGAAAGTGACCTGGCCAAAAATCAAGGGAGCCGACGGCTATGATATCTATGTGTCAGTCTGCGGAAAGAAATTTAAAGGCGTAACCGCATCTGTGACCGGAAATCAAAACAGGTCTGTGATGCGGGCAACGATCAAAAAAGTGGCCGGAAAGAAATTTAAGAAAAACAAAACTTATAAAATCCGGATACGGGCTTACCGCATAAACGGTGACCAAAAGGAATACATCGCCGATGGAAGGACCTTACATGTGGTATCTGACAAGAACCCTGTATATACTAACGCAAAGAAAGTGCAGGTCAGCAAGAAGAAGTATTCCATAAAGGTTGGAAAAACAGCAAAAATCCAGGCATCTGTCATCAAGCAGGGCAGGAACAAACGACTGCTTCCGGCAGGTCATGGCCCACAGCTTTCTTACATAAGCAGTGATAAAACAATTGCGACAGTATCCAAAAACGGAAAAATCACCGCGAAAAACAAGGGTAAATGCACCATCTATGTGCAGGCCCTCAATGGACGGTCTAAACAGATTACCGTAAGGGTGCGATAAAAAAAATTACAGGGAACAGACGGGGGGCAGAACCGCCAAAGCGGTTCTGCCCCCGAAGTATTTCCGAAGCATTTGCTGATGTAATCGTCTTGCTGCATTTCCCGCCATAGAGTCAGGGGAAAGCCAGCTTATTCCACGCTCTTCAGCGATTCCACCATATCAATCCTACGCAACTTAAAATACATGATTCCATTGATGATCAGCGAAAACAGCACTGTAAACACCAGACTGTAAAGATAACTGGTACCATGGATAATTCTCCCGAACATGACGGTGTCCACTTCCACCGTCTCGATGATGAACAGGTGCAGTACCTTGCCAAGAATACAGCCCAGAGCAGCTCCTATAAAAGTCAGGAGGATGTTCTCACGGTATACGTATTCGGCCACCTCTTTATCATAGAAGCCTAGAACTTTCAGCGTTGCCAGTTCCCGTTTCCGCTCGGCAATGTTGACAGTATTTAGATTATAAAGCACCACGAAGGCAAGCATACCGGCAGAAATGATGAGAACAACGATAACCAGATTAAGGCTTCGCAGCATATCGTCCAGCTGCTGTTCCATGTCGCTCATGTAGCTGACATTCAGGACGCCGTCTTCTTTTAAAAGATTTTTACCCACTGCCTCCAGCTGGTCTTCCGGCGAAGCTCCCTGTGAGGCGGCTGACGAGTCTGTGCTGGTCTCGCCCATGATAAACAAGATGGTATTATTGTCGGATTCCTCCCCGTATACGCTCTGATAATATTCCGGCGTCATGTACATGTAATGCCCGAGATAGTTCTCGCAGATGTGTTCGATGCGCACAGGTTTATTTCCCTCGTCCTCATCTTTGATATAAATGGTATCTCCCACTTTCGCATCCAGCAGTTTTGCAGTTTTTTCATTGATGATGACACCGTTGTCAGATAAAGTGTATTTTTCTCCTGTTTTCCGGTCATGGAAATCCACGAATCGTGCGACCTCTTCTTTGTCGGATGGGAAGACGCACTCGTAAACTTCCCGCTCGGTTCCCTCTTCATTTACCAGCGTCAGGCTTTGCATATTCACATCCATATACCGCTCCACATTGCTTTCCTCGCTGAGAATCTCATGCAGGCGGGTCCGCTCTTCGTCGGTGATGTCCTCGTCCAGATAGATGCTGGCATCGTAGAACTGAATCTCCTTGTATTGAAGCTCGGCAATCTCATAACAAGAGTCCTTGAGGCCGAAGCCCACGAGCATCAGCGCCATACAACCGCCGATACCGAAAATCGTCATGAAAAAGCGTTTCTTATACCGCATCAGATTCCGTATCGTAGATTTCCATGTAAAGTTCATGTGATTCCACACAATGCGGATACGCTCCAGCAGTACCCGGCGACCGTTCTTCGGCGCCGGAGGACGCATAAGTACAGAAGGCTGCGAGCCCAGTTCCCTCCAGCAGGAGAAAAATGTGGCAAACATGGTACAGAAAATGGCGATGCCGGACGCCATCAGTCCGTAGCCCCAGTCATAAGGAACGAGAATCTGCGGCAGATTTGGGTACAGGATACTGTAGGCATAGATGATGATATATGGCAGTATTTTCTCCCCGATCAGAACGCCGATGACGCTTCCGCCCAGGGTGGCCAGCAGCGCATAACCCAGGTACTTGGAAGCGATGGAGAGCTTCCCGTATCCAAGCGCCTTCATAGTGCCGATGGAGATCCTCTGTTCCTCCACCATACGAGTCATGCTGGTCAGACTGATCAGCGCCGCCACCAGGAAGAACAGCACCGGAAAGACTCTTCCGATAGCTCCCAGCCGCTCTGCATTCTCACCAAAACTGCTGTGCTCGATCAGTGTAGTCCGGTCGTACACGTACCATTTCGGATCTTCCAGATCAGCAAGTTCCTGTCTGGCGTCTTCAATCTCTTTTTCCCCGTCGGCAATCTCCTGCTTTGCATCTTTTTTGCCTTCTTTATATTCTTTTCTGGCGTCGGCAAGCTTTTCTTCATTTTTTTTGATTTCTTCCTCGCCATCGATAAGCTCCTGTTCCTGTTTCTCCAGTTCATCCCAGGCATCATCAATCTGCTTTTGTCCGGAATTCAGCTGTTCTTTAGCAGAAGCCAATTTCTTCTCTTGCGCAGTCAGTGTCTTCTCTGTAGAAGCAAGCTCATTTTCTCCGTCACTGAGTTCTTTCTCCGCCGCGGACAACTGTTTTTCTGCCGTCGAATAAGCGCTTTTCTCCGCGGTGATTTTCTGATTCATGCCACTGGCTGCCGTCTTCAGCTGCGTCAGCTGTTTTTCCATCTCAGCAGTACCCTGCCCGCTCTTTATCGCCTTTTCCAGTGTATCTATCTGTAGCTGGAGACTCTGATACGTCTGCTCATCCTCAGATATCTGATCCGCCAGTTCATCCAGTTGTTCTTTTCCGCTCTGCAGCTGCTTCTCTGCCTCCGGCTTTTTCTTCTCAAACTTTTTCTTTCCTTTTTTGTACTTCTTCCAACCTTTTTTTAATGCTTTTTTTCCGTCTTTATATTCTTTTTTTGATTTATCAAGTTTTTTCTGCTGTGCATTCAGTGTCTCTTTCGCCTGAGCAATCTGCTCTTTGCCGTCGGCAATCTCTTTTTTGGCGTCTTTAAGCTGCTGTTTGCCGTCCTTTATCTTATCTTTGGCCTTTTTCAGCTTCTTTTCCGCCTTCTTTCTGCCGTCTTCCAGTTCCTGCTCGGCGTCAGCAATCTCGTCCTCGGCCTCCTGCACAATCTCGTTCTTGCGGATGACGCCCCGTTCTTCGGTGCTGTCTTCCACCAGAGTCTGCACCTCCGCAATCTTGTCATCGTAGGCGTCGGTAAAGGATGTGAGTGCCTGCGCCCCCTCCACCTTGAGGTATACTTCTGTAAATGTATCAAGAACAAAGGTGTCTTCCGGCACCACCGCAAAGGCGTAAATGCTTCCTGTTCCGATGGCGGCGCTGCCTCTTCCAAAGGAGACGTAGGCAGAAGTATTGCCCCTCCCGACCACTGTCAGAGTGTCTGTCGCGAGGGTATCGGATACCGGATCCTCCGTTCCGGAGGTCAGAATGATCTCGTCGCCGATCTGATAATCAGAGGCGTCGTCCACCAGACATTCGCCCACTGTCTCCGGCATCCTTCCTTCCGAGACGGTGATCCGGTTCATTTCCTTCTGCTCCCCCATCACGTGAAGCACCCGCTGGTCGTCTTCCGTATTATGTAGAAAATCAGCGCTGTAGCCGCCCTCCGCCGCTTCCACACCCTCAATCTGGCTGAAGGCCGCCACATCATCTTCCGTCACACCATAGGTGCTCAGCGCCTTGATGTCCATGAGATTTTCAGAATCAAAATAGGCGTCGCCAGTGATACGCATATCCGGCTCCGAGGCGCGGATACCGGAAAAAAAAGCGACGCCCAGCGCCACGATAAACAAAATGGACAGAAAACGCCCCGGACTCTTCCTGATTTCCATATAAAAATCTTTCCACATTGCTTTTTTCTTCATAGGCCGCTCCTGTCTACCACTCTATGGTCTCCACAGAAACCGGATGCGCGTTGACGCTCATATCGGAAACTCTTCCGTTCTTTATTTTTATGACCCGGTCCGCCATAGGGGCGATGGCCGAGTTGTGGGTGATGAGAACCACCGTCATGCCTTTTTCCCGGCAGGTATCCTGCAATAATTTGAGAATGGACTTGCCGGTATTGTAATCCAGCGCACCTGTCGGTTCATCGCAGAGCAGAAGTTTCGGATTCTTGGCAAGCGCCCTGGCGATGGACACTCTCTGCTGCTCGCCGCCGGAAAGCTGTGCCGGAAAATTATCCATCCGGTCACCCAGCCCCACTTCCCGGAGCACCTCTCCCGCATCCATAGGGTCCTTGCATATCTGCAGCGCCAGCTCCACATTTTCCAGGGCGGTCAGATTGGGAATCAGATTATAGAACTGAAAAACGAAACCGATATCGTCTCTCCGGTATGCCGTCAGCTTCTTCTGGGAATACCCGGCGATATCCTGTCCGTCCACCAGCACCTGCCCTTCCGTGGCCGTATCCATGCCGCCGAGGATATTGAGCACCGTGGTCTTGCCCGCGCCGCTGGGACCGACGATGACCGCAAATTCGCCTTTTTGAATCTCAAAGTCGATGCCGGCGGCAGCCTCGATGTCCACCTCACCCATGTGGTATATTTTCTTTACATTTTTTAACTCGACATATCCGCTCATAGTTCCTCCTGCCCGGTCCACGCCCTGGATCTATCCGTATCTTCCCCGGCTGCCATGGATATCTTTTAAGAATATTTTCTTTCAATTAATGTGATTATACCACAGAGCTCACAAAAAAGTTGTGAAACTTCTTATTTCAGCCTTAAGAAAATGACCTCCCATACCCCTGCAAAGGGACCGTACGGAAGGTCATTTTATTACTTATCTGATATAAACTTAGATCACCGCTTCCATAGCAGGTTCCATGGCTGGTTCTCCGCCTTCATCTTCCACCTCTTCCATGAGCTCCTCATACCGGCGCAGCACCATGCTCTGGACGGTATCGCGGGTCTCGGAGTTGATTGGATGAGCGATGTCACGGTATTCACCGTCGGCTGCCTTGCGGCTCGGCATGGCAATGAATAATCCCTTTTCCCCCTCAATGATCTTGATGTCGTGTACCACAAATGCGTTGTCAAATGTGATGGATACGACCGCTTTCATTTTGCCCTCTTTTGATATTCTGCGAATGCGTATGTCTGTAATCTGCATGTGTAATCCTCCTGAAGAACGTTCTGAAATTATAAAATGTATCGAACATTCTTTTCTACTACTATTTTAATCTCCCCATCAGTTCCTATATAGTTCGTACCCGGACGAAGGGTATCGCGGCTCTCTACGATACAGTTTTCAATATAAGAATCATCTCCAATGTACACATCATTCAAGATGATAGAATTCTTGATCGTACAGTTGTTTCCGATATAAACATCTTTAAACAGAACCGAATTCTCTACTTTACCGTTTATGATACAGCCGGAAGAGATGATACTGTTTTTGATTTCAGAACCGGCGTTGTATTTGGCAGGCGGCAGATCATCCACCTTGGAATATACGTCCGGATACTGCTTAAAGAAGTAATCCCGAACATCCTTCTTGAGAAAGTCCATGTTGGTCCTATAGTAGGATTCTACCGTCGCAATATTTCTCCAGTATGTATCCAGCTTATATCCATAAATCTTACGGACATTTTTATAGCGGACAAGGACATCCTTTACGAAATCGTGCCGGTCTTCTTTTGCGCAGCGTTCCAGCACCTCAATGAGATGTCTTCTGCGGATTACATATACGCCGATGGATACGTTGTTGGACTCTGCCACCAGCGGCTTCTCTTCAAAATCAACGATTCTCTCGTTCTCGTCCAGTTTCAGGATTCCAAAACGGGTCAGGTCATCATCTTTATCAGACATGGTCGTATAAACCACCGTAATATCCGCATTCTTTTCAATATGTCTGTCCAGCACCTTACCATAATCAAGCTTATATACGCCATCGCCGGCTGCAATGATCACATACGGTTCATGGCTTTTTTTCAGATAATCCAGATTCTGATACAGCGCATCTGCCGTACCCAGATACCAGGAATTATTGCTCTTGGTGACTGTCGGCGTGAAAACGTACAGTCCTCCCTGTTTTCTTCCGAAGTCCCACCATTTGCTGGAGCTCAAATGCTCATTTAAAGAACGGGCGTTAAACTGCGGAAATACCGCCACCTTATTTACTTTGGAATTCGTCATATTGCTCAACGCAAAGTCAATGGCACGGTAGCTGCCCGCAATCGGCAGAGCCGCGATGGCCCGCTTATCTGATAACTTACCAACCCTTTTACTATTGCCGCCTGCTAAAATAATACCTATCGCCTTCATCTATGTCACCTGCCCTCTATTGTCTGATAATGGATTCACCGCTTGCCAGAATGCCGTTCGGATAATCTTCGGCGGTGGTCTTGCCCACGATGGCTACATTTTTTCCAATCTTTACATTTGCCGGAATAACGGATCCTTCGCCGACAGTTACCAGCCCGCCGCTGTAAATGTTCGGTTTAAACTTATTCGGCGCCTCTTCAAATGCTCCCAGCTCCGCGTTTTCTCCAATCTCCGAATCCTCAGCGATAATCGACTTCTCAATTCGCGCGCCGGCTTTCACTACGGTGCCGTTCATGATAATAGAGTTGGTGATAAATGCACCTTCCTCCACTGTGACGCCGGAACCTATCACGGAATTATAAATCTCTCCGTAAATCTCCGTACCTTCGCCGACAATGCATCCGCTCACCTTTGCGTTTTCTGAGAAATACTGCGGAGGAAGCACTTCACTCTTGGTATAAATTCTCCAGAACTCTTCATACAGATTAAATTCCGGTATAATATCGATCAGCTCCATATTAGCTTCCCAGTATGCGGAAAGAGTACCTACGTCTTTCCAGTATCCCTGATAATTGTAGGCCATAATCTTATCGCCCCGCTCATGACAATAAGGGATGACATGCATACCAAAATCACAGCCAGACTGATTTTTCAGGCGTTCCAGCGCATCTTTCAGAACATCCCAGTTGAAAATATAGATGCCCATGGATGCCTTGTTGCTTCTTGGTTCCGCCGGCTTCTCTTCAAACTCCAGAACCTGATTATTCTCGTCGGTGATAACAAGGCCGAAACGGCTGGCGTCTTCCCACGGGACTTCATAGGTAGCCAGAGTGATCTTGGCGTCGTTCTTCTTATGGAACTCGAGCATAAGTTCATAATCCATCTTATAAATGTGGTCGCCGCCAAGGATAATCACGTAATCCGGATGATAATATTCCATGAACTCCATATTCTGATATATGGCGTTGGCCGTTCCTGTATACCAGTCCGTATTCTCACTTCTCTCATACGGCGGAAGAATGGTCACACCGCCGATATTACGGTCCAGATCCCACGGAATACCGATCCCTATGTGCTGATTCAATCTGAGTGGCTGATACTGGGTCAGGACACCGACTGTATCAATACCGGAATTGATACAATTGCTCAGCGGAAAGTCGATAATCTTGTATTTGCCGCCGAAAGCAACCGCCGGCTTTGCCAGTTTAGATGTTAAAACACCGAGACGGCTGCCCTGTCCGCCAGCCAGTAACATAGCTATCATTTCTTTTTTTATCATAAAGAATCACCCCTTTGTCACATATATGCCTATTATAACACTCAACCTTCTAAATTAAAAGTATTTTAGCACAAAAAACTAATCATTTCTTAAATTTTTTTATATAATTTGTACCATATTTCCTTTCGTATTTTATTTTTTATAGACGAATTGTCGCTTTTGTATGCATTTTTTGGATTTTTTTCTTCTATATTTTGGTTTTTTGTTGATATATGACTCGGAACAGAGTTTTGGAAGCTGGATTCAGCCTGTAAATTATTCCGCCGCCATAGGAAATTCCTCGAATCTCCTTAAAGAAGAAAGACTTGAATCTGCCTTTTTGCTGCGGTATACTAACGTAGAAAATAAAGGTTCACACATTAAAATAGTAGTTATAGACAGAAACAGAGGTAGAGAAATGTATAAGATAGACTTCCAGAAACCAATCCACATTCACTTTATCGGCATCGGCGGCATCAGCATGAGCGGCCTGGCTGAGATTCTCATTGACAGAAGTTTCCCGATCTCCGGCTCGGACATGAAGGCTTCCGACATCACCGGTCATCTCACAAATATCGGCGCCCGCATTGCCATCGGACAGCGGGCGGAAAATATCACCGACGATATCGATCTGGTAGTGTACACTGCCGCTATCCACGAAGACAATGAGGAATTTGCCGCTGCAAAGACGAAGGGCATCCCGATGATGAGCCGCGCGGAACTCCTCGGACAGATTATGGATAACTATGCCCGCTCCATCGCCGTGGCCGGAACTCACGGCAAGACAACGACCACTTCCATGCTGACTCACATTCTTCTGCAGGGTCAGATGGACCCGACGGTCAGCGTCGGCGGTATGCTGGACCGCATCGGCGGCAATATCCGCGTAGGACAGTCCGATGTTTTCCTGACGGAAGCCTGCGAGTACACCAACAGTTTTCTGGCATTCCATCCACTGTATTCCATCATATTAAATGTGGAGGAAGACCACATGGACTTCTTCAAGGATATTGATGATATCAAACATTCCTTCCACATTTTCGCTTCCCAGACCGCACCGGACGGACAAATCATCATCAACGGCGATATGTCTCACACGGCGGATATTCTCGCCGGACTGTCCCAGAAAGTCATCACCTTCGGACTGGGTGCGGACAATGACTACACAGCGAAAGACATTTCCTATGACAACGAAGGAAATGGTTCCTATACTCTCGTGGTGCGCGGCGAGGAAATCGGACGCATCACCCTCAAGGTGAAGGGCTCCCACAACATCATGAACTCCCTGTCCGCCATCGCCTGCTCCCGCGCCATCGGCCTGTCCATGGAGCAGATTCTTGCCGGCCTGCTCTCCTTCACGGGAACCCACCGCCGGTTTGAATACAAGGGGAATATCGGCGACGTCATCGTCATCGACGACTACGCACATCACCCGACAGAGATTCAGGCGACCTTAAACGCCGCCCGAGAATACCCGCACGACAAGCTGTGGGTAGTCTTCCAGCCGCACACTTACACGAGAACCAAGGCTTTCCTTCCGCAGTTTGCCGAAGTGCTCTCCAAAGCTGACCACGTCATTCTGGCAGATATATTCGCGGCCAGAGAGCCGGACACCGGCATGGTATCTTCCATGGATATCGTAAACCTCATGAAAGACACCGGCTGCGACGTACATTACTTCCCGACCTTCGGCGAGATCGAGGAATACCTCCTCTCCCACGTGAAAGGACATGACCTGCTCATCACCATGGGCGCCGGAGATGTGGTGACCATCGGGGAAGAGCTGCTTAAGAAGACGGCGGAGAAAAACAGGAGTGATTTTTCATGAAACAAAAACATTTTATCCTGACGGCCGTATTATCGTCCACGCTCCTTCTGGCCGGATGCAGCGGCCTGGGCGCAGGAGCTTACAATAACGACAAAAGCATCGCCAGCGATGTCAATTCCTATAACCTCAACAATGTCACTCAGTCCAATGAAGGGGATACATTTTCCGCGCAGGTGGAAAAGATGGAGGGGATGGATACCATCTGGGACTGCAGTGCGGACACTACCCTTGAGACAGAGCTGTCTTATGATATCACGCTGTACAGCGGCAAGGTTAAACTGGCGCTCATCTCGCCGGACGAAGAAGTGACCACACTGGTGGAGCTGGATTCCGGGAAAAGCGCGGCAGGCACCGTCTCCTTTACCTTGCAGCCGGGCGAGAACCGCATCAAGGTCGTCGCCGGGGAGGATACCGGCTTCGATATGTCTTTGACTGTACCGGAAGGAGAATTTGGGAGTCTGGGATTTTAAATGGGGATTAAAAATTAATGAGTTACTTTTAAGCACAATGGGGAAAAGAGCCGCCGGCAGGACTGCGCTTTTCCCCTCATTTTTATCAAAAAGTTATCCACAATATCCACAGGAAGTATTTTACAATTTTCGCCGTTTTTCAACATATCCCCACCCTATATACATTTTGTCCACATTGAATATTTTGTGTTTTACCCCTATATCTTGCAATTTTTACCCGTTTTTTTCTGGCAAACACCCCTAAATGCAGGTCAAGCCCCAATTTATCCACAAAGTTATCCACATTATCCACAATTTCCTACCACAACACTTACTCACAGGATATCCCCGGGTTATCCACAATTTTATCCACAAAAATGGGGATTTGTTGAGGTGGAACTGCGGTTTTGATAAAATCTGAGGATGTAGGAGCAGACGAGATTTGCGACGCTGTATACACTATAGAAAAACGCAGGCGGGAAGCTCTTCTCCTCCACCTCGGCAGGCTGATTATGGAAACATCTATGATAACATTCCCATGACGCCTGCGCTCACAGTCGTCGCGACCTTTCCCGCTGTGTTTTCCTATTGAGATAGCATGCCGCAAATCTCTGTCCTATTGCATCACTGAGATTATGGCAAAACTTCCGTTCCAACTCGACGGCATCTGTACCATCGTGGCTGATTCCTGTTGTTGCGGTTATATTTCTGTTTTTTTATTCTTAACCGTAATTTCAGTCAAAATATAACGGTTATTTCATAAGTTATAACGATTTCAACCGTAATTTTTGTTTCTTTATCCCGGAGAGCCGGCTGCAAGGGTACAAATGCCTCGATTGGAACGAGCTTTTTTGCAATCTGAGTAAACAGTCAGACAGAGAATGACGGTATTGTACTTCATGGCCCCATAGCACAGACGGCCCCTGCGGACATAAAATTCGAGCCGTCCGGCCTGTGAAGGAAGACATGGCACAGACTATGGGAGAAGCAGGGAGCGGAATTGGAAAAGGTCTGGCTCCCGTGCTTGCACGAAGGAGCAGGCGTTTTCCAATGACGGAAGGCGGGAGCCGTGAACCGCTTATTGCGGTTCCTCCCTGCTTGTCGATTTCTCTCTAATGTCTGAACTGAGGGCGTCGGCGGCTGAATTTTTATGTCCGTTCCGCCGTCGTCTGTGTATCATTCCTTCTCACCTCGACAAATCCTCATTTCCTTCTCAAACACCTGTATTTTCCCTCAAAAATATGCTATCATAATAATCCATAACAAGTCTGCAAACCATGATGCGCACGCCGCAGGAGTATGCATATGCAGCAGGAAAATGCGCAACCATATAAAAGAGGGTGAAGACGATGGATAAAATTACTCTGAAGAATACACTGCATCATACGACAACCATACTTCCCAACGAATTTATAGATCACTATATGATAAAAGCTGACGGTGAATATGTGAAAATATATCTGTTGATTCTACGGCTGATGAATCAGAATCTTCCGGTTGAGATCGAGCAGCTGGCAGATACGCTGGAGCTTACTCAAAAAGATATTCTCCGAGCGTTAAAGTACTGGGAAAAAGAAGGACTCCTGGCTATGGAAGATACGGAAAACAGTTCCGCACCGGACATGGTACAGACAGACCGGACGATTTCCACAGCTCCGGCGTCACAGACGGCCGGCGACAGCGATTCCTATCCCACGCTGCCGCAGGTTCCGGAAAAGAAGAGCCGCAATATGTCTGAGATGGAGAAGTCTATCAAGGGCACGGATCTGGAACAGACGCTTTATATGGCTGAGACGTATCTGGGACGGCCCCTGTCGGCTTCGGAGCTCAACAGTTTCTGTTATATTACGGATTCTCTGCATTTCTCCTCAGAACTTCTGGAGTATCTCATCGAGTATTGCGTGGGCAGAGGAAAGAAGAGCGTCCGCTATATGGAAAGCGTGGCCATCAATTGGTTTCAGCAGGGCATTGACACCATAAAGAAGGCTAAGGCGGAATCCAGCCAGTACTCTCAGAACGTTTTTCCTGTCATGAAGGCTTTTGGAATCAACCGGAATCCTGGCCCGGCGGAGCTTGATTATATTAAGAAGTGGAATTCGCTGGGCTTTGAAACGGATATTATCATTGAAGCCTGCAACCGGACGCTTCTGGCGACTCATCAGGCAAGTTTTCCTTATGCCAACCGTATTTTAAATGACTGGAAGAAGTCCGGAGTCCGCAGCGTGGCGGATATACGCTCTCTGGATCAGCGGTTCCATGCGGCGGCGCAGGCCGACGGTTCTCAGGATAAGTCTTCCGCCAGACAGAACCGCCAGAACCAGAACTTTAATAAAAATACCACAAATGCTTTTCACAATTTCGAGCAGCGCAGCTATGATTACGATGACCTTGAATCCCGCCTGCTGGAGAAAAACAGGAGGTAGGCTATGGCACTTTCACAAACACAGTTTCAGGCGATTATGGATTCCTACGCACGAATCCGTCATACCAATCAGATGGAGCATCAGCGGCGCAAGGAAGAGATCTATGACGCCATCCCGGAGATTCGGGCCATTGATGAAAAGATCGCTCATATTTCCATAGAAGCTGCAAAATATCAGCTTTTTCATCCGGATACGGACGGCAGATCCGCTCTCAGATCTGAGATTTATGAGCTGTCCATGGAGAAAGTGAATCTGCTGGCTGTCCACCATTATCCGACCGATTATCTGGACGACATCTACCAGTGTCCGGACTGTCGGGATACCGGTTATATCGGACAGGAGAAATGTCACTGTTTCCAGCAGCATATTCTGGATGTCCTGTACGACCAGTCCAATCTCCGGGAACTGGTGCGCACGGAGAACTTCCGGCATTTCCGGCTGGATTACTATTCGGAGCGTCCGGAACGGGAGGGCTGTCCGTCGCCCCGGGAGAACATGCGGGAAATTCTCGCCCGCTGCCGCCGTTTCATTGATACCTTTGAGGCGGTACCCGGAGATAATCTTCTCATCTCGGGCAACACCGGCGTCGGGAAGACATTTCTTGCCAACTGCATCGCAGCAGAGCTTTTAGAAAAAGGACACAGCGTCATCTACATGACCGCCCATCAGTTCTTTTCTGAACTGGCCGACTACACTTTCCGACGGAATCAGGGCAATTCCGACACACTGACTTTTCTATTAAACTGTGACCTGCTGATCATTGATGATTTAGGTACGGAGCTAAATAACGGTTTTATTAATTCACAGCTTTTTCTGTGTATTAACGAACGCATTCTCCACAAGAAATCAACCATTATCAGTACAAATTTATCTCTGAAACAGCTCAGTCAGGCTTACACGGAGAGAATTTCTTCCCGTTTTATTGAATCTTATGAATATTTCCATATCTACGGAGAAGATATTCGTATCAAAAAGGCTGTTTCTTCTCTTGACTAATCAGCCGGGATAATGTTATAAACGTTATGGCTGTTGATTCGATGGGCAGGAATCCATTTAACAGGCAGATGCCCATCATGCAGATGCTTTCCGCCAAAGCGCGGGAGCAGGATTTGATTCCATTCACCAAGATAAGATAAAAAGGAGACTATTTATGAAGCCAGATGATAGCAAGTTTTCAACTGTCCCTGTAGGAAGACTCGGAATTATCGTACATCCAAGCTGCAAGGATCTCTGCGATAAGATTGACCAGTATATTGTAAATTGGCGCAAAGAGCGTAACCATAACCATAAGAGCAATGTCGTCTTCAAGGATTATGAGAAGGATTCCTTCATCATCCCGTCTACCTGCGCCCGATTCGGAACAGGCGAGGCGAAGGCTCTGATTTCCGATTCTGTCAGAGGAGCAGATTTGTATATTATTGCCGACGTGTTGAATTACAGTCTGGAATATACCGTTTGCGGACATAAGAATCATATGTCCCCGGATGACATTTATGCCGATGTAAAGCGCCTGATCGCTGCTGCTTCCGGCAAGCCGAAGAGTATCACTGTCATCATGCCGTTCCTTTACGAGAGCCGTCAGCACAAGAGAAGCTCCAGAGAGTCTCTGGACTGCGCTTTCGCGCTGCAGGAACTGGCGAGCATGGGAGTAGACAACGTTCTGACTTTTGATGCTCATGACCCTCGTGTACAGAACGCCATCCCATTAAAAGGCTTTGACAACATCATGCCGACTTATCAGTTTATCAAGGCGCTGCTCCGTTCCACCAACGATCTCGAGATCGACGCTGACCATATGATGATCATCAGCCCGGACGAGGGAGCTATGCAGAGAGCCATGTATTTTGCCAACGTGCTGGAAGTAAATATCGGTATGTTCTACAAACGCCGCGACTATTCTGTAGTCATCGACGGCCGTAATCCGATTGTGGCGCATGAATACCTGGGCGAATCCGTAGAAGGTAAAGACGTGATGATTATTGATGATATGATTTCCTCCGGCGAGAGTATGCTTGATGTGGCAAGAGAGCTGAAGCGAAGAAATGCAAGAAGAGTATTCTGTATCTCCACCTTCGGAATGTTCACCAATGGTCTGGACTCCTTTGACAAAGCGTACGAGGAAGGCCTTATCTACAAGGTTATCACCACAAACTGCACCTATCAGACACCGGAGCTTCTGGAGCGTCCATGGTATGTAAGCTGTGATGTATCCAAATATATCGCGCTTCTCATTGATTCTCTGAACCACGAGGCTTCCATCAGCGCACTTCTTGATCCGCATGACCGAATTAAGAACCGTCTTGCTGAGTACGCAGTGACACACACTATCAAAGAGGATAACAACTAAGAACTATATTTAAAGATAACTACCTGAAACAGGCATGGGAAGATATTAATAAATATCGACACACATTGCAAAAGGGCTGCGGCTTTTCATCTGCCGCAGCCCCTTTCTTTTTCTAAATTTTTCTCACAGGCTATTCTCCCTGAGCTGACGCTCCTCCGGAGCTGCCGCCGCTTCCGCCGGATGAACTGCCGGAATTGCCGCTGCCCGAGCCGCTTCCAGAACTTCCGCTGTCTCCGCTTCCGGAGTCTGAGCCGTTTCCACTGCCGCCGCTATCACTGCCGGAGTCACCGCCGGATGAACCGCCGTTATCGCTGCTGCCTCCGCCGGAAGTTTCACCACCGCTGCTTCCTGTGTTTCCGCTGCTGCCGCTTCCGGAACCTCCTGTGCTGCCGGAGTTATTTCCGCTGCCGGAGCTGCCGCTTCCGGAATCACTGCTGGTATTTCCTGAACTGCTGCCGCCGGAGCTTCCACTTCCGGAGCCATTATTTCCGGCGCTGCCGGAGTTGCTTCCGCCGGATGTGCCGTTATTATTACCGGCATTGCCGTTAGAAATCTGATCATTGCTGTCGGATGAATTATTATTATTTCTGTCCTTCTGCTTCTCTTCATCCAGTCCCTGGCTGCCCTGATCCATACTGATATCCTGCTCCGCTTCCTCCTCCGTCGTCGCGCGGGTAGACCGTGTACTGTCTGTCTCGTCGCTCTCTCCGATGGTAGAATCAAATCCCTTCTCCGGAAGGGTCTGATGCACCTTATCCATGAAGTTCTTCCAGATATCCTCCGGATAGGAGCTTCCTGTCAGTCCGTCCACCGGCTCATAGACGTCTCGTCCCACCCAGACGGCGGTAGTGTAATACGGAGAATATCCGCAAAGCCATCCATCCACATAGTTAGAGGTGGTTCCCGTTTTGCAGGCCACCGCCGTGTCCACATCAAGGGCACAGCCGGAAGCTGTGGCAGAGCTGTCCGTCACGCAGCTTTCCAGAATATCCGTCATACTGCGGGCTGCGCTGCTGGAATAAACCTCTTTGCTCTCCTCCTCATTCGGCACGATCACATTGCCGTCCGCATCGGTGATACGCACGATGCAGGTCGGCGTGCGGTACTTTCCGTCGTTGGCGAGGGTTGCGTATCCCGCTGCCATCTCCACAGCTGTGGTACCTTTTGTGAAACCGCCCAGACAGGTGGTGTCGTATTCATAATCTTCCGGTTCAAGACCTGCAAAATTCAGATTTTCCAGATATTTCAGACATTCTTCCGGTCCCAGTTCCTGATACAGACGATATGTTGCCACATTGCTGGACTTCTGTACCGCCCGGCGAAGGGAAATCGGTCCAAGATAGGAATATCCGGAATTGGACACCGCATCTTCTCCTGTCATTCTGCTGTCGTCAACGGTGCTGTAAGCTGTATATCCCTGTTCAAGGGCAGGCGTATACACCAGAAGCGGTTTGATGGCGCTTCCCGGCTGACGGTAACTCTGGTAGGCACGGTTGAGACCGTATCCTTCCTGATCCTCCTCGCGTCCGCCCACAATGGCGGCTACCCGTCCGGTGCTGTTATCTATACAGACCGCCGCACCCTGCACTTCATATATTCCATCATCCGTCTTCTCCGTAAACATGGAAAGCTGTGAGGAAACAGATTCCTGAAGCTGACTCTGCATATCCATGTCAATGGAAGTATAGATACGATATCCCGCTGTATAAAGACTCTGACGGCATACATTATAAAGCTGGTCGTATTCTTCATTGTATGCCTCCTCTTCCTCAGCATCATCGAAAGTATACTTGAATTCAAATCCTCTTTCTTTCATCAGGCTCTCTGTGGCGCACTTCAAAATGTATGTCTCCGCATAGTCATTGGACTGCGTCTCCTTTCTCGGCTCCACAGTAATCTCCTCCGACAGAGATTTCTCATACTGATCCTGACTGATATAGCCTTCTTCATACATATTCTTCAGAATCCGGTCCCTTCTCTCCAGAGTGGCGTCCGGGTTCTCATACGGATCATATCTGGTCGGACTGTTTGGGATAGCGCAAAGAAATGCGATCTGCGAGATGGTCAGTTCATTTGCGCTCTTATTAAAATACGCTTCCGAAGCCGCTTCAATGCCATAATACCCATTGGAGAAATATACATTATTGAGATAAAATTCCAGGATCTGCTCTTTCGTATACTTCTGTTCCAGGGCAACAGCGATAAACATCTCCTGAATCTTCCGGCTGTAAGTCGTTTCAAAATTCAGGAAAACATTCCGGGCAAGCTGCTGTGTGATAGTACTTCCTCCCTGAGTAATCTCTCCGTGATTTTGGATAAGCGCGATCGCCGCCCGGGCAATACCTTCGATATCGATTCCTCTGTGAGAAGTAAAATTCTTATCCTCTATGGCAATAATCGCCAGCTTTGCCGCATCAGGAATGTCCTCGTATTCCAGATAATGGACATCTTTCTCTCCCTTCAGCTTCTTTATCTCATTTCCATCCACGTCATAGACAAGGGAAGTCTGCTCGGCCTTAAAAGTATCCTCCGTGCTCTGATCTACGACTTCCATGGCATTTCTGTACATGGATACGACAGGGATTCCCACCCGCACAACGGCAAGTGCCGCCAGCGCGGCAAAAGCTACCAGCAGGCAGATGGCAATGGTTTTAATAACTCTCCATCCCATGCTGTTCGTTTTTCTTTTTCTACTTCGGGGCCGAGGATTGCCGCCCCCCTGTTGATTCCTGCTCATATCTACCTCCATGATGCTTTCTGTACTTCACCTTTTCCAGTATCTGCCTGAGCATAAAAATTTATACATGCACATGCTACTGCGCCAGATAACTGTAGAAAACATTTCCCGCTTTCCGGAAATTCTCCGTAATCTGATCCCGGTCTCCAACAGTGGAAATACCGGTCACAGGATCCAGATACCGGATCTTTGTGGAATTGTAACTCATTACGATCACATATCTTCCGCCCGTATACTGAGCAAGCACCGGACTTCCCTTGCTGATGTAATAGAGGACGTCATCCAGAGAACAGCCGATGAGATTCAGGGCATTTTGTCCGCTGTATTCAGACAGAAGCTCCATCACCGATGCCGACTGCGTATCAATGCTGTTCGCGGAAACGCTCTGTCCGTTGACCCGGGCGATCATTGACAGACAGCCTGCCAGAGACTTTCCATCTCCGGACACCTTTGTCACATCATCCATGCCCGCCACAATGGCGTAGTCATCAAAAACACATTCCCAGAGCACTTGCTCTTCACTGTCAATAACATTTCCTCTGGCTTCCGCCGCAGCCTGCACAGCTTCCGGCAAGTTGGTATAGGACGCCAGGGTCTTTCCGTCTGCGTAGACAAAGTACTGTTCCACAGCATTTCCACTCCGGGAAAGGGTCAGGGACGCGTCATCCTCACTGGACAATATCTTTGCCAGAATCAAATCCGGCTCCACCTGTATATAAATATACTCCGGAAATTTGAAGTAAAGTTGTTCTCCGAAAGTTCCTGAATATTTACTTACCAGAGAAACGCCGTCTTCTTTATTTTCCTCTTTGTAACGAATATAATCTTTATCTCCCGTAGAACGTACTTTTCCGTTGGCTCTTTTTCCAAGATTCATCTCAAGCACGCTGCCGCTGATGCTGGTTTCCAGAATATACCGGTTATTCTGGCTGTAATTTCTTACTTCATTTCCATCAATATCCATGATCCGGATCTCCTTCATAGGAAATGTAACGGCGCCGCTGTCTTCCCTGGACACATCCGCCGCATCCGCAACACCGTAAATAAAATCGTTGGACAAAAATCCCACGGAACGGATTCGCTCATTGTCGCCGCAGCTAAAGGTCTGGGTCTTGCCGCTCTCCAGATCGATCATCTGAATCTCCGTATTGTTCCAGACTGAGGAATCACTCTCAATGGCAATGATACTCTTGTCGGCAGATGCCGTCAGACTCTCATTGATCATACCGGAAACCAGAATCTCATCGCTCCTGTCATCCAGATTCACCTGATGCAGGTCGCCGTCCAGTACACAGTAAAATACGTTCGAAGAATTCAGGTAAGCCAGTTTCTCAATATCCTCCCGCATACTGCTGTACGGTATGGAAGACGCCAGAAAAGCCAGCTCTTCATTGCAGCTTGTGGCCGCATCGTAGCGCATGATCTGTATGCCATTATCCCCTTCGTGACGTCCCCGGCTGATGTACCCATACACTAAATAAAGGATATTTCCGTCATCATCAAAGTCCAGTATTTTAATACCATGCTCGTCCTGATCGTTGCGGATATCCGCCAGGTTCTCCGAGGCAAAGCTGTAGACCTTTGTCACATCGGAATCATCATAGTTATAATACCAGAGCTGCCCCTGCACGCTGAAGGCGAGCTTGTGCCCTTTATCAGCAGACAAATATTCCACATTTTCCTCATTCTGGATACCAAGTCCCAGATAGCTGTTGGAGGCATCAATGACAGCCTCGTTATAGTAAGCGTCCATGGTCCGCTGGTAATCCAGAAGATACATCCTCTCGGCTGTATATCGCATACGGTAAGTCTCACTGACGTCATAATACTGCACAACGCCGTCGCTGATCTCGCTGGACAGCACGGTGTCAAGCTCAAGGACCGCATAAGTATCATTAAGTTCTCTCACTTTGATTCGCGGTTCTGATACCTGTTTTACCTCCATGCTTCCAAAAAATACGGCATCAGTACTGGAATTAATGTTTACATTTTCCAGCGAGGTATCAGTGACTCCGGCCGTCGGTTCCAGATATGCGGCGTTTTCTTCCATTTTAGTTTTGTCAAACAAATTATTGTGAAAATTCAGAGCATATGTAAAATACTCGTCAAGATTGTAGCCTGCTCCATTCTGCACCTTTGTATAGAAATAAACTCTTGTGCTGTTGTCCAGCCGGACAGCAAGCTGCAGATAGTAATTCTTCCCCTGAGTCAGATCCGTCTCAAAGGTCAGCGTTCCTGTCCGTACATTTTCTTCCGGATTATCCGTGAGCTTATTGACAGTTCCTTCCTCCAGAGGTTCGTCCGGATTATTTTCAAATAAAACATACTGAATGGCGGTGATATCGTAATCATAATTATGCAGTTTAAGTTCCAGAGTTTTTGAATGATCCACCACCGTGATCTGATCTCGTACCAGCGACAGATCAATATCTCCCCGGTAAGCGGACATCACATTATAATCCGAAACACTGTTCCCTATTTCCATCACCGGGTAAGTGGAATTCTGCAGTTCCGTCACCGGATTGCCCTTCTCCGCCGATATCCTGTAATTAAAAAATACCAGTGCCGCAATAAATACCAGAACGCCGACCAGGGCATGAGCAACTGCAATTCGCATGGTTTCTTTCATTTTCACCGACCTCTTTCTTCTTCCAGAAGTGTTTTCAACGTTGGTTTAAATCCAAAAGATTCACAAAATTCCAGTGTCTTGTTCCATTTTTCCGCCGAAGCGTGCTTCCCTTTAACTGCACGGATCAGCAGATTTTTAGGCGTGTGCTCCATGTCAATAAACTCCAGAATCTGCGTCTCATAGCCCACACCTTCCAGGAGGCCGCCCCGAATCGCATCCGTAGCCATGGCGGCAAACCTCTCTTTAAGAATCCCGTAATCGGTCACCGGCCGCAGCCTGTCCCCGGAAAGCTGCTTATTGAGCTCGTGCTGGCAGCACGGAACTGACAAAATCACATCCGCTCCCCAGCGCACCGCTTTATAAAGCGCATAATCCGTAGCCGTATCACAGGCATGAAGGGTGATGACCATATCCACATGATCCACACCTTCAAACTCTTCAATAGAGCCCTCGTAAAACTTCAGCTTCCCGTAACCGTATTTCTCCGCCAGCCGGCTGCATTTCCTGATGACATCCTTCTTTAAATCCAGGCCAATGATACGCACATCATATCCCTGCAGTTCTCTCAGATAATAATAGACCGCGAAGGTCAGATAGGACTTCCCGCATCCGAAATCCAGAATGGTGATTTCTTTTTCTCTCTTGAGATGAGGCAGCACATCCTCGATAAATTCAAGAAAGCGGTTGATCTGCCGGAACTTATCGTATCTGGTCCGGACGATCTTTCCCTCTGCGGTCATAACTCCCAGATCCTGCAGAAACGGAACCTTCTTCCCTTCCTCCAAAATATAATGCTTCGGGCGGTTATGCATCAGGCGGCAGGCATCTCCTGTCTGCTTTTTCGCAGCGGTCCGGATGGAAGCTCTGCCTTTTTTGCTGATGAGCGCTGTCACTTCCTCTGTCACGGTCTGTATCTGTACCTGCTTATACAGAGGCAGTATGTCCGTCAGTTTCTCCACAGTCTGCCTCTTATCTAAATTCTCATGAAATACCTGCGTCTTTGTGTGCCGTTCCATCTGAAACGTCAGGCAATTTTTTATGAGTACCGGACGGATACTGTATTTTTTTATCTCTTCCGACCTCCGGGGATTACTGACTGTTATTTTCAAAAGATTCTCATTCAGACTCTCTTCCAGTTTGTTCATCAAATCATCCATAGATAATCCTTCTTTATAATAAAAATTTCTGTGGTATTATTCATAGTCCGCCGTTTCCGTCAGAAGAAGCGGTACCCACAGTTCTGTGACCGATTTTAGCATGTTTCCACACTCTGCGCAATATAAGCGCGTCAAACCGGTCACAACCGTCACCAAATCTTTATATTTTGTTAAGAATGTGGAAATATCTTTTTTCTCCGGCGGTACCGCTGTCTGCGGTATGCCATATTCCAGCAGATAATAATAAGAATGAGATGTTTAAACGGCGTCTGCACGCCCCGCTCTTCCGGAGGCATATAATAACAGTTTTTCCCCTGGGTTCCGTCCACCTTATTTTCCATCTGCTCCGTTTCATAATATTTCAGTTTGTCGTAAATCATATCGACGATTTTCAGTACTGCATTTTTATCCGGGTACTCCGCATACATGGAACTTCCCTCGAACTCAAACCTGTCAAGAAGAGCGTCAACCACTGCCCACACCTCTCTGGCCGCTGCCGGCAGCATCCGGATCATGTACTCAAAGTCGTTCCAGTTCATCTGCTCTTCCTGCTGCAGCTCTTCCGGAGGAAGCATCTGCTGATCTTCCTCCATCTCCGGCTTCTCTTCCTGACACGCCATCATCTCTTTAAATCCCGGCAGCCAGTCAAAATCATATCTGTCATCCAATCGATTCACAGCATAACCTGCTTTCCTATGACTTCTATTTACTTTATGCGCCGGGTAAACATATGTGTTTGTCCCACTGTGATTTTTTATTCTGTTTCTGTCTCAATATATGGGATCACATCAAGCAGAGATTCCTTCACCGAAACACACTGGGCCGCCAGATCTTCCGGTATCGGCAGCATATCCGGCACATTGATGACCCGGATACCGGCCGCGAGAGCCGCGCGGACGCCGCTCTGGGCGTCTTCCAGCACCAGTGCCTCGGAAGTATCCACATTAAGTTTCTCACAGATGGCCAGGAAAACATCCGGATACGGCTTGCCTCTTTCCACCCATTCCGTGGTCATCAGCAGGTCAAACCGGCCGGTGAGCCCTGCGTCTGCCAGATTCCGCTCGATGCCCTCGAATTCGCAGCCGCTGGCCACCGCTTTCCTGATGCCTTTTTTATCCAGCACATCGAGAATCTCAAACAGACCTTTCTTTATCGGCATACCTTCTGTACGCAGAATCTCCACCTTGCGCTCGCCCACCTGACGGTACAGCTCCGGCGCGTCGATGTCCTTATCAAAGAAATCATAGTATTTTGCCTGAATCGCCTGGGCGTTCAGTCCGAGGAACTGCAGATACTGCTCCTTGGTCGGCTCATATCCCCACTCTGCTGCCTTCTCCATGTATGCGCGGTACGTTGCCCGCTCTGTGTCAAACATTAAACCGTCCATGTCAAAAATTACTAACTTTATCATCGTTTCTCCTCTATTTTCTCTGTTTTATTTTCATGCGATCGTCCGAAACCGGCCGCCGGTCCCATGTCGAAGAAAGCGTACCGCCCCTCTCTGGAACGATACGCCCCTTTTCCTGCTTCTCTTTTGTGATCACTTTTATCTTCCGCCGGCTTAAGAATAGGGTCTGTTATCCCTGTACCTTTTCCATCAGGCTGTTTACCTCTTTTGCCATATCGCTCAAAGATGCGATCATCTTCTGTTTCTGCGCCAGAAGCTCGTCATATTTCTTCTGCTCTTCTGCACGGCGCTCCTGTATGCCTGCCAGAATCTCATTGGCCTGCACCTGCGCGTCTTCCAGGATCTTCGCTGCCTTTTCTTCAGCTTCTTTTACGCTGGCTGCCGCCTTCTCTTCCGCTTCCTTCACGCTGGCCGCTGCCTTTTCCTCGGCTTCCTTCACACTGCTGGCCGCTTTCTCTTCCGCTTCTCTGATGATAGAATCCTGTTTGCTCTGGATATCAGAAAGCTGTTTGCAGAGCAGGTCTGCATTTCTTATGTACTGTTCGTAGGCTTCATCGCGGGTCTGCGGGCCAGCCTGCGCTGTCGCCTCCGCGCCGGCCTGAGAAGCTTTGGTGCTTTCCACTGCATTTGCTTCTGCCTGCGCCGCAGTCTGCGCTGCGGACTCTGCCTTTGCGGCTGCTTCTGCCATTGCCTTTGTTCTGGCAACGGCTGCGCGGCCTTCCGCTGCGGCAGCTTTCTTCTCTGCTGTGGCAGCGCGTTCCTCTGCCTCTTCCGCCTGTTTC
The DNA here is from genome assembly GCF_002159465.1 of Eubacterium sp. An3. Classification (NCBI taxonomy): domain Bacteria; kingdom Bacillati; phylum Bacillota; class Clostridia; order Eubacteriales; family Eubacteriaceae; genus Eubacterium; species Eubacterium sp. An3. The sequence continues at coordinate 83,871 of NZ_NFIR01000003.1, forward strand.
TCAGCCTCTTCCGCCTGTGCCTGCGCTTCCTGCAGCTTCTTCTTCAGCACTTCCATCTGCTTCTTCAGTTCATCCACTTCCGTTTCTTCATCCGGCTCCGGCTGCGGTGCATCGGATTCTTCCTCATCCTTTTTCAACCGCACAGATTCATCGGAAATGATGATGGTCTGCCCCTTTTTCAGAGCTTCGATCTCTTTATCCTTTGCCTTTACAATGGCCTCGATCTCATCGCAGATCTTATCAAGCTGGATATCTACTTCATCCTTATCATAACCGAACATGGATGTTTTAAAAACCAGTTCCTCCACGTATGTCAGTAATTCCTGTGCTTTCATTCTGGCTCCCCCTTTTTTAACGTTTGCGGCGGCCGGCTGCTGCCGTGCGCCCATATATCTAATTATAAGGATTCTGGCAGCTTTGTCCAGAAATATTCCGAAAATTCAGAAAGGTTTTACGCCTGCATTGTACCTAAAAAAAGAAAACGGCTCAACCCCGAAGGTTTCTGCCGTTTTCCCATAATAATTATTTTATTGTAGCGCGCCGCGCGTCGCCTGGTTTATTTTATTCCATCCCTGCGATATCCAGCCGCACCAGCGCCCGCTTGAGGGCGGCTTCGGCCAGGAGAAGGGTCTGTTCGTCCTCCTCGGCGCTGAGTATCTGCTGCGCCCGGTCGCGGGCCCTCTCGGCGCGGGCTATGTCGATGTTCTGCGGCCATTCTACAGCTTCGGCAAGGATGGTCACCTTGTCCGGAGTAATCTCCACAAACCCCGAGAGGAGCGCAGCCGTCCTTTGTCCGTTTTCCTCAGTTATGATCAGGCGGCCCGGCGCGATAATCTGGGTCATGGGGATATGCTCCGCATAGACGCCCACTTCCCCTTCTACGGTGTTATATTCCACCATCAGCACATCGTTGGTGTAGAAAATGCGGTCCGGTGAGATGATTTCCAGTCTGAAGGTCTTTTCTGCCATCCCATCACCTACTTATCTGCTCTTGCTAAAACATCGTCGATGCTGCCCGCATTTAAGAACATTCCTTCCGGAATATCGTCATATTTTCCTGCCAGCAGCTCTTTGAATCCCTGAATCGTATCGGAAAGCGGCACGTAGCGTCCACTGGTTCCCGTAAACTGCTCTGCCACGAAGAATGGCTGGGACAGGAATCTCTGTACCTTTCTGGCACGGGATACCAGCAGTTTGTCGTCCTCGGAAAGCTCGTCCATACCGAGGATGGCAATGATATCCTGCAATTCCTTATATCTCTGCAGAATCTCCTGCACACCTCTGGCCACCTGATAGTGTTCCTCTCCCACGATACGCGGGTCTAGGATTCTGGAGGTGGACTCCAGAGGATCCACGGCAGGATAGATGCCCTGCTCCACAATGGCACGGGAAAGTACCGTGGTTGCGTCCAGATGAGCAAATGTAGTTGCGGGAGCCGGGTCCGTCAAATCGTCCGCCGGCACGTAAACCGCCTGCACCGATGTGATAGAGCCGTTTCTCGTGGAGGTGATACGCTCCTGCAGCGCGCCCATCTCTGTCTGCAGCGTCGGCTGGTAACCAACGGCGCTAGGCACACGGCCCAGGAGGGCGGACACCTCGGATCCTGCCTGGGTGAAACGGAAAATGTTATCAATGAACAGCAGGACGTCTTTTCCTCCCTGGTCTCTGAAATCTTCCGCAATGGTCAGACCGCTCAGGCCCACCCGCATACGGGCTCCCGGCGGCTCGTTCATCTGTCCGAATACCATGGCTGTCTTATCGATAACGCCGGACTCGCTCATCTCCCGGTAAAGGTCGTTGCCTTCACGGGTCCGCTCGCCCACACCGGTAAACACGGAATAACCGCCGTGCTCCGTGGCAATGTTGCGGATCAGCTCCTGGATGAGCACTGTCTTACCTACGCCGGCGCCGCCGAAAAGACCGATCTTTCCACCCTTCTGATATGGACAGAGCAGATCTACCACCTTGATGCCGGTCTCCAGCACCTCTGTCTTGGTGGACTGTTCGGAAAAGGCCGGAGCCTTTCTGTGAATCGGACTGCGCCGTACATTTTCCGGCAATGGTTTATTATCTATAGGCTCTCCCAGTACATTGAAGATCCGCCCGAGAGTTACTTCTCCCACCGGTACGGTAATCGGTCCCCCGGAGGCCACCGCCTCCATTCCGCGGACCAGTCCGTCTGTTGGGCCCATGGCGATACATCTCACGATATCGTCCCCAAGATGCTGAGCCACTTCTGCCGTCAGTCTGCCGCCGTCCTTTTTCTCAATCCAGACAGCATCGTTCATTTCCGGCAGTACGCCCCCGCTGAATCTGATATCCAGGACAGCGCCGATAACCTGGGTAATTGTACCTGTATTCTGTGCTGTCATCTATTCTACTCCTTTTTCTATCCATTCAGAGCTTCCGCTCCTGAAATAATCTCCGTCAGTTCCTGTGTGATCGCCCCCTGCCTTGCCCGGTTATAAACCAGAGACAGTGTGGAAATCATCTCGTCAGCATTGCTGGTCGCCGCATCCATGGCCTGCATTCTTGCTCCGTTTTCGCTGGCTGCAGACTCAATGAACGCTCCAAAAATCGTGCTGTTGATATATTTCGGAATAAGCAGATCCAAAGCTTCCTCCGGCCCCGGCTCATAGTTCATGAGCGTCTCGCTTTTTACCTGCTTTTCGGTCTCCGTTTTCTCTTCCACGTCCACCGGCAGCAGCTTTATGAGCGTCGGCACATGCACCACCGTATTTTTAAACTTTGTGTAAGCCAGGTAAATCTCTCCGATCTCTCCCGCCGCAAAGGCGTCAAGCACCTGCTCCCCGATGGCAGCCGCATCGGCAAAGGACGGGGCGTTCATGACCTCGGAATCGTCCGACACGATATGATAATCCCTGCGGGCCAGGGTCTCCACGCCTTTTCTTCCGACGCCATAAATATCCACATCTTCTTTCCGCCATCCGCTGTCCACGATCAGGCGGGTCACATTATTGTTATAGCCTCCGGCCAGCCCCCGGTTGGAAGTCACCACGATGACCGCCTTCCTCTCTGAACCGCTTCCTGTCAGGAACGGGTGATCCAGCCGTTCCGATTTCGCTAAAATGGACTGAATGGTCTCGTACATTTTATCAAAATACGGCCGGGCATTTTCCGCCCTGGATCTTGCTCTCTGCAGCTTTACGGTGGAAACCAGCTTCATGGCTTTCGTTATCTGCTGCGTACTCTGTATGCTGTCCTTGCGTCTCTTAATATCTCTCATGGACGCCATTTTGTATCACCACCTTATTTGCGCCGCATCATATCGCGCGGCATGGTTCTGCCGCCATAGTGTCCATGGTTCCGGCTTCCATGCGCATCCCATTAAAATGTCTCCTTGAATTCCGTGATTGCTTTCCGGATAAGCGCTTCCGTCTCCGGACTGAGATCTTTTGTATTCCGGATGGCAGAATAAATCTCCGGGAACTTCGTATCAACATATTCCAGAAATTTTTCTTCAAATTCCAATACTCTCTCAACCGGAATATCCAACAGATATTTTTTTGTCACCGCATAAATGATAAGCACCTGCTTCTCCACTGGAAGAGTCTTATACTGCGGCTGCTTTAAACTCTCTCTGATACGCTCTCCCTGAGCCAGGCGCTCTCTGGTATCATCGTCAAGTTCGGAACCGAACTGGGCGAAGGACGCCAGCTCCCGATACTGGGCCAGCTCCGTACGGATCGGCCCGGCGATTTTTTTCATTGCCTTGATCTGCGCCGCACCACCCACGCGGGATACGGACAAGCCGGCGTTGATGGCCGGACGGAAGCCGGCGTTGAACATCTCTGTCTCAAGATAGATCTGTCCGTCCGTGATGGAGATCACGTTGGTCGGAATGTAGGCGGATACGTCTCCCGCCTGGGTCTCAATGATCGGAATCGCCGTGAGGGAACCGCCTCCAAGCTCTTCCGACAGCCGGGACGCCCGCTCCAGGAGTCTCGAATGAAGATAGAACACGTCTCCCGGATAAGCCTCTCTTCCCGGAGGCCGGCGAAGCAGCAAAGATAATGTACGATAGGCCGTCGCGTGCTTGCTCAGATCGTCATAAATTACCAGCACGTCTTCTCCCCGTTCCATCCATTCTTCTCCTATGGCACATCCGGCATAAGGGGCAATATACTGAAGCGGCGCCAGCTCACTGGCTGTGGAAGCCACTATGGTAGTGTAATCCATGGCGCCGTACTCTTCCAGAGTTTTCACAATACCCGCCACTGTGGACGCTTTCTGGCCGATAGCCACATAGATACAGTGCATGTTCTGCCCTTTCTGATTGATGATCGTATCAATGGCAATGGCCGTTTTTCCCGTCTGACGGTCTCCGATAATCAGCTCTCTCTGCCCTCTTCCAATAGGCACCATGGAATCAATAGCCTTAATTCCGGTCTGCACCGGCGTATCCACCGGCTGACGGTCAATGACGCCGTGAGCCACCCGTTCCACCGGGCGGAACTGTTTCGTCTCCACCGGACCTTTCCCATCGATCGGCTGTCCAAGAGCATTAACCACCCTGCCGGTCAGAGCGTCTCCTACAGGAACCTCTATGACGCGCCCCGTAGTCTTGACGGTATCTCCTTCATTGACATTTCTGTGATCCCCAAGAAGCACGGCTCCCACATTATCTTCTTCCAGATTCATCACCATGCCGTATACTTCTCCGGGAAATTCCAGAAGCTCACCCTGCATGGCTTTTTCAAGGCCATAAATCCGGGCCACACCGTCAGCCACCTGGATAACCGTTCCCACATCAGCGGTTTCCAGCTTAGTCACATAATTTTTTATCTGCTCCCGGATAACGGAACTGATTTCCTCCGGTCTGATTTTTATCAAAACTCCCTGCACCTTCTTTCTTCTTTGTTTTATGATAACTGAATCCGGGAAAGCTGCCGGCTCAGCGTGTCAATCTGTGTTTTCAGGCTGCTGTCCACCACCCGGTCGTCCAGACGGATGATAAGCCCACCGATAATCTCCGGCTTCACAATATATGCAATCTCAAAAGAAATGTAATCGGTCACCTCCAGAAGACGCTTCTCCACCGCCTTCTTCTGCTCGCCGCTAAGCTCTACGGCGGAGGTCACGCTGGCTGTTCCAATTTTTCTGTGACGTTTTACCCTTTGAAGAAAATCCTCAAAAATAGACAAAATATCATTGTGACGGTCTTTTTGTATGATGATATGCAAAAACCCCATTACTTCCTCAGATACATGTCCCTGAAAAGCATTCTCCACCAGGGTAATTTTCTCTTCCTTCACAATTTCAGGATGATTCAAAAGACGCATGAGCTCTCCATTTGCCAGAAAAACATCCCGTGCCGCCGCAATCTCCTCCGCGAACTGGTCCACGGTATTTTCCTCCAGCGCCAGAGTAAACAGCGCGTCACCATAAATACTGCTCACCCTTTTCGCCATGTGTCATCACCTATCTCTTTCAGCGTCTGCTCTATGAGCTCATTTTGTTTCTTTTCATCCAGCGACGACGCCACGAGCTTTTCCGAAAGCAGGGACGCCACAGAGATAATCTCCTGCTTTACCTCATCGTTGACCCGCTTTTGTTCAAGCTCCGCCTCCTGACGGGCGCCGGCGATGATCCGCCCCGCTTCCTCCTTGGCGTTCACGATGATCTCGTTCTCTCTCTGCATCGCTTTTTTTCTTGAGTCGCTCAGAATCTGTTCCGCAACTTTATCAATCTCTTTTAACTTACCGTCATATTCTTCCCGCATGCGCACGGCGGCCTCCCTGTTCTCCAGAGCCTCCCGCTGTTCCTGCATCACCCGTTCTTTCCGGTCATTTAACTTCTTCCTCACCGGGTCCAGCAGCAGATAGCTGGCAGCCAGGAATAAAAGAAAGATGGCGATTCCCATAAAAATGAGCTGGAAAATAAGCTGCGCATCCAGACCGAATATACGGTCATCCAGTGATAATAGCACCTCATGCCTCCTTTCCGCTGTCTCATCATCATACGATTATAATCTTCCAATCAGCGGGTTCGCATACAGCAGGATGAGACCGATAACGAGACCATAAAGACCTGTCGTCTCGGCAACAGCCTGTCCCAGAAGCATGGTGGACATAATATCTCCCTTTGCGCCCGGATTACGTCCCACGGCGGATGCTCCGTATCCGGCGGCGATTCCCTGGCCGATACCAGGCCCGATACCTGCGATCAGGGCAAGACCCGCTCCGATAGCGGAACATGCTAATACTAAACCTTCGTTTGTAATCTGTGACATCATAGTAAAATCCTCCTTCTAAATATTAAACTTTTCATCCACAAAAAATAATTAATCCGCGTACTTATCTGTAATAAACGTCATGGTCAGCATTCCGAACACGTATGTCTGAATCGCTCCGGAGAACAGATCGAAGTAAACATGCAGAAATGATGGAATCCCCAGCTTCATAAACCATGGCAGCAACGTATACCAGAGACTGATCATGATTGTTCCCGCCAGTACATTTCCAAAAAGACGCAGGGACATGGACACCGGCGTGGCAAACTCGCTGATGACGTTAACCGGGAAAAAGATCGGGAACGGCTCGAACAAATCTTTGACAAACCGGATGCCGTTACTCTTGATCCATGCATACTCGATCATCACAAAAGTGATAAGCGCCAGAGCAAAGGTTGTCCCAAAGTCCGCCGTAGGCGCCCGGAGCCCGAATACCCCTGAAATATTTGACAGAAAAATGAATGCCATCAGGGTAATGACATAATTCCTGTATTTTGGCGCATGGGCGCCCATACTGGATTCCACCATGGCGTCCATGGTCTCTACCAGCATCTCCACCGCATTTTGTACGGCATTCGGTTCATCATAATCTTTCATGATCTCATGTCTGGCAAAAAGAATCAGCCCCAATAAGATCAGACAAACAATGACCGTGGAGATCATAGTTGTATTGATAGACAGAGTCTGTCCAAAAAGCTCAAACTCATAGTAGCTGTGGATGAAAAAATCCACATCGGCGCCGCTGCTCAAAAGCATGGCTCCCGCAGAGGTGCCGACAGATATTCCTCCCATTGATTCACCTTCCTTCCCCTCTTAGTTTTTTTGTGACGTATGTGTTCGTGTACATATGCAGAAGGGCTGCGATCTTTAATCCAATAATACCGAGAATCACTCCCGGAAAGCTGATGGCCTCAAAACGCAGGCCTGCATAAACGACTGCCAGCATAATAAGCCACCGGAGAATGCTCCGTATCGTCATACTCCACTGTCCCTTTGTCTGGCTCATATGAAGACATTTTTCCAGTCCTTTTTCCATGCTGACGCTCATACTCACGGCAACTGCCGTTCCCAGCACTATACCGATGGTGTAACTGAGCTTGTCACTGACAATAAACAGTCCCACGATCTCCGCCAGCAGACTCCAGATCAGGCAGCCAAAGATTAAATCAAGCAGCGTCTCATTGGTTTCCCTTATCCATTTTATCCGTTTCATGATGATCTGATTCCTTTTCTTTATAAAATACTTGTATCATTTTGTAACAGGAACGCATCCCAGCCAGAATACCAAGCACCAGCATCAGTGGAAAAAGCAGCTCCTGATGTAATTCCCGGGCCAGAAAACTACCCAGAAAAACACAGATGAAAATGCAGGTGAGCATACAGATCCCGAGCTGGCTGATAAGCGGCAGCATGCGGAATATATTGCGGTTCTTCCTCCTTTTCATGGGAGCAGCTCTCCGATCACCCGGTCTGCCACCGCCTCCATGAGCGATTCGATGGACTGAAAGCATTTCTCAAATGCTTCCGGCGTATCTTCTGTGACCTCCGGCACTTCCTCCTCTATATCGATAAAAGTACCCACGGACATACAGGTTGTCTGCGCCTGGAAACCGTTTCGCACCTGCTCTGCCTGTGCTTCCGTCATGGTCAGCGCCAAATCCGAAGATTCCAGATCTTCTTCCGTAAGCTGCGCGGAACGGAACTGATCGATCTCATAGCCATGCCGCCCGAGAATCTCAACCGCCATAGGCGAAACCGGCTCGGAAAACAGAACGACCAGACCTCTGGAAATCACTTCAATATCCGTAATATTTTTCTTTTTTATGAGTCCCTTCAGCGTCACTTCCGCCATAAAACTCCGGCAAAGATTATTCTCTCCGATTATAACAATCTTACGATATCCCAAACCTCCACCTCCTATACTGTGATCAGATGATATCCGGCTGCTTTGAGCATCCGGTTCATAATAGCATTCCCAAGACCCTTCTCAAAAAAACTTTCCGAATAAATATAATCCAGTGCCAGCGTATCGCATTCCCTGAGTATACTGTATAAATTAGCCGCAACCGAATCCGGATGTTCCCGGCTTCCAATGCTCCTGCGGATTCCGGTGCAATACTGTCCGATGGACTCATCGGTTCCGATAATGCCCACCCGGAAGCCCTCCTGCTCTTTTTCCTGCGCCCGGCGGTTAATCTCCGCTATCACTTTATCCGGTTCTCCTTCCACCAGAATAAGTTTTCCTTTCGGTGCATAATGGCGATACTTCATGCCTGGCGCTTTTGCCACCACATGCTCCGGCATTGTTCTGCCGGATACCGCCGGATCTATCTGTACAGTACCGATCACTGACTCAAGCATGGCCTTTGTAATATATCCGGGACGAAGTATCATAGGAACCTCTCCTGTCATATCCACAATTGTAGATTCGATACCGATTCCCACCGGCCCTCCGTCTAAAATCATCGGAATCTTGCCATTCATGTCCTCCATCACGTGACCTGCTGTCGTCGGGCTCGGCCGCCCGGAAGTATTGGCACTTGGAGCAGCGATCACGCGCCGGCTCTCCCGAATCAATGCTCTTGCGCCGGGATGAGAAGGCATGCGCACTGCCACCGTCTTAAGCCCCCCTGTGGTACCGTCCGGAACCGTTTCTTTTTTATTGAGAATCACGGTCAGCGGGCCGGGCCAGAAAGCCTCCATAATCTTCCTTGCCTGATCCGGCACATTTTCCGCCACCAGATCTACCTGCTCCATGTCCGCTATGTGAACAATGAGCGGATTATCAGAAGGCCGTCCTTTCGCCGCATAAATCTTTGCTGCCGCTTCACTGTTCATGGCGTCCGCACCAAGACCGTATACCGTCTCGGTAGGAAACGCCACCAGCCCCCCGGCACGAATAATCTCACCCGCCTCCTTCAAAGCATCCATCTTCACCAATTTTGTTTTCATTGCAGTCACCTCTGTCATTCAGCCCGTCTTTGGCTTTTGCTAGTGTAACATGCTTTATGCAGAAAGTCAAAAAACATGTCTTATTTTTTGTTACAGTTGTCATATTATTAACGTTTTTGTATTGCTGCTTCTTCTTTGCTTTGTAGAAGCATACTAATAATCGTACCTCATTTCAGGATTGTTTTTATGATAAATTTCTATTTTCACAAACTTTCTCCCCGAAATCTCTCTCTTTTCTTTCTTTTTCTGTTTTTGTCCGCCCTTGTTTTTGCTGACATGGCCAGAACTTCCCCGATTTTTAAAACCTCCGGCATTTTCACCGTCGTCCTGGACCCGGGGCACGGCGGGTGTCAGATGTGCGGATGAAGCGCGCGGGACACGTTCCCGGCGCCCTGTTCATATAAGACAGGCACTCCGCGTATATTTGTTACAGAAACAGAAATATCGCTCGATCAGGAGGGCCCTTTATGCCACAAAACACCCCCCGAAACATTTCTCCATACAATGCTTCATTCAATCTGCCATCCGAAAGGTCAGAAAAAGACTCATTGCCCGGCAGGATAAAACAGTCTCCCTTCATCACTGTGGAGAGGGATTTTCTCTCCTCCATCACAGAAGATGAAGCGCTTATCCAGATTATCCGGGCGCATCTGCGGCAGTTATCCGCCGCTCCTCCATAAAAATCCCTGCATCTGCTGTAAGCTTATACCACTTGTACCCTTTAACACTATAAAAGAAAAAGAAGGTAAAAATATGCCGGATCTTTTTTATACCGCCGCTTATATCCGCCTTTCCCGTGAGGACGGCGACCGGGAAGAAAGCGACAGCGTCGCCAATCAGAAAAAGCTTCTCACCGGTTTTATTGAGAAAAAAGAGGAGCTTCTTCTATATAATATGTATATCGACGACGGATATTCGGGCGTCACTTTTCAGCGTCCCGCCTTTCGGAGGATGCTCGCAGACATTGAAAACAAAAAAATCACCTGTGTCATTGTCAAAGATTTATCTCGTTTTGGCAGAGACTACATCGAGAGCGGGCGGTATCTTGAACGATATTTTCCAGAGAAAGGAATTCGTTTCATCTCCGTCTCCGACCATATAGACAGCCTGCGGCAGCCCTATGATATGCTTCTTCCCATTAAAAATATTTTTAACGAGCAATACGCGCGCGATATATCCGGCAAGGTTCATTCCGCCCTGCAGACCAAACGGCAGTGCGGAGAGTTTATCGGAGCCTTTGCCAGCTATGGCTACCGGAAATCGCCCACAGATAAAAACAAGCTGATCATCGACGAGTACGCCGCCTCCGTCGTCCGGCGGATCTTCTCTCTCTATCTGCAGGGTTTCGGCAAGCAGCAGATTGCCCGGCTTTTAAATAGCGAGGGCGTCCTTTGTCCTTCCGCCTATAAACGGGCGTCAGGACTCCGCTATGCCAATCCCGGAGTCGGCTGCGGTTCCCTCTGGTCTTATTCTACCATTAATCACATCTTACATAAAGAAATATATGTGGGAAATATGGTACAGGGCACGAGAGAACAAAAGCTGCGGAGCAGACAACACATGCTCGGGCGGGAACGCTGGATCGTAGTCAGGGGAACTCACGAGGCCATCATCGATGAAGAAACGTGGCGGCGAACTCAGAAACTCCTGAAAAGCAACGTCCGCTCCCCGGCCGGAGCGTACGTTCCGGCACGTCATCTCTTTGCAGGTCTCCTCTTTTGCGGCGGCTGCGGGCGTCCCATGGTAAAAACAATCTGGCGGCACGCCGACGGCAGTCCGGAATATTCTTTCACCTGCGGTACCTGCAAGCGGCATGGGAGACATTTCTGCACCCCGCATACCATTCCCGCCCGGGCGTTGGAACAGGCGGTCCTTAACGATCTGAACCTTCTTCTGTCCCGCTGCGAAAAGCTGTCCGGGCTGGTATGGCAACAGGCGGAACAGTTTTTTGACCAGCCGGGCATCGAATCCGAGCTACAGCTCATGGAAAATGAACGGAAAGCGGCGCGGGACATTTTTCTTACTTCTTATGAAGATTACAAATCAGGACTACTCTCCCGGGAAGAATTTCTGGTCTGCCGGGAAAAATACCGCCGGAAGGAACAATTCTGCCGTTCTAAACAGGAAGAACTCACAAACCGACGTGCTGATTTTTGGAAAAAAGTCCGGCAATCTCCTTTATTAAATGAAAAACCGGCAGCCAGACCAGTCTCCTACCTGGACCGGGCATTGCTGTCAGCGTTGATTGCTAAAATTACTGTTTACGAAAACCGCCGCATTCATATCTGTTACAATTTCCCGGGAGGCGCTTCTTTTTTCCCCGGGCAGTATTTTGTAAAACGGACTGATGACATACATATCTTAAGTAAATCGTCCGAATTACAATAACAAATTAAGTGTATTTTTTCTCACCACCATAATATTGTTTATTATTGCAGAATTTTTTAAAAAAATACTATATTTTTTTTACTTGTGCAAAAATTGGAACTGTGCTAGACTGCATTACAAGACAAAGGCGTTTACAGTATTGATCATACTGCAGACGCCTTTTTTTCATGAAAACAGTCTGAAACAATCATTTAAGCCGGCATTTTGAAGAAGGAAAGGATGAGATAAGATATGAATTCAGGAGATACAGCTTTTGTAATGATCTGTGCAGCTTTTGTATTTTTAATGACTCCGGGACTGGCGTTTTTCTACGGCGGTCTGGTACGGAGAAAAAATGTTGTAAATACCATGATGGCCTGCGTTGCTATTATGGGACTTTCCGTTGTGATGTGGGCTTTATTTGGCTATTCCCTGGCCTTTGGCGGAAATCACGGCGGAATCATCGGTGATCTGCGATGGTTCGGATTAAATGGCGTTGGAATGGATGTGGGTCCATATTCCGATTCTCTGCCGCATCTGGTTTTTTGTATGTTCCAGATGATGTTCGCCATGATTACCCCGGCCCTCATTACGGGATCTCTGGTGGGACGTATGAAATTTAAAGCGTTATTTTTCTTTATCGCCCTCTGGTCCATCATTGTTTATTATCCAATGGCTCACATGGTATGGGGCTCCGGCGGATTTCTGGCATCCATCGGTTCTGTAGACTTTGCGGGCGGTAATGTTGTACATATCAGCTCCGGTGTCAGCGCCCTTGTCCTCGCTATTATTCTTGGCAGAAGAAGAGGGTACGAACACACCACCTACCGTATTCACAATATTCCATTTGTAGCCCTTGGCGCTTCTCTCCTCTGGTTCGGATGGTTCGGCTTCAACGCAGGAAGCGCGTTAAAAGCAGACGGATTGGCTGCACACGCATTTATGACCTCCGCCATCTCCGCAGCTGCCGCGCTTCTTGCCTGGATGGCCATTGATGTCATCAAGACCGGCAAACCTACGCTGGTCGGCGCTTCCACCGGCCTTGTCGTCGGTCTCGTCGCCATCACGCCGGGAGCCGGATTTGTTCCAATCTGGGCTTCATTTATCATCGGTCTTCTGGTAAGTCCGATCTGCTACTTTGGCGTAGCTCTTGTGAAAAAGAAACTGAAAATTGATGACGCGCTCGACGCCTTTGGATGTCACGGCATCGGCGGTATCTGGGGCGGCATCGCGACAGGTCTGTTCGGTCAGTCCTCCATCAACAGCGTCGCCCAGTGGGACGGTCTGGTATTCGGTGATTTTCATCTCTTTGCCGCCCAGCTCATCGGTATCGTCGTCACCATCGCTGTGGCTATTGTTGGAACGCTCATCTGCGTGGCTGTTGTAAAAATATTTACTCCTCTCCGCGTCACAGTAAAAGAGGAACAGATTGGACTGGATATCACGCAGCATGGAGAAAGCGCATATCCAAGCTTTAACGGATTAGATCAGTAAGGTGGGAAGAAAAATGATGTTTAAAATTGAAGCATATATAAGAGAAGAAAAATTTGAAGATGTAAAAAAAGCGCTGGATGACCTCAATGTCAACGGACTGACCGTATATCAGGTCATGGGATGCGGCATCCAGAGAGGATATCAGGAAATCGTGCGGGGCATGGAAGTGGATATGCAGATGCAGCCAAAGGTAAAATTCGAGATTGCTGTTTCCTCGGAGGAATGGGCGGAAAAAACCGTGGACGCTATCCAGAAAGCAGCCTACACCGGAGAGATCGGAGATGGCAAAATCTTCACCTATGAAATCCGCTCCGCATTAAAAATCCGTACGAAGGAAACCGGTTACGACGCTATTCAGGAATCAGAATAACTACTTCAGGGATGGGAGGCGATTCAGCCTCCCCCTTTTATATGTTGACGCGTCAGGGCAAGGCATATTCCGGATGATCATCCGCGCTTCCGGCACCCGCCCCACGGCGGGGAAGACCCGGGAAAGGTCAGTGCTTCCGGCATTCAGGAAAAGGACATTAATCTGTCCATTGCCCTCAAATGCCGAACCATTCTGGAACAAAACGGCATTCACGTGGTCATGACAAGAGAAACGGACTGCAGCCTTGAGGATGACGCCGTCTCCAATAAAAAAGCCAGCGATCTGAAAAACCGAAAATCCATCATCACGGAATCCTCCCCCAATTGTGCGGTGAGTATCCATCAGAACAGTTTTCCTGACAGTACTCAGCACGGCGCGCAGGTCTTCTACCAGACTTCCAGCGAAGAAAGTCAGCGTCTCGCCTCTCTTATACAGGCACAGACTCTGTATCTGACAGGAGAGGAAAATAAGAGAGAAATCAAATCCAATTCCGATTACTACCTGCTGCGGGACAACACTGTTCCCACAGTAATCGCAGAGATCTGCTTTCTCTCCAATCCCTCTGAAGCCGAGATGATTGCGGATGAGAACATGCAAGAAAAGGCTGCTTTCGCTATTGCCATGGGGATTATGCAATATTTGTATTCCTGATGCATCTCGAGATCAGTTCATGTCTGCTTCTGGCTTATGATAACCGGCTTCGTATATCATATTACTATATTTTTTATTGTTTTACAATAAATTTTGTGAATTCCTTGTGAAAACATGCCCGTTTACAGATATGTGGGTGATTTTAACACTTTACAGTTTTCAGAATAATGTTTATACTATACACACCACATATTCTTGTCCCATATTTTCCATGGGACAGAACTCTCCATATATAATATCCTGATATGACTTTATCAAAAAGGAAGTGAATTCATGAAATTAGAAAAATTGAATGATAATCAGATACGATGTACATTAAATAAATCTGACTTAGATAAACGGGAGCTGCGGCTTTCCGAACTGGCTTACGGTTCTGCCAAAGCCAGAGCACTGTTTCGTGATATGATTCAGCAGGCTTCCATTGAGCTTGGCTTTGAAGCGGATAATATTCCTCTCATGATTGAGGCCATTCCGATTTCCAATGAATGCCTGGTACTTGTGGTCACCAAAGTGGAGGATCCGGATGAACTGGATACCCGTTTCTCCAGATTTTCCAGTCCATTTGATGAAGATGATTTTGACGAAGATTATTCTTCCGATGTTTTTGATGAAGATCTTGCTGACACTGATTCCTACGAAGAGGAATCTGTTTCTTTCAGCAGCAGTTCGGACGAAGATCTTCCTTTCAAAACTTCATCCGATAAAGACGATGGAAGGCAGGCCGCCGATGATGCGCTCGATTTGATCGCTCCGTTCACTCAGGCTATTGCCCAGGCAAAAAAGGAAGTTCTGAGAAAGAAACAGGAGGCATCCAGGAAGAAACATAATCTTCAGATCTACACTTTTTCTGATCTGGATACCATCACACATCTGAGCGCGTTCCTCACCCCATTTTACACCGGTGAAAGTCGTCTGTACAAAGACGCCGCCAGCCAGACCTACTACCTGTTTCTGATAAAAAACCAGTGTGAACATGACATTTTCAAAAGAGCCTGTACCATTGCTTCTGATTATGGTACTGTTCTGAACACGTCATACTCTACACTTTCCTATTTTGAGGAACATTTTCAGTCTGTATTCCGGGAAAATGCCCTGGAAACACTGAACCAGCTTAATTAAATATACATCGGCCAAATAAATATTACGATACAAAAAGCACAGCTTTGTTTTTTTCGAAGCTGTGCTTTTCTGGTATTTACGACGTTAAAACGGTATTTCTGACATAAAAAGAAGGCGCAGCCGGGCGATATCTGAAGCATCGTGACATCTTTCCGGCTGCACCGTTCATTGCTGTATCTGCTTTTTATTTATTTTTATTTGCCAGATAGTCATTAATGCGGCCAAGCACCTGGTCTGCGTCCATACCGTGCACCATGCATGCTTCTTCCAGACTCTCCATAGCGGAAGACGGGCATCCAACACAGTGCATTCCTGCTGCCATTAAAATAGCGGCAATCCCCATATCCATCTGGAGCATCTCTCCGATTAATGTATTCTTTGTAACAACCTGAGCTGCCATGATCTATTCCTCCTGTATTACTTCAAAAATCCTGTTTGTTTATCGGGTACTTTACTCAGTATAATACACGGAATCAAAAAATTCAATAGTTATTATTTTTCAATCTCCTTGATGAGGTTGATCATTTCAATAGCGCCAAGCGCGCAATCATACCCCTTGTTGCCCGCCTTTGTGCCGGCGCGCTCAATGGCCTGCTCGATGTTTTCCGTGGTGACGATACCGAATAATACCGGAATGCCGGACTGAAGTCCCACCTGCGCCACGCCTTTGGAAACCTCGCTGCACACATAATCATAGTGGCTGGTGGCGCCGCGGATAACCGTACCGAGAGCGATGACCGCGTCATATTTTCCTGAATTCGCCATCTTTTCACAGATCAGCGGAATCTCGAATGCTCCCGGTACCCACGCCACATCAATATTTTCTTCTTTCATACCGTGGCGGACAAGGCCGTCAATGGCGCCGCTCAAAAGCTTGGAAACGATAAACTCATTGAATCTCGCGCACACGATTCCCACTCTCTCTTCTCCGCCTACTACTTTTCCTTCAAATACGTTTACTCTCATGATATTTCCTCCTGTTCTTATCCATAAAATGTTTTTTAATATTTTGTGTAATGTCCCATCTTCTCCTGCTTGGTTTTCAGGTAGAAGAAGTCATCTTCATTTGCCTCAATGATGATTGGCACCCGCTCCACGATTTCTATGCCGTACCCAGACAGTCCCACTACCTTTGCCGGATTATTGGTCATGAGACGAAGTTTCTTAACGCCCAGGTCTGCGAGAATCTGTGCACCGATGCCATAGTCCCGCAGGTCCTCCGGAAATCCCAGAGCAATATTGGCCTCCACTGTATCCATACCCTGATCCTGCAGCTCATAAGCTTTTAGCTTGTTTATCAATCCAATACCCCGGCCTTCCTGTCTCATATAAAGAAGTACTCCGCGTCCTTCTTTCTCGATCATCCTCATAGCAGCCGCGTACTGCTGACCGCAGTCGCAGCGTCTCGAACCGAGCGCGTCCCCGGTCAGACATTCTGAGTGTACCCGGCAGAGCACCGGCCCGCCGTCGTCCACATTTCCTTTCACGATGGCCACATGATGTTCCCCGTTTAATTTGTTCACATAACCAAAAATCCGAAAATGACCGTAATGAGTCGGAAAATCCGCCTCAGCCTCACAGCTTACAAAACTTTCAGTCCGCCGGCGATACTGAATCATATCCGCTATGGTTATGATTTTGAGGTCATATTTCTCCGCAAACTTCAGCAGCTTTGGTACTTTTGCCACCGCCCCTTCTTCATCAAGGATTCCACAGCGCAATCCCACCGGCCTCAATCCTGCCATCTGTGCCAGATCCACCGCCGCTTCTGTAAAACCTGTACGTTTCAGCACGCCTCCCTGCAGCGCCACCTTAGGCACTATGGTCCCCGGCCGTCTGAACTCCTCCGGTCCCGCCGTCTCCGCCGCTGCGGTCATCACAGTCAGAGAACGATCCGCCGCCGAAGCGCCGCTCGCCGCATGTACACTGTCAATGGTCACTGTAGAAACAGAACGGGATAACTCCCGGTTCTCCCAAATCTGTTCCTCCACACCGATTTTCCTTGCCACATCTTCAGAAACCGGCATGGTCATGATTCCTTTTCCATGACTTAACATAAAATTCACTGCCTCTGGCGTGGCAAACTGGCCTGCCACCACAAGCGCACCGTCATTTTCCACATCACCGTCATCCACAACGATGACCATTTTGCCCTGTTTAAAATCTTCCAGAGCCTCCTCTATAGTATTGCATCGAAATTCATTCATTTTTCATTCTCCTCGTCTTTTTGTGATGTATGATCATTTGAGTTATGCTTTACCGTCAGAATCCATGGTTTCTCAAAAACTCCTCCGTGATACCCGACTGCGGCTTTTCCTCTTCCCTATTCAAACCCAGAAGCTTTTCCACATATTTGCCTATCATGTCCGTTTCCAGATTAACCATATCCCCGGGTTTCTTTTCAAGAAGAGTAGTATTGGCTCCCGTGTGAGGAATCACTGACACTGCAAAGCTCTTATCATCCACCCGCGCCACTGTGAGACTGATACCGTCAATCGCAATGGAGCCTTTTTCTACGATATATTTCAGGATGTCCGGCGGCGTCCGAACCGTTATCCATATAGCATTATCATCTTTTTCCATGGATGCAATAGTACCCGGAGCATCCACATGGCCCGCCACCATATGGCCTCCAAACCTTCCATCCGCCGCCATAGCCCTCTCCAGATTCACCCGGCTTCCGCTTTTCATTTTCCCCAGGCTGGTCCTCCGCAGTGTCTCATGCATCACATCCACATCATAGCTGTTCCTGTCAAACGATGTGACTGTCAGACATACTCCATTGGCTGCAATACTGTCGCCCACATGGATATCTTCCATCACCTTATCTGCCTGAATGGTGATGACGGCGGAATGAGCCCCCATCCTGATACTTCTTATCACTCCTATTTCCTCGATAATACCTGTAAACATCTCTGTATTATCTCCTTTCCCGTTTTTCTAGCGCACTACCCTGTATTCCAGCAGAATATCCTCTCCAAACTGTCGCTGCCCGCACCGTTCAAGCATCCAGGCGTCCTTTGCCAGCGCCGCGCCGCGGCCTTCCACCGGAGTTTTCGCGTCCGCACCGCCAAATATTTTGGGCGCCAGATAACAATAAACCTTAGATACAATCCCGGACTGAAGAGCGCTCTCGTTGAGCGTGCCGCCGCCTTCCAGCAAAATACCGTCGATTTTATTTTCACCCAGCTTCTGCATGAGACAACTCAAATCTATCATGTTCCGGTGCGGCTCTGCTTCCGTTTCCGGAGGTATCTCCCAGACCGTCACCCCTTTTTTCTCAAGCTGCTTTGCTTTTGTCCGGTTCTCTCCGGGAAGACACGCCACAATGACAGGCTGTTCCCGCGCGGTCTGCACCAGTCTGGATTCCAGAGGAATCCGCAGATGACTGTCACAGATAATCCTCACCGGATCTCTGCCTCCTTTCATGCGGCAGTTCAGCATAGGATCATCCGCCAGCACCGTTCCGATACCAGCCATGATTCCTTTAAAATGATTGCGCAGTCTGTGTACATGATTTCTGGCTTCCTCTCCGGTCACCCATCGGGAATCTCCCGTCCGGCAGGCAATCTTCCCATCCAGTGTCATGGCATATTTCATGGCCACATAGGGGCGCCCAGTGCTGATGTAATGGAAGAACACCTCGTTGACAGCGTCACATTCTTCTTTCAGAAAATGTGGTATCACCGTAATGCCGTGCTCCCTCAATATCCGAAATCCTCTGCCTGCCACCAGGGGATTGGGATCATCCGAACCGACTACCACCGTCGTGATTCCTTCCTCGATAATCGCCTCCGTGCAGGGCGGCGTCTTTCCATAATGGCAGCAGGGCTCCAGGGTCACATAGATGGTGCTGCTTTCCAGACGGTGCCCGGCCGCTCTGGCATGGGCAATGGCATTTCGCTCCGCATGGAGCTCTCCATATTCTTCGTGCCAGCCTTCTCCGAGAATCTCTCCGTCCCGGACAATCACCGCTCCCACCAGCGGATTTGGATTCACATGGCCGCTGCCGCGCTTCGCCAGCTCTATGGCTCTTCGCATATATTGCTCATCCGGATATGGCCCGGCCGCATCTGATTTCTCAATGCCGTTCATATTGACTTCTTCTCCTTTCCGCAATATATATCAGAAAATGTATGATCGGAGCTTCAGGAACAGGAATATTGGCAGATTCTGCCGGATGACTGCAGGGTCGTTTACGATAAGAATCCTGGAAAGATTCCAGAAAGAAATATTTTAAATACAAAAAGCCCTGAAACCAGTCGTACACTGCGACTAATCTCAGGGCTTATCACCGCCATATAAATACACGTAAATAAAATACACGCATACAAATATAAACATCTTCTACCATCCGGACTATACCGTCGGCTCCGGAATCTCACCGGAATCCTGCCTTTCGGCTCGCGGGCTCGCACTTCTCTGTGATTACCGCCGGTGGGGACTTGCACCCCGCCCTGAAGACCGTTTTTCATTTCTTTAGTTATTATAACTCTTTATCAGAGGGTTTTCAAGTAAATCTTTTGTGATACAGGCGCGCACTACGCCGTTCTCCCCCAGCTTTCCGGCACTTTGCGTCCGATCAGCTCTTCCAGCCGGGCAATCTCGTCCTGATAATAGCGGTTAAGAATGCGCCGGGTCTGCGGAAACATTTTGGAACGGTCCGCGTCCCGTTGAATGCACATATTTTGAATCCACCGGAAGAACTTGCGCAGGACATGACGTACCTTAGGGAATCTGCCCAGATGCAGGAAATCTATCAAAATATGATAGACGCCCTGAAAAAGATATATGACTTTGCTTCGCAGGGGTGAAACGGCACAGAACACACTCTCATTACTCTTGATATTATAATTGATTCCGGAATTCTTCTCAACCCGGATAAAATCCAGAATATCTTCCGCAACTCTCTGTTCATCCTCGATCAATTCCTCAAAGAAAACGAACTTCATATTTTCTTTCGGGAAATATTTAAGATATTCTTCAATACAGCAGGCATAATTTCCCTGGGAAAAACAGAGGTATTTCAGTCTCCGGATCATAATGCCTTTCCGGTGAAACCGGCTGTGTAGAATGCTATTCACATATCGGTCAAATGCTGCCGCATGCCCTCTTTTTTTGTCATCCCTTACCGTCCGGCACGGGAGAAATCCCAGAGCAAGAAAATATTTGTAAGCAGAATAGCACCGGTCAGCCGGATCGCGCATGAGAAAAATCAAACGGGTCTCCTCCGGAAAATCCTTCCCGATCTTAGCTGCACAGCCCTGAAAACCCAGTCCGGCATTCACTTCTCCGGCCATCCTCCCGTCCTCTGGCCGGACATGCCCAAAATATCTTTTTTCATACCATTTTTCTCCAAGGAAGAAACGAAATAATGGAACCCTGTAAAACATGGGTTCCTTGACCCCCTCCGTCAGACAGATACCTTCATGCTGCCGCAGGATATCATACAAAGAAGTGGTTCCACATTTCTGGAATCCGATACAAATAAATGCAGGTTTCATCTTTGTTTATGCCCGGGGCTGTCCCCCCGCCTTTCTTTCGTATTTTTCACCTTAATATTAATCCCGGAAGCGGAAATTGATTTTAAAGGTAAGTTATTTTACATAAAAACTGTGTCCGGTCTGTGGTCAAATCGTAAAAAAATCGTAATTTTTTATTATATTTATAAAATATTTTCTTTCTCTCCCTTTAAATAGACAGTCTCCTTTTCATATAGTATAATAATACTATCTTTTTTAACCAATGCTTATTATTGATGTAAGAATCATATGGCATTTGATTCATAATTAGGAGGTACACTATGTCAGGAAAAATCCTTATTGTCGGTCAATCCGGCGGTCCTACGGCAGTTATCAACAGCAGCCTTTACGGCGTTGTCTCGGAAGCCCGCCGTCATCCTGAAGCAATCAGCCATGTTTACGGCATGGTCAATGGCATCGAAGGCTTTTTAAATGATACGATTCTCGATTTCGACGAGATTCTGCCAGGAGACAAACTTGACGCCCTTTTATATACGCCGGGCGCTTATCTGGGCTCCTGCCGCTATAAGCTTCCGGAATCTCTGGATGATCCGGTTTACCCGAAGCTTTTTGAGAAGTTCAAAGAAATGAATATCGGTTATTTTCAGTACATCGGCGGAAATGATTCCATGGATACCGTGAGCAAGCTTTCCCGTTACGCCGCATCCGCCGGAAGCGATATCCGCATTATCGGTCAGCCAAAGACCATAGACAACGACCTGGTGCAGACAGATCACACTCCGGGATATGGCAGCGCCGCAAAATATGTAGCTTCCACCGTTCGTGAAATTGTTCTGGACGCTAATGTTTACGAAAAAGAATCCGTTACTATCCTGGAGATCATGGGCCGCCATGCGGGATGGCTCACGGCCGCCGCTGCTCTGGCGCGGAAATATACCGGTGACAACCCGATGCTTATTTACCTGCCGGAAACTTCCTTTGACACCGAAGAGTTTCTAAACAGCGTCCGTCAGTGTCTCAAGAAGAACTGTAACGTCATTGTATGTGTATCTGAAGGTATCCACGACAAAGACGGCACATTTATCTGCGAATATGACAGTTCTGTGGGCACAGATACTTTCGGCCATAAAATGCTTGCCGGCTGCGGAAAATATCTGGAGAATCTTGTCCGTTCCCGTCTGGGCGTAAAGGCACGTTCCGTGGAGTTTAACGTAAGCCAGCGTTGTTCTGCCTCCATGCTTTCCGCCACCGATCAGCAGGAAGCCGCTGCTGCCGGTACTTTCGGCGTGCAGGCTGCCCTGAGAGGAGAGACTGGCAAAATGGTTTCCTTCAACCGTCAGGATACCGCCGACGGTTCCTATCAGATGGAATGCGGTCTTGTTGACGTGACTGAAGTGTGCAACAAAGAGAAAGCAGTACCTCTCTCATGGATCACTGCTGACGGTACTGATGTGACAGAAGAATTTATCTCCTACGCCCGCCCTCTGATTCAGGGCAAGGTAGATGTCCCTCTGGGAGAAGACGGTCTTCCGGCCTTTGTATCCCGCAAATAATCCGCCGCAGTTCAGAAATATTTTAAAATAAGCACGCCAATGATATGCGCTAAAAATGCATGTCATTGGCGTGCTTTTATATATTCTTCCGTCTTCTTCATAATCTCTGTCAGATTCTTCAGATCCTCCTGTACATTTCCTGTCTCAAGAGAGTGATTGGCTCCCGCCGTCTCATAAAGGGGCAGGTTTCTTTTCGCACATTCCGTTTCGATCACTTCTGTTCTTGCCCACGGATCACTGGTGCCGTGGAACACAATGCCCGTTGTACCGATGGCAAGGAAGGATTCTTCCACCGGCGTGTAGTAGATCTGTCCGGCAGGTATCTGATGCTTCCGGGCGAAAGCCGCCGCAACGGCGGTGCCGATACTCTTGGAAATGAACAGCACATCCTCGAAGCTGTCAAGAGCCGCGTCGCGAAGCTGCTCTTCCACCCGGGCACTGGCCATCTCAAAGGCTTCCATCATTTTTGCTGCATTGCCTTTGATGCCGGACGGCAGCTCTCCGTAACTGACTTCCAGAATCTCATATCCGCCGGCCACCGCCAGCTTCTTGCTGTAATAAAGAAGCGGCTTATCCGTGTGATAACCGACGCCCGGAAATATGACCGCTGCTTTTTTCTTTTTCTCTTCCATCTAAGATTCCCCTCTCTTCCGGCACGCTGGTCATTCGACTTCCACGCACATTTCCACCACTCATATCTAATATCCCTGCTTCAGCTCATAAGAATGAATCAATTCCACATTATACAGCTCCACATCATTGAGGACAGATTCGTCGAAATCTGCGGAGGATGTCTGCGCCACATACCAATCCTGCCGGTTAAAATAGTCCTGAATATCCTGATCATTGAACATCCTGCCATGGCGGGCATAAATCTCATTTCTTGTAATGCACAGGCCATAGGAGTCCAGCCAGGACAATTCTTCCCAGGTATAGCGGACACTGTCCGTATATGCCAGATGGTCAGCCTTTTCGTAAGGATTAGATCCGGTATCTTTTCCTTTAACCAGATACACACTCTCGCTCTCTCCCGTACTGTCCTCAGCATCTTCCTCTGCTTCGTCTCCGTCCTCTCCGGCAGTTTCCTCTTCTTTTTTTGCCTTGCCTATTTCAATGGTAATCTCCGTCTGCCCCTCCGTATCCGACGCGGCAGAGATCTCGCTCTCATGTCTCCTCTGAAGCATCACGAAAGCAAAAATCACGGCAATAAGCGCAAGACATACGATCACCACTGCACTGATCATCATTCCCGCTGTTTTTTTATCATCCCCAGGGTTCCACATCAAATCCCCCCTTCATTTTTATTTTCCGTCTCGATCGCCTAAACTCTTCTCAGCTTTTCTACAAAACAAAAAAATGTGTTTTAATCTCTAATAACACATTTTTTCTCTTGTTTTTTATTATAATGGATAATACTGGTTCAATCAACCCTTTATGGTAATTATTCACTGTAATTTAACACAATCGTAATTAATAATTTTTCTCAACAAGATTCTCTCCCTTTTACAGGCATTGAGATAAACGCAGTGAACTCGTTTTTGGTTTGAAAATAATACAATTTTACCAGTATTTTTCTTGGAAATCCGCTTGATATTGGCGGAAATCTAGTATAAAATAGGGAATACAGAACAAGACAGTTTTGTAATAATCTAAACCTAAAGGAGGATATACTAATGGCATACGTAATTTCTGATGAATGTATCAACTGTGGAACTTGTGAGGGTGAATGTCCAGTTGGCGCTATCAGCGCAGGCGACGGCAAATACGAAATCGACGCTGATTCCTGCATCGACTGCGGAACATGCGCAGGTGCTTGCCCATCTGGTGCTATCAGCCAGGAATAATCTGGAATATTAAGTTGCCTTCGGGCATAGAAAAGAGTGTCTGTTTTGCAGGCACTCTTTTTGTTTTTTATTTTATATTAAAGATAGTTATATTTTTCTCTTGTTCTTTCTGAAAAAACGACTTTTCTTCCGTCCGCCCTCATCTTTGGACACCGCGATTTCCTGTCTCGCTTTCTGATGACTTCGAATCGCCTCATCTAATTTTTTATAGCGGGCCTCTTCCCGCTCCTCCTGCTCCTCAAGCACATCATCCAGCTCTCTGATCACCCGATTGCTGATGCGGTCGCTCATGACATCCCCCATCATCTCCGCCTGTTCCCGCAGCGCTTTTCCGATGATCCGTCCCATGATCGACTCAAACTCCCGCATTTTTTCCTCGTTGCTCCTGAGAGAACCCGATGCTGCTTCCCTCGCTGCAGGATGACTTTCCGTATAATCATTCCCTTTTCTCATGGCCACCACCTTTCCGTTGTGTCCGGTTTTCTTTGAGTCTTCTTTTTGAAAAGTATCTATCCGGAACTCTTCGCTCTCTGATTCTTCATCGGACACTTCCACGCTTTGCTGTCCTGTCCCGTCTTCCGATAAGCCGTCTGCCTCCGGCCTGTCCTCCTCAACGCCCATGTTCTCAAGCTCCACTTGGGTGGCCAGCAGCTTATGTACGTCAATGAGTTTTTTCTGTTCCAGATCCGGCAGCACTTCCTTCACTGCCTTCAGCTGAAAGCCTTTATTCTTTAATTCTTTAATACAGTTTAAAAGCTGTATTTCCTCTTCTCTGTAATAGCGGTGTCCCAGCTCGTTTCTTGGAATGGTAAGCCCCAGCTCCTCCTCCCAATACCGGAGAACGTGGTTCTCCACCTCCAGAAGTCTGGACGCCTCCGAGATGGAATATCTTTTTTCCTTCATATTCTTATTCGCTCCTGTCATACTATAATTTTTAATATCGGCATATTCATAGTATAGCAAGGTTCAGGCTGCATTCTCAATGATATTCGTCTTCTAAAAAAAGACAAAAGGAGCGGATTTCTACTGAATCCGCTCCTTGTTTGCAAATTTCGTATATTGTCCCAGCCAGACAAGTTCAATACTGCCGGTGGCACCATTTCTCTGCTTCGCCACAATGACTTCCGCTATATTCTTTTTTTCTGTATCCGGATTATAATACTCGTCTCTGTACAGGAACATCACCACATCGGCATCCTGCTCGATGGCTCCGGATTCACGGAGATCCGACAACATCGGCCGGTGATCCTGCCTTGCCTCCACCGCACGGGAAAGCTGAGACAGAGCGATGATCGGAATATTCAGCTCTCTGGCAAGCACCTTGAGAGCACGGGAAATCTCAGAAATCTCCTGCTGCCTTGATTCATTCCTTCTTGTATTACTGCCGCTCATAAGCTGCAGATAGTCGATGACAACCATTTCTATATCATAAGTCTGCTTGTACTTCCGGCATTTAGAACGAATCTCCGCCAGAGAAGACGCCGTATCATCGATGATCAGTCTGGAATTGCCGATGAGAGCGGCTCCCTCCAGAAGCTTCTCCCAGTCAGAATCCCTCAGATCTCCGGTACGAATCTGCTGAGAATCCACCATTGACTCCGACGCCATCAATCTCGTAACAAGCTGTTCTTTGGACATCTCCAGACTGAACATGGCAATAGCGTGATTATCCTTAAACGCCGCATACTGGGCAATGTTCAGGACAAATGCCGTCTTACCCATGGCCGGTCTTGCCGCCACCAGTATGAGTTCTGCCGGATGGAGACCCGTAAGCTTATAATCGAGCTCTGTGAACCCGGTAGCTATACCTGTGACCCGTCCTCTGGTCTTCGCCGCATCTTCTATGGCATTTAAGGAATTCAGCACGATATCCTGGATAGGTACAAAATCTGACATTCTGTTCCGGTTCTGCAGCAGACCGAAAATCTCTTTCTCCGTTTTCTCCAGAATAGCCGGCGTCTCCTCTTTGCCCAGATAGCAGGCATTGCCGATATCCTCGGTCACCTTGATGAGAGACCGGAGCGTCGCCTTATCGTGGACAATCTGCGCGTACTGCCGCACGTTGGTGGATGTGGGAACAATATCCACCAGTTCCCGGAAAAAATCCAGGCTGGAAAGAGCTTCCGGAACATCTTTCTCCTTCAGCTTATCCTGGAGAGTGATCAGATCCACTGGTTTGCCCTCCTGATAAAGCTCCACCATGGCTTCAAACAGTATTCCATACTGCCGCTGGTAGAAATCCTCTTTAACAAGGATATCCTCCGCCTCCACAATGGCGTCTCTGTCCATGAGCATGGAACCCAGCACAGATTTTTCCGCCTCCTCACTGTGAGGCTGTATTCGTTTAATAAAATTCTCGTCTACTGTCGGCATATCATCACATCTCTATCATCATCTGTCATATTTACAGGATACGCACGCATCCACAGGAAACCATTTCCTGACTGACCTACATCTCTGATACTTTTACCTTGAGAGTCGCTGTCACCTTCGGATGAAGCTTAATCTTGACATTGTGTACTCCCAGGCTCTTAATCGGCTCGTCAACGGAAATCTTCTTTTTATCCAGCTCCATATCAAGCTGCTCTTTGGCTGCCGCCGCGATTTCCTTGGTGGAGATGGCTCCAAAGGTCTTTCCGCCTTCGCCCACCTTCATTTTTACTTCCACAGACTTCTCGGCAAGATCTTCTGCCAGTGCTTTCGCTGCGGCAAGCTGCTCTGCAGCCACCTTATCCTGATGTGCTTTCTGCAGCTTCAGATCGTTGATATTCTTGCCGGTGGCTTCCACACCCAGCTTCTTCGGAAGGATAAAGTTCCTTGCGTAGCCGTTGTTGACCTCTACCAGATCTCCTTTTTTGCCTAATGCTTTCACATCTTCTAATAAAATTACTTTCATAAAATTAATCCTCCTTAAATATCTCCTTCTTTTTTCATTGAAGCAAGAAGATTTTTCAAATCATTGACCACTTCATCCATGGTTTTATCTTTAAGCTGTGCCGCAGCCACTGTGAGATGACCGCCGCCGCCAAATTTCTCCATTATAATCTGTACATTTAAGTCATCGATGGAACGGGCGCTCACATAAATACAGCTGGAAATTTCCGTGATAACAAAGCTTCCCCGGATACCCTGCACATCCAGCAGCGCATTCGCCGCTTTGGCGCCGATCACTGTCGCTCCATCCACATTTCTTCCATCAAAAGTTGAAATCGCAAATTCATCATAAAACAGCTCCGCACGGTTTATGATATCCGCACGTATCTTGCAGTTCTCCATATCTTCGCGGAACATTTTCCGTACTCTCGTTACATCTGCTCCGGCACGGCGGAGATATGCCGCTGCCTCAAAGGTCCGGACTCCCGCTTTTACAACAAAATTATCGGTATCTACCAGAATACCCGAATACAGTGCGTCCGCCTCAATAGGGCGCAGCTTCGGCTTATCCGGGATGTACTGCAGAATCTCTGCCACCATCTCGCAGGATGAAGAAGCATACGGCTCCACATAGGAAACCACCGCCTTTTTGATGGTATCATTATTCTGCCGATGGTGATCCAGCACCACAATGGTTTCTATCTGTTTAATCAGCTCCGGACACTCCGTCATGGCCGGTAGGTTTACATCCACTATGATCAGCATGGAAGAAGCGTCTCTCAGAGACAACGCCTGCTCATTGGTGATAAACGGAAAATCTTCTGCTCCGCTGTCATTAATCATCCCTTCTACAATGGGCCGTATGGCCGCGCAATCCTTATCCATGACGATATAAGTCTTCTTATCAAATGTACGTGCCAGCCGGTAAATTCCCAGCGCAGCTCCCACTGCGTCGGCGTCCGGCAGCTTATGACCCATAATAAAAATCTTGTCATGGGTCATGATGATCTCCCGCAATGCATGAGCCTTCACTCTCGCCTTGACTCTCGTACTTTTCTCTACTTTCTGAGTCTTTCCTCCATAATAGGAGATGGAATCCCCGTCTTTTACAACGGCCTGATCGCCGCCTCTTCCCAGCGCCAGATCCATGGCGATCCGGGCGCTCTCGTAGGTGTCCACATAGGTGGGCGCGTTGACTCCCACACTGATACTCAAAGTCATGGACAGTTCATTACCGATGTTGATCATCCGTACCTCATCCAGCAGAGAAAACTTCGATTCCATGAGCTTCTGAAGGTTCTTCTCCTCAAAAACGAAGAGGAACTTATCCTTCTCGAACTTCTTGACAATGGCGTCCAGTCCCTGCATGTACCGTATGACCTTTCTCTCTACCAGCGCAAGGAGAAGAGACTGCCGCACTTCTTCCATGTTCTCGAGAACTTCTTCATAGTTGTCAATGTAAATGAGACCGGCGACCATTCGCTTGCTCTTGGACTCTTCCCGGTATTCCATCAGCTGAGTCTCGTCAAAGAAATAGAAGGCGAGAAGCACATTATCAGGATCTGTCTCCCCTTTTTCTTTTTCTTCTTCCGTCATACATACGCTTTTGCATTCCACCCGGAACTTTCTGTCTTCCATCGTAATACAGAACTCTTTCGTACTGCCGGGCTTCGGAAACACTTTCTTATAAAGGGAAGCGAACATCTGCGTGATATTCTTTTTCTCAGTTTTTTCTCCGGCCATCTCAGCAAAGCTGTTATTATACCAGATGACCAGTCCTTCATCATCCGTCAGAATATAGGGGACGGGCAGCTCCTTCAGAAGATCCTTCTGTATCTGCCCCTGCTCAAATCCTGCGGCAAGAAGCTCCGCTGTCGCCAGCTTCTCAAAGTATTCGTAATGAACCACCGCAGCTATCAAAAAAACAAAAGCCCCCGCTATGGTCATATATCCAAAAAACGGACGAATGGTCATGACAGAAAATCCGACCATAAGAAAGGCTGCTACCATGATAATAGACAGCCATAAACTAAACTTGATCTGTGTTGAGACTTTTTTATTTTGTTTCATTTCCTTCACCAGATAAATCATTTTACATATGGCTTGTCAGCCAAACTTCAATAGACCTGCGAATATATTGTGTTATTATAGCACTATTTTCTGGTTTTTAAAAGAGTTTATTAACGCCGTCTCATTTACTTATTCTGATAAGCAAAATTATTCAGATTATCTGCTGTATCTGTCGTAATCAATACACAATCCGTCAACTGTTTCTCCTCAAGTCCAGTAGATCCCGTTTTAAGATATTCTTCAGCCTGACCGACAGCGTCCCTTGTCATGTTGTCTATCTGCTGCAATACTGTTACCAAACATTTACCATCCTTAATATAATTCCTCATATCATCCGTCCCACCAAAACCGATAATATAGACTTCATGATCCAAATTTTCCGATGCAACTGCGTCAGCAGCGCCGCAGGCCAGCTCATCATTTTCACAGACCACGGCTCGAATCGCCGGATATTGTTTCAACAGAGTCTCTGTTTTCTTCATTCCTTCCTCTCGGGTTTCTCCGGCTATTTCCCTAACCGCCATTTCCATATTAGTCCGGTCAATAACAGCGTGAAAAGCCTCAGAACGTAGTTGAGACTTTCGGTTTTCTTTTTCCAACAGCTCTACATAGAGTCCCTCCCCTCCTGTAGTTTCCGCCAGATACCCGGCCGCTTCTGCAACCCCCTGGCTGTCATCTGACAAAATCTGAGCTACAGCAGTGCCTTCCTGATTTATCTCACTATTTACCAGAAAGGTAGGGATTCCGGCATTTCTGGCATTCTGTACATCTGTGATGGCAGAATCTGCATCCGCACTGTTACAGATAACAGCCGATGCCTTTTCAGAAACAGCTTCATCAAATAATTTTGCCTGTTTTGCTGTATCGCCGTTATGATAAACGCATTTTACCGTATAGCCAGCCTTCTCTCCTTCCTCTATACACGCATTTTGCATAACAACTGCGTCAGAGTCATCAGGAGACGATGTAATGCAGTATAACAGCTTTTGCTCCGCATTATCATTTAAAATATCTTCCGTCACTTGCTCCGCCGAATTTTCTTCTTTTTCCGCCGTCGTTACTTCTTCTGTGGAAGTCTTCTGCCTGTCGGCCTTTCCGCAACCCGATATCGATACCGCCACAGCCATAAACAACACCGTAATAACTCTTTTAACCATTGTATATCCTCCCGTCAATTCGACCTTTTCCATATAGTAAAGTCATTATAATTTTTTTGAAGGCTCTTTTCAATGGGCATTTACATTTATTAAAATAATTTGTAGCCTTTTTATATCGCTCTTTTGATTGCGATTTTTCAGAAAATTCTGTATAATAAACGAAGTATGTGATATAAACATCAAAAGCTTTGCAGCCGAAGATATCACGAAATATCAGAAAAATAAAAAAGGAGGAAAGTATGCGTGAGCAATTAGACACGATAAAACACATGCACCGCCTCTCGGGCATTCTGGTTCACCCCACTTCTCTTCCCGGGGAATACGGCATCGGGGACCTTGGCCCGGAGGCTTACCGTTTTGTAGATTTTCTCAGAGACGCCGGTCAGCATATCTGGCAGACATTGCCTCTCGGTCCTACCGGCGAAACGAACTGCCCGTATCAGTGCTATTCATCTTTTGCCGGCCAGCCGCTGTTGATCAGCCCGGAGCTTCTGATGGAGGACGGTCTTTTGACCGGGGAGGATCTGCGGGATAAACCGGATTTTCCGGAGGAACAGGTGGATTACGAGCTGGTAAAGGAATATAAGGACACGTTGTTTCGCAAAGCATTTACAAAGTTCCAAATGTCTTCGCAGGAGCGAATTCTCACACTGAAAAAAGAATTTGACGCCTTCTGCCTGCATACAGACTGGCTTCCTGATTATGCTATGTTCATGGCCATCAAAAAAAGCAAGAAGGGAGCCCACTGGCTGAACTGGGAGAAAAAATACCGGAAACCGACCAAATCCCAGAAGGCGGTCATTGAAAGAGAATTGTATGAAGAAATCTGCTATGAGAAGTTTCTGCAGTGGCTTTTTTTCCGGCAGTGGACAGCTCTGAAGGAATATGCCAATGAACAGGGTATTCTTTTCATCGGAGATATCCCGATTTTTGTTGCGGGAGACAGCGCCGACGTTTGGTCGCAGCCAAAACTGTTCCAGCTGGATAAAGACGGTTTCCCAGTTGTGGTGGCCGGAGTACCGCCGGATTATTTCAGTTCCACCGGACAGCTCTGGGGAAATCCCCTTTACGACTGGAAGTATCACAAAAAAACTGATTTTGCATGGTGGATGAAACGTATTGAGACGCAGCTTACCATGAGTGACATTGTCCGCATCGATCATTTCCGCGGACTGGAAAGCTACTGGGAGGTTCCTGCTGATGCTGAGAACGCGCTTTCCGGCAAATGGACGGAAGGTCCCCGGGACGCCTTCTTTGAACGGATCGAAGAGATTTTCGGGACAGATCTTCCGATTATCGCAGAAGATCTCGGTATTATCACCGATGAGGTTCGGGCTCTTCGGGACCGCTACCATCTGCCCGGTATGAAAATACTGCAGTTTGCCTTTGAGGATGATAACAGCAGTTATCTTCCATATAACCAGCCATATAACTGCATCTGTTATTCCGGCACCCATGATAACGATACAAGCACCGGTTGGTATGAACATGCGCCAGAACATATCCGGGACAAAGTACGCCGTTATATGAATACGGATGGTTCCCAGATCAGCTGGGATTTTATCCGCACCTGTTTCGGCTCTCCCGCCCGCATCGCCATTGTTCCGGTTCAGGATCTGCTCTGCCAGGGCAGCGAATACCGCATGAATATTCCGGGCGTTGCTGACGGAAACTGGGCCTACCGCATTAAAAACGGCCTGCTGACCTCCGATATCGCCAAGCGTCTCTATGACATTACCCGGCTTTATGGCAGATAGGAGAGAATATTATGAATTTACGTGCGTTTTTTGTTCTATTTTATGTAGTTAATTTTATTATAGTGACCACGCCGGAAAGAAAACGCCTGCGGAAGCTGGCAGAGACCGATCCGGCAGAAAGCTCCCGAATTGCACATTTGCAGGTGAAAAAAGCGTTTCGCAATATGCTGCGGATTGCCGGAGTAAAAATTGAAGTGAGCGGCCTTGACAATATTCCTGATGAATCCTGCCTCTACGTGGGCAACCATAACAGTTATGTGGATATTCTCGTAAGCGAAGTTGTCATACCGACAGGAGCAGGCTTTGTATCCAAAGACAGCCTGCAGAAAATTCCCGGCCTTTCCTCATGGATGTATCTGATCCACTGTCTGTTCTTAAACAGAACCGACGTCCGGGAGGGTCTTAAAATGATCACCACCGGAGCTGAATATCTGAAAGAGGGATATTCCATGTTTATTTTCCCGGAAGGGACGCGCAGCCGCGACGGCCATATCGGTGAATTTAAAGGAGGCAGCCTGAAAATGGCCCAGAAAGCCGGCGCTCCAATTGTTCCTGTGGCCATCTCCGGTACCAGCAGTATCTTTGAAAAAAACGGAGGTTTCCGCATTAAGCCGGGCAATGTCAAAGTTGCCTTTGGAACTCCGTTCAAATTTTCAGAGCTGACAAAAGAGCAGAAAAAGACCATCAGCGAGCACACACGGGCTGCAATTCAGGAAATGCTTGACAGACATACGGAGAGCATTCAGGAAGAACAAAAGGAGTTATAAGGAATTCTCAATTTTTTTCCTGATTCATCTTTTCATAACAAGAAAAAAATGTTACAATGTTTGTTTGTAATAATGAACTGCCCGGAATCAGCAGATACATTTCTGCCGGTTCCGGACATATATAACTTAGGAGGATGAGACATGAGTGTAAATCCATGGATTATTACGGCTGTCATTCTGGTTATCGCCATCGCCGTTCTCGCGTTCCTTTATTACAAAGGCTCCAAAATGCAGAAACAGCAGGCTGAACAGAAAAGCAAGCTTGTCGATGCGGCACAGCAGGCCACCATTCTTGTCATTGACAAAAAAAGAATGCCGCTGATTGATTCCGGACTCCCGCAGGCGGTTCTCGACCAGACTCCAAAAAGAGCGCGCCGGGCAAAAGTCCCTGTAGTCAAAGCAAAAATCGGTCCAAAAGTAATGTCCCTGATTGCCGATGAGGATGTATACGATCTGATTCCTGTAAAGGCAGAGGTCAAGGCTATGATCAGTGGTATCTATATCACAAGCATCAATAACTTCCGTAAAGCTCCTGTGCCGGAACCGGAGAAAAAAGGCTTTGTTGCAAAAATCCGCAAAAAAGCTGACAAAGCACAGGAAAACATTGACGCCGCAAAAGTTAAACAAGAAAAAGCAAAGAAAGACCGCAAGAAAAAATAACAAAAAAGGCGCATCACAGCAGGAAAGTAATTTCACCTGTGATGCACCTTTTTTTATTCTGTTTCTTCCGGCACCGGTTTTCCCTCCACTGTCAGATGATAGTTGGACACCAGCATTCCTGACATATAAAATGAGTATTCCAGCGTCAGCCGGAGTAAATCTTCCCCTGCGTGCATTTTTATCCGCCTGGTATCTGATACCATCTCCAGCGCTCCCGCCGGTGACTGATACACACAGGTCTCCGAATGTCCCTCCCGAAACCGCAGCAGTGAATCTCCACAGCCGCTTTTTTTCAGTTCCACCACATCCGGAGAAACAGTCAAACGATTCTTTAATGTCCGCCCTTCTTCCGTAGTTTCGGAATAGAAAATGTAATGCTTCTCATTTTTCATAAAATAATCGGCAAACGTGGTAATCTCCGAGACCTCTTCCTGTCCGAATCCTCTCTGTACTCCTTTTACCGTCAATCGAAGCTTTCTTTTTTTATGGACTGCGCCGCCTGGCCGGCCTGCTCTCTCCGGCTCTTCTCTGTGCGGCGCCCGCCCGCCATTTTCTTTTGTCATATTTATATCCTTCTATCCTTCATAGCGAATCATCGCCAGATCGATCAACTGCTGCACCAGTGCTTTCTTGTCAACACCTTCCGCCTCCCAGAGCATCGGATACATGCTGATGGCCGTAAAGCCCGGCAGCGTGTTAATCTCGTTGAACACCACTTCATTGGTATCCTCTTTCAGGAAGAAATCCACACGGGAAAGTCCATAGCAATCGAGCGCTTTAAAAATCGCTTCCGCATCTCTGCGAATTTCCTCAGCTTTTCCTTCCGGAAGCTCCGGCCCCACGATGGTTTTTGAATCTGCGTTATTATATTTTGCCTCGTAGGTATAGAACGTATCCGCCGCAAGAATCTCTCCCACGCCGGAAGCTTTGGCCTCAATGCCTCCAAGCACCGCGCATTCCAGCTCTCTTCCCACGATATTTTCTTCCACAAGAATCTTGGAATCATGCCGAGCCGCCAGCTCCAGCGCGTCTACAAGCTCCTCACGGCAGCCTGCCTTGCCTACTCCCTGTGAAGAACCTGCCTTGGACGGCTTCACAAAAACAGGATACGGAAGACTCTCCTCCACTCTGGCAACGACCGCATCCATATCTTTTAACTGCCAGCGGTAAACACCTACAAACTTCGCCTGGCGGATACCGATGGAGTCCACGATGATCTTCGTATAGAACTTATCCATGGAGCAGGCGGAAGCCAGCACGCCGCATCCCACATATGGAATCTTCGCCAGTTCCAGCAGTCCCTGCAACGTTCCGTCCTCTCCGTTCATGCCGTGGAGCACCGGGAACACCACGTCAACATTCAGCCGTTCTACGCGGTCTCCATAAACAAGACAAAGTTCATTCTTTCCGGTCTCAGGGGAAATGAACGCCTGAACCCGGCCTTTTACCCAGGTGCCGTCCTTCACCTTGTCCATGGAATCAATCAGCTTCCACTGACCGTCCTTTGTAATTCCTATCATAATCACATTGTAGATATCAGTATTAATGTTTTCAATTACCGTGGCGGCAGACATGAGGGA
Source organism: Eubacterium sp. An3 (assembly GCF_002159465.1). NCBI lineage: Bacteria > Bacillati > Bacillota > Clostridia > Eubacteriales > Eubacteriaceae > Eubacterium > Eubacterium sp. An3. Next base: position 118,822 of record NZ_NFIR01000003.1, read on the forward strand.
TACCTCATGCTCTGATGATCTGCCTCCCATAATTACAACAATATTTTTCTCTGCCATTTTTCCTTTCCTTTCGAATACTTCTCCGTATTATCTTTTTTCACTTCTGCAATACTATATCATATTCTCCTTCATTTGAACACTTTACATTATTCTTTCGCTTTTCCGCATTATAACATCTTTTCGCTTCCACATGAGCGAAAGGGGGCTGTCCATAAAAAAATAGTGCGGCAGCATTTTTATTGCAAAGAATAAGAGCCAGGTCTGTAAAAGACCCAGCTCTCTTCGCAGCTTACCGTAATAATTATTTTCTTCTCTGCAGCCTACAGAGGTACTTCTTCATCATATACGATATCAAGGTTTCCGTTTTCTGGTCCCTGCTCTTTCCAGTAGTTCTCATAAAAACTGTCGAAAATACCTGCTACAGATGTAGCCTTTCCTCCTGTGCTGCCCAAAACACCTCCGAACATAATTAAGGCCATTGCAAGGCAAACTGCAGGTACCATTAACCACTTACGAAACATTGTTCAACTCTCCCTTCTGGTATATTTTGAATCCATTTTATATTAAAAATAGTAGCACAGCAACCGCCCTCTGTCAACAATTCCCATTACATTTTACATATTAATCCAGAGTTTTCCACTCTTTTGAAACGAAAAATGTAATGAACTATGACAATAAATCTAAACGAGCTTTTTCTTAAGCATTCCGGGATTCATAGCATTCGCAAGCGCAGTCTCTTTTTCTACCTTTCCTTTTCCGCACAAACCTGCCAGATAATAATCCATCGAAAACAAATTATCCGCGACAGAAGAATAAATCATACCGTCGATCTGGTGCACTTTACCGTCGCGAATCATATTTTTTATGGCAGTATTCACCGTCATCAGCTCAAAGGCCGGAATACGCCTGCCGTCTGTTCCTGTCACAAGCTGCTGCGATACCACTGCGTTTAATACGGAAGCCAGCTGTACTGTAATCTGCCGCTGCTGATTAGGCGGAAACACATCAATAATTCGATCCACCGCATTAGCCGCCCCCACTGTGTGAAGTGTGGAAAACACCAGATGCCCGGTCTCAGCCGCCGTCATGGCAATCTGAATAGTCTCATAATCCCGCATCTCTCCCAGCAGAATCACATCCGGGCTCTGCCGCAGAGCCGCCCGCAAAGCTGCCTGATAGCTTTCCGTATCAGAGCTTACCTCCCTCTGGCTCACGATACTCTTTTTATGCCGGTGAAGAAATTCCAGCGGATCTTCCAAAGTAATGATATGACTCTCCCTCGTACTGTTAATTCTGTCAATGAGACATGCCAATGTGGTTGATTTGCCGCTTCCCGCCGGTCCAGTTACCAGTACCAGCCCCTTTCTGTAATCCGCCAGATTTAAAATAGATGCCGGAATCTCCAGCTCTTCCGGATTAGGAAGCTGAAACGCAATGAGACGAATCACTGCTGCCAGAGATCCCCTCTGCTTATATATACTGGCACGAAAACGGGCAAGATTTGCAATCGAGAAGGAGAAATCGTCGTCTCCTTTTTTCTGCAGCTCTTCCAGACTATGGTTAGAAGTCAGAGCATAAATGTCTCTGATAAGCCGTTCTGTCTCTTCCGGCATAACCCTTTCTTCTCCCATATGTATCATTTTACCGTTGACCTTACAGGTCAGCGGCAGACCTGCGACAATAAACAGATCTGACGCTCCCTGCGCTGTGGCCCTTTCCAGATATTCCCGCAATTCCATACTATTTCATTCGCCTCCGTTTCTGTTACTGTTCTCCCTGGTATACATCCAGCGAGCGGTCTGCCTCCCAGTCCTCCGAGGACTGCAGCTGCCACTGTACCACATCAAAATCTCTCTCTTCGCCGTCTCCTGTCACAACCACAGAAGCGATGACTATTTGTCCGTCGGATACTTCTTCCTGAAAAGAAAACCGTGTGCCGGCGGCCAGATTCTGCTCCTGCGCCTCCTGCATCCGGTCCGCGATCTGCTCCTGTATCCGGTTGGCCGCATCGTAATAAGCCGTTGTATGGTCCGCGGCCTTCTGCGACAGCCGCCTGTCCGCCACCGCATTTTCCAGCGACAGCACCGAAAACGTCAGAAGCGCCAGAGTCATAAAAATAAGAATCAGCAGAGATATCCCCACATTCATAACCGGGATTCCTTTTTTCTTCATGAGACGCCTCCTTCCGCTTCCGGACGATATAATCTCAGTGTGAGCTGATAGATGGATGACTGACCAGCCGCTGTCTGCGAAACATTTACCTCACCTGCCCCGACAGTCACATTCCACATCTCTCCGTCCTGCTGCCAGGCAGCCGAGATCACATATACCCCGTCCTCAGCCCGGCAGATCTTCCAGTTCCCATCGTAATATATGCTGGCTCCGCTCTCGGCGGTCTCCAGCTCCGGAAAATACTGCTTCAGCTCCTGCAAAAAGAACTGGCCGGAATCATACTGTTTAGACTCATCCGCATCGCCGGTATTTTGTCCGGTGGCAACGGCCTGCTCTTTGGCATCCTGGTCGGCGCCTCCCAGTATCTCCGCCACAGAGGAGCACAGCTTCTGCGCCTGAAACAGATTCTCCGCCTCCCGGCCGATGGCATTTGACTTTGCGAAAGCCTGCAGGAACACCGCCGTGGTCATGGCAAAAAACGCAATGGCTATCATCAATTCAATTAGAAATAATCCTGATCTGGAATGTTTTCGTATCCTCATTCTTCCATCCCCCCGGCAGATGTTCCACTGCTCTCATGACCATTTTCCGCGGTTTCAGCCGTGGCGGCCACTCCATTTGCCGCGGCCCGGATAAAGACGGTCTCCTCCTGACCGTCCGCCGACAGATCAAACTGCAGCAGGTCTTCTTCGGGTCTGCTCACTGAGAATGTATCCAGAGCAACCAACTCCTGCCCGCCCTGGAGTCCGGAAAATGTTTCTTTCTTTGTGAAGAGCTCTTTCAGATATCCGTCTTCCTGATAGATGTAGGAAGCATAACTCTCGCCGTTCACATCGGCTTCAATGACCAGCACCTGCCGCCCGGACATTTCCTTCACCGTTATTTTGGAAGAGTCTCCGCACTCGCGGACCTTTTCCTGCAGATAGGATACCGCCGTCCGAACCGTATAATTTTCTTCCAGACCCGCCGCCGTTTTCTCGTAAATCCTTGCGCCCTGCAGCACCACCAGCAGTGCGCAGAAACAAAACAGCAGGATAAACAGCAGAGGAAATAAAATATCTATCGTATGTATGCTTCCGCCGTTCTTTTTCATTTTTCCTCCCGGGACAGCCGCAGCACCCGAACCTGCGGCCGGATATTTTTCGCGACAATCTCATAATCCACAATATATTTTTCCTCGTTATAACGCAGCCCGTAATGCTCTTTGAGATACTCGATGCTCTCCGGGTACGCACCTTCCGTCCCATAGCACAGCACCGCCGACTGCACCACCGCATTTTCTATGTTTTCCATCTCGGTCTCCTCCGTCACCGAGGAAACCGACTGGATTCCATATAAAAACACAGCTATAAATATAAGAAAGATGCACACGGACAAAAAAAGCTGCCCGTGTCGGTTCTTTCGGATATACTTTTCCATCTATGCCTCCCTGTACAGTCTCATCCTATACTGGACAATATTCCCATCAGCGGCACCATAACCGACAGAAGGATTCCGCCCACCAGCACGGACAGAATCGCCACCATCGTTGGCTCCAGCACGGAGATAAAGTTCTGAATCCGCGCCGTCACCTCGCTGTCCGCCTGCAGCGCAATCTTTTTCAGCGCGCCGTCCGTATCTCCCGTCCTCTCCGCTATGTAAAGCATCCTGCCGTAAAGGCCGGTCAGCATGCCCGACTGCACAGCCGCCGCGGAAAATGACTCGCCTTCCTCGACGCGCTCCCGGCAGTCCTCCAGTTTCTTCCTCACTTTGTCATCCCCTTGCAGCAGGGAATCCACCATATGAAAAGCGCCGGTATAATCCATACCGCTGCGAAGAGCCATGGACATGCCCGAAGCAAACCGCGCCGTCTGCATCCGGCTCAGAATCTTCCGGGTTCCAAAGAAACCTCCTGCCATCTTCCTGAACCGCTCCTTGCCCTGCGGCGTGCAGAACAGCCAGAGACATCCGGCAGCCAGCAGGAAAACAATCAGCAGAATCACTCCATAATATCGGCGGATTCCGATTCCCGCCTGCAGCAGAACAGCCGCCATACCGGTCATCTGTCCGCCCAGCTGCTCATAAACCTGCGCGAACACCGGCAGCACCTTGACGATCATCACCAGGAAAATGACCAGCATCATGCCAAGCATGAGCAGCGGATAGGTCACGGCGCTCTTGATGTCCTGGACCATATTTTCCTCGCGCTCATAATAGGCCGCCAGCCCTTCCATGACCTCATCCAGATTACCTGTCTGCTCTCCGATGCGGGCCATCTGGATCATATAATCCGGAAAAGCTCCGGTCTCCTCCAGCGCATCATAAAAAATGCCTGTCTCGTCCAGATTCCTCTGAATCTCCTCATAAAGCTCCCGAAGGGGACTCTCCTCCTGCCCGGCATCTTCCTTCATAATCATAATTCCTTCCGCCGCAGAAATTCCTGATTTCAAAATCATCCCCATCTGCTCGCAGAAAAGAATCCTCTCACTGTTTGATAATACTTTTCCCATTTTTCATCCTCAAAGCGGCAAAACCGCGTATCTTCTGTCCGGCGTCCCGCCGATTTCCCTTCCGGCAAGCCTGCCGCCGCCTTCCGCATTTTCATCAGCCGGACAGCCATCAGGACGCCAGCTCTGAAAACCACTCCAGTATCCTTATCCGAAAGCGTCCCTTTTTTCCAAAAAGTACCTGACTTTCTTTCCTGGAAAGATCTCTTTCCACGTCTTCTCCGCCCTTTTCTGACAGAGCGGAAGATTCCTCTGCATTATAACATAGTTCCGGGTAAATTGCACACCACCAGTTATGTCCTTGGGCCGCTCCGATGTCCACCCGCAGCGCCTCATAAACGCCCGCCGGGAAGAACATTTTCCCGTACCTGCGCGCCGGAAATCTCTCCTGCACCACAGACACCCTGACGGCATCTTCGCTGCCGTTTTCCCTAAGGGTTTCCGCCGCCGTCTGCACAATATCGGGAAGCATTTTTTCCACCTCCGTTTTCAGTTCCCCGGCACTCTCCGCCCGGTCAGCAGCAGGCCGCAGCACCGCAAGCACCTCGTCCCGCACTTTAAGCTTCAGTTCCTGCTCCTCCGCCCCGTCTGACGCCGCTCTCACATGAAAGCGCAGCGCGGAATCATAAATCTGAAAATGATTTTCCATATAAATCTGATACAGCAGCACTGCCGTAAGCAGGAAAAGGATCGCCATGGCTGTGCGGAGCATGATTCGAGACGCTGCCACCACCGTACGGGCCACAGCCGCCCGCAGGCGAATTCTGCCCGCGCAGCTTGTTTTGTCTGTCATATGTTTTATTCTTGCATTTCGTTTTGTCTTTATATTCCATTTCGTTTTTATGTTCCATTTTGTTTTTGCATTCATAGGAAAAGGATAGACAGAAAATGAGAGCTTTAAACTGCCGGACGGGCAGCGCGGCAAAAAAGAACAGAAAACACAAGAAGGAGCACCCGGAACCGGGCCTCCCTCCTTTGCAGCCGGAAATGTATTCCGGTCATTGGTATTTATTTTTACAATTATTGTCCTGCAGAAGACAGAATGCTCTCTGCCGCCAGCCATTTTTCCACCTGGGAGACATCCACCTTCAATACGCTTGCAATCACATCTTCCTCCATTCCGATCCGGGCCATCTCCACCGCGGTTTCTCTGGCCTTTTTCAGCTCTCCGGCCTTTTTGCCCCTGGCTTCTCCCGCCGCAAAGGCTTCTTCCTGCTGTTTTCTTCTATGAATCGTATCGTCAAAAATCACATCCAGCATACTTGTCACCTCCTCCTGTCTGCTGAGAAGATACTCCTTTAAAATATTATGATCTATACAGTATCTGAATAATTCTTCTGCCGCTTTACTTGTTCTTCCGTACTTTTGAAAAAAATATTTTACCTGCTTTGTAAAAGAAATATACTGGCTTAGAATATCCTTTTCTTCTTTTCCATTATATATCATGTGCACAGCCAGTTCAACATCTTTACAGGCGCCGTGGAATATGTGTTCAGAGAGTTTTAGCACCGCCGGTCTGCTTTTGCGCTCCCCTGTATAAACTACATATAACTCCGGTATCGGCAAATTCAAATCTTTTGACGAAAACACATCCAGACCATTCTGAGCAATATAATTCTTCCAGATTTCTGCCAGATATATGAATATCCGAATTACGATATTCTCGCTCCACGTCGTCTGAGCCTCTATCATAATAAGAAACTTACCGCCTATGTACATGCCCAGATCGTTTCTGATGCCATTCGTTATCTCTTTTGTGATAGTCAGATATGAAATATCCGCTTCTGTTGCCGTTGTATCCTCCGGATGCAATATCCGGTATAACTGCAGCGCATATTTGGGCTCGAGAAACAGATGTCTGAATACACTGTCTCTCACCGTATGCTTTGGTATCTTGTCGTTATTATCATTTATCGATGCGGTACTTTGTGGATTATTTATCTTTTTGTTCAGAATTGTATCTGTATAATCCAAAACTTCACCCCGCATTTTTTATTTACAATTGCAATTGTATTTTTATTATATAATAAATATCAGATTTATCAATACTTTTTTTATAAAAACATTCTTTATTATATATAATCAGGGCTCGCATATTTTTCTGTATAACATGCATATTAATACTTCCATTTTTTAAATCGGACAGGGGAAGTTCCTTCCCCCTCCGATTAGCGCGATTCGCCGAGCTCATGTCAAAGCCGTTTGCTGTCCGCTGCACATCGGGCGTCTGCTCTCACTCCGGCAGCCGGTACCCCCGTTTCAGCACCAGCCGTCTCCATTGGATTTTGGTCTGGTAGAGATAAATGTCTTTTTCGCCCCCGGACTTTGCCTTGAGAACTTCAATGGGGGTGCGGCAATAGATGCCTCCTTCGCCGGGATTGTTCCATCCAAAAATATGCTGTCCTTCCTGTTCAGTCTGCTCCATGAGGCGGCTGATTTCCTGACCGGCAGCGCCTTCGGGAATATTTTTGATGTCAAGAAGTTCTTCAGGGGTCTGGAGGCAGACGGAGAGCAGGACGTTGGGTGACTTCTGCCAGGAGGCCTCCCATTCTTTTAGAAATGTATCGAGACGCTCCGGATTCCCAATCAGTTTCGGTCCCAGAAATATAGTGTCAATATGATTCCATTCCAGAATGCCTGTCTGCGTTTTGGCAAACTTTTCTTCCATGGCTTCCATATTTTCAGCAGTGAAGTGGATAGTGATACATGGAATACTGTCTTCCTGTGCCTCCATGGACGCCAGGTCTGCTGTAGACAGCCAATATTCATATGTTTCTCCACCATCCTCCACATATAGGGATAAAACATAACTTTTTTCTTCCACATCGGCCTGCCTGCCGCAGCCGGACATGGTAAACATCACCACTAAAACGGCGCCTGCCGCCACAACACGCCGGGGCAGACGACCGCCCGGTTTCCGCAGCAGCGCCAGCAGAGGCAGCAAGAGCAACAGAGGGAAATCAATCCATTTCTTATAAAAAACAAACCATGTAAGAAGCCAGGATCCATCCTGTCCCGCCACAAGACAGGAAATGAGAAGCATAAGAGTTATGACAGCAGCAGTAATGACAGAAACTCTCAGGCGAAGAGTTCTGCCGTCCAGGATTTTACCGCCAAAGATTTCCTCGCCTATTTTTCTGCCGTAATACAGGTAACCGCTGAGCACACCCACCAGACAGAGAATCCAGAAGACTGCCAGCAGTATATCAAACCGCTCCAGAAAACCGCCCGGCAGCCGGATCAGCTGCATTACTTTGATGACCGGCCATGGGGAGGCGGCGGTGAGCTCGCCGCCCAGATTCTCTATGGTCACAAACCAAAGGAGAAGGTTCCAGATAAAAACGCCCGCCACCGCGCGCCAGACAAAGGCTTTCCGTTTTTTCCACCAGGAATCCGGAGATATTTCTTTTCCGCTCTCCAATTCCTCGGGAACAGGTTCTCTTCCTGCCGCATTTTCTTCGCTGGCTTCCGGTTCTCCGCACGTTTCTCCCTGCTGCGCCCGAGGGCTTTTTTTCGCCCAGAGGTTCTCCGTCACTGCCGGGACCAGAAAGAGGAGAAACTCCAGCGGCGTGGTGCACAGCAGCAGGAGATATCCATTGCCCAGCACTGTTGAGACGGCATCCTGAAACTCTGGCAGATGAAATTTTCCTTCCAGCCCCAGAACTGCAAAGAATATCAGTATGACGAACAGACCCGCAATCCACGGAAAAAGCAGTTCCAGAAAACGCGCCCGTTTCTGCAGGGTTGTCTGGGTGCAGTACCAGAGCAGTAATGCGAAAGGCAGAAGTATCATAAAGAGGCTCACGCCCGGCATGTAAATCTGCTGTATGGACAGACCGAAAAAGTAAAAAAGCGCCAGAGCGTTTATAAAGAGCCGGAACATGTAGAGGATTCCCAGCCATTTGCTTAATACGAATCCGTATCCGGCGGACATTCCTGCAGGATTTCTCTTTTCCAGCCTGTGAATCAGAAACAGCAGCCAGGCGGCAAACAAAAATAATAATCCGCCGTAGAGGATAACGGGAAACAGCCCTTCCGACCGGCTGCCAAGCGCCGCTGCCGCCGGAAATGTAAGGCCCGACGCCCCGATTCCCTCTATATATATCATTCTTGTCAGCTGCCGCTTTGAGATTTTACTTTCATTCAATGATTTCCTTCTCCTTTCTTCTGCGTATCTTGCGATGCCGGTTTTCTTCGTATCCGCCGGCCCTCCCTCGTGAATAACGGCCTTTTTTTCATGAAGCGCAGCGGATAACGCAGATATTCATCTTTTCTGGCGTCATAGTCCAGATGTCCGCCGCACACAGATGGAAGCATGTAGGGAACGCCAAAAGATTCCAGCTGAGCCAGATGAAACAGCAGAGCCGCAAACAACAGCAGATAACCGTAGATTCCCCACAACGCCGCCACAAAGATAAAAAGGAATTTGAGAAGACGGAAAACCGCCCCGAAAGCCTCGCTGGGTACGATAAAAGACGCAATAGCCGTAAAGGAAACCACGATGACCACAATGGTGCTGACGATTCCTGCGTCCACCGCCGCCTGCCCCACGATCAGTCCTCCGACAATGCCGATGGTGCCGCCCAGCTGGCCCGGGATGTGAATGCCTGCCTCGCGGAGCAGTTCAAATTGAAATTCCATCAGCAACACTTCCAGAACAACCGGAATCACTATTCCGGTTCTCGCCTGAGCAATGGACAGCAAAAATGCTGTGGGGAGCATTTCCGTGTGAAATCCGGCAATGGCCACATACAGCCCCGGAAATCCAATGGCAAATACCGCCGCCACAAACCGGAGGATTCTTGCAAAGGAAGCCACCTCGAAACGGCTGTAATAATCGTCGCCCGCCTGAAAAAACATACCGTAGGTCACAGGGAGAAGCAGCACTCCCGGCGAATTATCAACGACCAGTACAATGCGTCCTTCCAACAGCCCGCTGGCAGCTTTGTCCGGACGCTCCGTATGCTGAAACTGCGGAAACGGCGTCCATGGATTTTTCTCCATGAGCTGCTCCACCATCCCTCCGTCAAAAATACCATCCAGGCTGATTTCTTTTACTTTCTTTCGGATTTTATCGAGAAGCTCCGGCTCCACCAGGTCTTCCACGTAACAGATGGCAATATCAGTTTTGGAGCGTTCTCCCACTTTTGTGTGCTCCATTTTCAGCCGCGGATCCCGGATGCGGCGGCGGATCAGCGCCGTGTTGGTGCGGAAATTCTCTGTGAAGCTGTCCTTCGGCCCCCGCATGACCATTTCCTGCTGCGTCTCTCCCACACCCCGGCTGGGAAAATTCTTGGTGGACAGTGACACCGCCTTCTCGCAGCCTTCCACCAGCAGAAGAGAATTGCCCGACAAAATGTCCGTCAGGGCATCCTCATATGTCTCCACACTCTTCCAGTCCACCGTTTCCAGCACATGATTTTCCACAAAAGACAGCAGATTATTCCTGCCCTCCAGGACTGTCTCCTGCAACGGGCGGATCACAAAATCCTGCAGAGTCTGAGAGTCGGTCAGCCCGTCCACATAGATGGCCACCGCCCTTGTTTTACCATCGCCGGCGTAAAACACATTTTTTACCATGTCTCCGCTGTTCTCCAGCGCTTTTTCCAGGAATGCATAATCCAGATCAAAATTGTTCTGCAGCCTCCCTTTTATTTTCTGATTTCTTCCGTATACCGTATCCATAATTTCTCCTTCTCCGGAAATATAAATATCGTAAAACAGCATTTTCCTGTAGTATCTGTCGATAATGAAAAAATATACCTGTAATCTCTTGCACTTCTTCCGCTTCTTTTCTTGATTTTTGCCCAAAATAAGATATAATTCATGTATACAAGATACACAGGAGGAACAATTTTATGGCACAACCCTTACATTTGAAAGCCTATGGAAAGGTGAATCTCGGGCTGGACGTTATCCGAAGACGGGAAGATGGATACCACGAAGTGCGAATGATCATGCAGACGGTCAAGCTTTACGACCGGATTATTTTGGAACGGAATCATTCCGGCAATATTTCTCTGCGGACAAATCTGCCGTATCTTCCTGTTAATGAAAAAAATCTTGTTTACCGCGCCATTGATATCATACGCCGGGAGTATGGCATCAAGGACGGGGTCAGCGCAAATATCATAAAACGAATCCCTGTAGCCGCCGGAATGGCAGGCGGAAGTACCGACGCGGCTGCCGCTTTTGTGGGGATGAATCAACTTTTCTCCCTGAACATCACACAGGAAAAGCTCATGGAATACGGCGTCTCCCTGGGGGCAGATATTCCTTACTGCATCATGCGGGGAACGGCCCTCTCCGAAGGTATCGGGGAGATTCTCACCCCTCTGCCTCCGGTTCCCGGCTGCTGGTTTCTCATAGTTAAACCGGGATTTTCCATGTCCACAAAGTTTGTCTATGAACATCTGACTCTGGATGAACATACAGCCCACCCTGATATTGACGGTATGGTCAGCGCTCTTAAAAACCACGATCTCACCGGCGTCACCGACCGCATGGGAAATGTACTGGAACAGGTGACGAAGCAGCATTATCCTGCCATTGACGAGTTGAAAACCATCATGAAGAAAAACGGCGCTCTGAACGCTTTGATGAGCGGCAGCGGCCCGACCGTTTTTGGTATTTTCACTTCAAAAGAAGAAGCGGAACATGCCGCCAGGGCATGCCGGCGTCACCCGGCTGTACGGCAGACCGCCGTGGTCCGGCCTTTTAACAAATCACTGCATCCGAGACCGGCGGCACATTGATACATTTTTTATCGTAAAGCACTAAAAATCACACACAAACAGGAGACTTCATATGAATCAGAATCAGGACCATTTAAAAGATACCATGAATGAATATCTTCCTCTCCGGGACGTGGTTTTCAACACCCTTCGCCGCGCCATCATTACCGGCGAATTCGCCCCGGGAGAGCGTCTGATGGAGATTTCTCTCGCCAACCGTCTGGGCGTCAGCCGCACACCGGTGCGGGAGGCCATCCGGAAGCTGGAGCTGGAGGGACTTGTCATCATGATTCCCCGGAAAGGCGCGCAGGTGGCGAAGATTACGGAAAAAAGCCTCCGGGACGTTATAGAAATCCGCTGTGTGCTGGAGGAGTTTGCCGCCTCTCTCGCCTGCGAGCGGATTACCGAGGAAGGGAAAGAGAAATTAAAAGAGGCGCACCGGCAGTTTGTCGAGGCCGCTCAGACCAATGATATTATCGACATTGTGGAGAAGGACGAGCAGTTTCACGACGCTATTTTTCAGGCGACCTGCAATGACAGACTGATCACCATCATCAACAATCTTCGGGAACAGTTCTACCGCTACCGCATGGAATATGTCAAGGATATCGAGCAGCATTCCGTGCTGGTGACGGAACATGAACAACTGCTTCACGCCATCTTCAACCAGGACAGCGAGACCGCCAAACAGATCATGCGGACCCACCTGAAGAACCAGCAGGAAGGCGTTATTCAGGCAATACAAGAGTAAGCCGGGAGAAAGATTTCCCCGGCATCCGGCTGATAACATTTAAACCTATTACAGCAAAAAAGGCTTCCGCCTTTCGGAAATCTCAGAAAATGTGTTCTTAGATTCCGGGGCGAAAGCCTTTTATTATGTCTTTCTTATCTCTGCCTGCGTATCATATTTTACATCGCATCTATCTGCTTAAAAAGCTGTGCAGAAAATTGGAAATTCTTTTGTAAATGTAAAATGTAACAAGACCATTGATACCCGCTTTGATCACGTTAAATGCAATGATAAACGGCATCAGGCTCCAGACTGTTCCGGTCGGAACGCCCATGAAAGCCGGGGTAATGATCATGTTGGCCGGTATCATGATGAGCGCCATCACTGCCATACCTGCCAGAAGTCCGATCAATGCCGTCCGTCTTGTTTTTCTGCTGTAATATACAGTACCCGCTGTCACCACCAGAGCACTCGTAGCGATGATATGCATCAGAATGCCGTAAAATCCGCTGCCGGCGCTGACTGTCAATCCCTGTACAACAGAAGTCACTACGGTAAGCATCAGTCCGGCTGCCGGACCAAATGCAAAGGTACCGATAAGAATCGGAATATCCGCCGGATCATATTCCAGGAATGGAACCATCGGCATGATCGGGAAATGAACCAGATAAACAAGTGCCACTGAAATTGCCACCATCATTGCCATGGTCACCATTTTCTTCGTTTTGCCGACGCCTTCCAGGGCTCCGGCTCCTGCCTGCGGGTGTACTTCTGCTTTTGCGCGTGCCTGCGGGCGGCGCATCCTTTCGTCTGACATTGCAAATTCCTCCTCAAAAATAATATTTTCGAAGAATCTGCCAGGTATTTCGCTGATTGAAGTTTTTGTGGAACGGAAATCCCGATGGAACTGCCGCCAATAAAAAAAGTCCTGAAATATAAATTTCAGGACAACAAAAAAACATAATCAACTATCGTTTCTTTCATCCGGACTATACCGTTGGTATGGGATTCTAACCCATTCAACCTCAGCGCGCATACGCACGCTTTCGGCTCGTGGACTTAAGGTCTTGGCCTGTCACCACCAGTGAGGAATCTCACCTCGCCCTGAAACAGATTTTTCTGATTCCTATCATAGCACTATTCTATGATTTCGTCAACTGTTCCAGTGAAATTTACTCCCCGATGACCGCATCCATAGCTTTAATAAGAAACAGTTTTCGTCCGGTTTCCAGCGGTTCCTCCACATTTTCATTATACTGCCGGATTTTTTCTATGGTAGTTCCATAACGTTTAGCGATCATCCACAGCGTGTCGCCTGGTTTTACCACATAACCGGTTATGGACGGAATCTGTGCCAGCTCCTCGTCATCATACGGCAGCTCTTCCACATCTTCAATCATATCTATATCCATTTGGGCAAATCCAGTCACATATATGCCTGCCACCGCGCGGATTTCCAGCTCGTTTCCATCCACCACATAACCGCCAATCTGTTCCAGAACCCCGCGGATCTCACAACGGTTAGACGGACTGACCGACTGCGTTTCAACCAGATATTCAAATGGAATCACCACTTCCTTTGCCTGCATCGGCGTGCCGTCATCTCCCGCAATATAAAGCACCCTGCAGAAAATCAGCCCCTCCGTAGCGATGCCGTTTTCCTCAAATCTAACATCTTCGATTTTTACTGTTCCTTCTACATTGAGTATCTGCAGCAGCTTATAAGGATTTCCCTCGGAATTTACCCGGTATGTTATTTTGGTCTTTGCATTATTCTGGAATATGAGATTTTCAAATTTTACCGGTCTTGTCTTTAACCGCAGTTTACGGTTATTGGCATACATATCTTTTAACACCGGCATCTGCAATTCCTTATATGCCTTCAAATCCAGCTCGAGAACCGCATCCACTTCCACATTCCGCGGCTCCCCATCTTCATCCGGCTTTATGACAGACTGGTGACTGCCCAGAGTCACCGCAATATTTCCAATCAGATTTTCCTGGCTGTCAGAACATTCCAGTTCATTGGTAAATGGAATCTCCCAGTCATAATATTGTACCGGCTCCTGCTCCTCCTCACTCTGGTACAGTATAAACAGAAAAAGCTCTCCCCTGATCAGAAGCTTTCCTTCCATCATCCGCACATCCACATCCCGAAGCTGCATGGAGTTCCACAGGATTTCCCGGATATTCGGCTTTCCTGCCGGCAGTGTCACGTCCGCCCGTATTCGCTGAATATCCTTTTTGTAGAGAACCACTTCCGTCATCGGCGTGGATTCATAAAGACACTGTACTTTATCTTTTTGTTCTACTCCCACGCTGCACTCCACAAACTTAGTCTCAGAAATATGTATGTGGAAAAACAATACGGAGCGCACACCACATTTTCTTGAATTGATGACAGAGACAGTCAGGTCTTCCAAATCCACCGATACTTTCGCTGCATCCGTGGGCTGAGTACCCTCCACGTTCATAAATTCTTCCAGAGCGAACTCATGCTCCATACAGGAGATTTTTTGCTCTTTTTCCGCGCTGAGATACAATATCTGAACCAAAAACATCCCCCGGATACGGATGCGGTCCGTCAGCATTTCAATCTCATCAACATGAACCTCTCCTCGGCTCTCCACCACCTTTTCCACATCCGGCTTTGTATCCGGCACATTCATATCCTGATCTATGGTAATCTGTACATTTTTTTCCAGCTTTAAAATACCGGACTGTACCGTTTTCTTTTCAATCTTCATAAAATCCTCCCTTATACCTTTCTATGCATTATATGCGAGGGAATCCTGCGATATGCACAGGAATCCCGGATCATGTTCCTCCCCGAAACTCCCGCCTCTCCGTCACCGTTATATATGAATCTCCTTTTATCAGTCCTCAATCACGCAGAAAACATCCATCTGCTGACACCGCACCACAATATATGGGTAGGTGTCCGTCTCTACGATATCTTCCCCGGCGGCCGGTCCCATGAGCTGTGTCCGGAGAAAAAGCGTTTCTTCGCTGCGCCAGCAATCTTCAATTTTGACACTGTATCCACTGTAAGCTCTTTTCCCGTAGCAAACTACAAGATAAATGTACCGGGAATTCCTGTAAGTAAATGTACCGGGATTTTTTTTCTTTTCTTCCAGAAGAGTTTTCAGCTGATCGGGAAGATTACTGTCTTTACAAATAACATATTCCACATTTTTCTTCTGCCCGTTCAGATTCAGCGTCCTGACACACCCCCAGGCAGCCAGGCAGAGAACGGCCGTCATACACAGAATAACGGCGATGCGCGCTGCCGCACATGCGCATCCCGGTTTCGGCAAGTTTCTTTTTATCATGGGAAACCTCCCGTTTTTGATTCATGTTCACATAGATCCCGCTTATACGTACAATCTCGCTTATATATATGCAAATCCCCCTTAGCAAATACCGGAAAATGTGGTATGATTGTTTTTAAAAGTGCTGAAAGATATTTTATTATGACAGGAGGGTTTTCCCATGAAATTATATATTCCAAAACAGGCTGCCAGCATCATACAGACCCTCTCTTCCCATGGCTACGAAGCCTTTGTGGTGGGCGGCTGCGTCCGGGACTCCATTCTCGGCAAGACGCCTTCTGACTGGGACATCACCACTTCTGCCCGGCCGGAACAAGTGAAGGCTCTCTTTGCCAAAACCATCGACACCGGCATCAAACACGGTACGGTCACGGTGATGATGGACAAAGTGGGCTACGAAGTAACCACCTACCGCATTGACGGAACCTATGAAGATCACCGCCGTCCCAATGATGTAACCTTCACCACCAGCCTGCGGGAGGATCTGATGCGCCGGGATTTCACCATCAATGCCATGGCCTACAACGATGCGGACGGTCTTATCGACCTGTTCGGAGGCATGGACGATCTTGAAAATAAAGTGATCCGCTGCGTGGGACAGGCGAAAGACCGTTTCGAAGAAGACGCCCTTCGTATGCTGCGTGCCGTCCGTTTTGCCGGACAGCTGAATTTCCGCATTGAACATTCCACCCGGGAGGCCATCGCCGCCTGCTGCGAGAATATCAGGGATGTGAGCGCCGAGCGGATTCAGATGGAGCTGCTGAAGCTTCTGATCTCCGGCCATCCGGAGATCTTGAAGGAGGCATATTCCACAGGACTGACCGCTGTATTCTTTCCGGAATTTGACCGGATGATGGACACGGCGCAGCGGAATCCTCATCACTGTTATTCGGTGGGTGAACACACGCTCCACGCAGTACGCACCATTGAACCCAATCCGGTGCTGCGGCTGACCATGCTGCTTCACGATGTGGGTAAACCTGCTACCAAAACTACAGATGAATATGGTATTGACCACTTTTATAATCACTATAAAGTGGGCGCAGATATGAGCAAAGAGATTCTGAAACGTCTTAAATTTGACAATAAGACCATTCAGATTGTCTGCCAGCTCATTTCTCATCATGATATTCGTTTCAAGGATCCGAAAACCAATGGGCGGCGGCACGTCCGCAAGGTAATGCATTCTATCGGACCGACGCTGTTTCCTTACCTTCTGAAGGTCATGGAAGCCGATGTCCGCTCTCAGAGCGATTATTATCAGGCGGAAAAACTCGCCATCTTAAAAGAAACCTGGGAAGCCTACGAGGAGATTCTTAAAGACCAGGACTGTCTCTCTCTAAAGGATTTGAAGATCAACGGAAATCAGTTAAAGGCACTGGGAATCAGGGAAGGCAAGGTCATTGGAGCGATTCTTAACACTCTTCTTTCCATGGTTCTTGAACATCCGGAATTAAATGAATATTCTTATCTTAAGGAACTTGCTCTTAAGATCTACAGACAGCTCCGCTAACGCGGGGCTGTTTTTACTTTTTACTTTCTGTCATAACCCTCCTGCGCCGGTCATAGGATAGACCATGCCACCGGAAACCTGCTTTTTTGTTTGGAGGGATCATTGTGAATGATAAGTACCGTGAATTGTTAGAGCAGTATGATGTGAAGGTCATTTCCACCTTTCGAAGCCGGGGAACCTTTCAGTGCGAGACTGACCAGGGGCTTGCCCTTTTGAAGGAGTATCACAGTTCCCTCCGAAAGCTCGCCATAGAATATGAATGGAAGGAAAAGCTTTCAGAAGCAGGATTTTCCCTGACGGACCGATATTTTATCTCAAAAGAGAACAGTCTGGTGGTCTATGACCGCTACCATACCCCTTTTGTTTTAAAACATTACTTTCCCGGACGTGAATGCGATCTGCACAGTGAAACAGATGTCTACGCCGCCTGCCGGAATCTGGCGCTTCTTCACAAAACATCTGCCGGTATTTCTGATATACCTTTTGAAAATCCCCGCACCGAACCTGTCTCTCTTATTTTTGCCCGGCGTAATCAGGAACTTCGGACTATCCGGCGCTATATAGGCAAAGTAAACCGTAAAAAAGCCTTTGAGCTGTTATACATGAAGTATTTTCATACGTTTTATGAGGAGGCTGTGCAAGCTTTTGATACGCTGCAGCAGATGGACCTGAAGGATGATTCCTCAGCCTGCGGAGTCTGCCACGGCGCCTACCATCACCATAACATTTTAATACTCCCGGACGGCACGGTGGCCACCGTGGGTTTTGAATCCATCTGCTATCAGCCTTACCTCATGGATCTCTATTTGTTCCTGCGCAAAACCATGGAAAAAAATCATTATGACTGGCGGCTTTTTGAGCGGGGAATAGCCGGATATTCAGAGCAGCGTTCCATAGATATCCATGACCTTCGCTTTCTCTATCTTCTCTTTTTATATCCGGAAAAATTCTGGAAGATTTCCAATCAGTATTACAATCACCGAAAAAGCTGGATTTCTCCGAAGATGCTGGAAAAACTGGAGAAAATTCCTGCACAGAACCAGGAACGACATAGCTTTTTACAGTATTTTTCCCGGTATTTATTGAAATGAAAATTGTCATTCCTGTGTAAATATGCTAAAATGTTCGGGTAATAGATACTTTACTGGGGAGAGTGATTTTCATGGCTTACATGGCTTTATATCGAAAATGGCGCCCGAACGATTTTGATGAGGTTCAGGGTCAGGATGCCATCGTGCGGACTCTGCGCAATGAGATCCTCTATGACAGAATCGGTCACGCATATCTTTTCTGCGGCACAAGGGGAACCGGCAAAACATCCATCGCGAAGCTTTTTGCAAAGGCAGTGAATTGCCAGCATCCGGTGGACGGCAATCCGTGCAATCAGTGTCCGTCCTGCCAGGCCATCAATAATCAGAGTTCTCTGGATGTTCTGGAGATTGACGCCGCTTCCAACAACGGAGTGGATCATATCCGGGAAATCCGTGAGCAGGTGCAGTACTCTCCCGTTGAGGGTAAATATAAAGTATATATCATCGACGAAGTTCACATGTTATCTTCCGGCGCCTTCAACGCTCTCTTAAAGACGCTTGAAGAACCGCCGTCCTACGTTATATTTATCCTTGCCACTACTGAAAAACACAAGATTCCGGTGACCATACTCTCCCGGTGCCAGAAATATGATTTCAAACGCATTTCCATCGATACCATCACAAGTCATCTGGTACATTTAATGGAAAAGGAAGGCATTCCTGCCGAGGAGAAGGCTCTCCGTTATATTGCCCGGGCTGCTGATGGTTCCATGCGTGACGCTCTGAGCCTTCTGGATCAGTGCATCGCCTTTTATCTAAACCAGACCCTGACTTACGACAATGTCCTTGAGGTTCTGGGGACCGTGGATACCGCTGTTTTCAGTCAGCTTCTGCGGAATATTCTGGCGCACGACACCATCGCCGTTCTTCATACTGTCGACCAGATGATCACGGAAGGACGGGAATTATCACAATTCCTGGCAGATTTTCTCTGGTATCTCCGCAATCTTCTGATCATCAAGGATCAGAATGGCATGGAGGACAGTCTGGATCTGTCCACGGAATCCATTGCAGTGCTGCAGGAAGAAGCGTCACTGATCGAGACAAACACCCTGCTGCGGTTTATCCGTGTTCTGTCTGACTTATCCGGCCAGATTCGCAATGCCACCCAGAAAAGGATTCTTCTGGAAGTGGGATTTATCCGGCTCTGCACACCGCAGATGGAGACTGATACCGGAAGTCTGCTGGACAGAGTGCATATACTGGAACAGAAAATAGCCGAGGGGATTCCCGTACAGTCGGCCGGTCCGGGCGGATACGGTGCTGCCGGTCCGGGCACAGGCGGTATGGGGGGCAGCGGCGCAGCTTATGGTTCCGGTGCTGCAGGCAATGGCAGTATGAATGGCGGCAGCGAAGATTCTCTTAATTCTTCTGAAAATGCTGCGAACGCCCTTAAGGAGCGGTTTTCTCCGGCGGAGGCCGCCGACTTAAAGGCCATTGCTTCCAGCTGGAACACCATTGTGGCTCAGACCGCCATGCCTATGCAGAAGTTCCTACAGGCCGCCCGCATTGCGGTTTCGGAGGACAGCAGCATTATTCAGCTGGTTTTTGAGCGGGACGACATTGAGAAAAATTATTTCGAGAGAAATCATCAGCATAATCTGGGAATTCTTTCCGATATTGTCGCTGAACAAACGGGCAAGCGTGTCAAATTTGAATGTTCTGTCCACAATCAGGAAACTGGAGGACAGCCATCCAGCTTTATTGATTTAAGCAAAATTCATCAGACTGTAATCTTTGAATAAATGATTACAAGGGATTCATTTTAATATTTATGGAGGTTTTATTATGGCAAGACGAGGTGGTTTTCCTGGCGGAATGCCGGGAAACATGAATAATCTTATGAAACAGGCACAGAAAATGCAGAAACAGATGGCGGAGACTCAGCAGGCTCTTGAAGAAAAGACCTATGAAGCTTCTGCCGGCGGCGGCGTTGTCTCCGTTACTGTTTCCGGCAAACGTGAAGTGACCGCTGTGAAAATCGCAGAAGAGGTCGTTGATCCTGACGATATCGAAATGCTGGAAGATCTGATCATGGCCGCAGCCAACGAAGCGCTCCGCGCCATGGAGACCGATTCTCAGAATCAGATGGCAAAATTCACCGGTGGTCTTGGCGGCCTTGGCGGAGGTCTTGGCTTCTAATGAATTATTATGGCACTCAGGTTACCAATCTGATCGAAGAGCTGCGCCGTCTGCCGGGTATCGGCAGCAAGTCTGCGCAGCGTCTTGCATTTCACATTATCAACATGCCCGAGGAGCATGTGGAACATCTGGCTGAGGTTCTCGTCAGTGCAAGAAAAAATATTCGTTACTGTAAATGCTGCTGTACACTCACAGACCGGGAAATCTGCCCGATCTGTTCCAGCGACAAACGGGATCACAGCACCATAATGGTGGTAGAACATACGCAGGATCTTGCTGCCTATGAAAAAACCGGGCAGTATAACGGCGTCTACCATGTTCTTCAAGGTACTCTCGTCCCAAGCCTTGGCAAAGGACCTGACGACATCCGTTTCAAAGAGCTTGAAGAACGTCTGGATAATACCCCTGTCAAAGAGCTTATTCTGGCAACCAACTCCAGTCTGGACGGGGAGGCTACCGCCATGTATATCACAAAGAAGGTCAAGCCCAGAGGTATCCGGATTACGCGAATCGCCAGCGGCGTGCCGATCGGCGGCGAGCTGGAATACATCGATGAAGTGACTCTCTCGCGGGCTCTGGATGGCCGGATTGAGCTTTAACTAACCTTTAATACACTTATTAACCAATGGTCCGTGACCTATTCACGCTCCATTCACCTGCTGATTACTCAGATGAAAAGAAAGGAAATGGTACAATGAAGAGAATTGGTATGTTAACAAGCGGGGGAGACTGTCAGAGCTTAAATGCCACCATGCGTGGTGTTGTAAAAGGACTGATTCACCTGGAAGGCAACGTAGAATTTTACGGCTTTGAAGACGGTTATAAAGGGTTAATCTACGGTAATTATAAACGTCTGACTTCCAAAGATTTCTCAGGAATCCTGACACGGGGCGGAACTATCCTCGGAACTTCCAGACAGCCATTTAAATTAATGCGCGTTCCTGATGAAAACGGTGTGGACAAAGTGGAAGCCATGAAATCCACTTATAAATATCTTGATCTCGACTGTCTGGTAGTCCTCGGCGGAAACGGAAGCCAGAAATCCGCCAATATGTTAAGTGAAGAGGGCTTAAATGTTGTATCCCTTCCAAAAACCATCGACAATGATCTGTGGGGAACTGATATGACTTTTGGTTTCCAGAGTGCCGTTGATATCGCAACCAACGCCATCGACTGTATTCATACCACTGCCGCTTCCCATGACCGTGTATTTATTGTTGAGCTCATGGGACACAAAGTTGGCTGGGTAACTTTACATGCCGGTATTGCCGGAGGCGCTGACGTTATTCTGATTCCGGAGATTCCATACAACCTGAATCATGTCATCGAAGCCATCAAACGTCGTTCCGAGCAGGGTAAAGGTTTCACCATCCTTGCGGTGGCAGAAGGCGCCATCTCCAAAGAGGATGCCAAGTTATCCAAAAAACAGTACAAAGAGAAACTGGCTAACCGTCAGCACTCCACTGTAGGTTATGAGCTGGCCGCACAGATCGAGGAAGCAACCGGCCAGGAAGTACGTGTGACTATTCCTGGACATACTCAGAGAGGCGGAAGCCCGGTTCCTTTCGACCGCGTTATCTCCAGCCGTCTGGGTGCTGCTGCTGCCGAACTCATCCATAACGAAGATTACGGCAAAATGGTAATCATGAAAGGTTATGAAGTTTCCTCTATCCCATTGAAAGAAACAGCCGGTAAACTGAAATACGTTTCTCCGGATGATCAGATCGTAAAACAGGCAAAAACTCTCGGTATCTCCTTCGGAGACTGATTTTGCCAAAAATATATCCCGGCGGAGAATTTTTTCTCTGTCGGGATTTTTTTATATAAAAAGAGTTCTGTCTGGCAGAACTCCTAAAAAATGACAGGCTGCCGAAGCAGCCTGCCAAAATCCATTATGAGGGGAGAGGATTTTTATAAGAATTAATCTTACGAGTCATAGTATAAAGAAAAGTTGTGACCGTTGTGTGTTTGAAAACTTACTAAGTTCTGACGAAATCATTTCCGAATTGACAATATTCCAGTTAATACGAATCCACACACAAGACCTCCCACATGAGCTGCATTGTCGACCCCCGTTGTCGTAAAACCATACGACAATGCCGAAACAATAACAAATATCATACCGCTTAGGCCAATCTCTTCCATCCGTTTTCTTTTCTTTTGTACAACATCCTTGATGATTAAAAACAGCAGTCCTCCCATAACGCCAAAAATTGCTCCGGATGCGCCTGCTGACACAGTGTATGGATCTCTTGCCAGTGTGACAAACAACGAGGTTAACGATGCGGCGATCCCTGATCCCAGATATACCGCCAGGTATTTTCCTCCTCCGAGGATTCTCTCCAGTCTCGGACCAATCAAGAGCAGAATGAGCATATTCTGAACGAGATGTTCAACACCAAAATGCATGAATGTTGAGGTGAACAGCCGGTAATATTCGCCCTGTTCAACCACGGCATCCCACACCATAGCGCCATGATCCGCCATAAAAACGGCGTCCATCACATTACCCATAAGGCTCAAAACAAGAAATACCATAATATTTATGCCAACCAGGACTGTATTGACCGGCCGGAACATCCGGCGCAGCTCATTTTTATCTGCAGTTTGTTCCGCCCTCCGATAATCGCCAAGAAATTGCTCCAGGCGATCTTTCATACCATAAAAATCTCCTCTCTGATGCTCATATATAAACAGTCGTCCGCCGCTCATATCCAGACACCAGATATTTGGATACGGCATTATTTCTTCCACCGTTCTTCCTTCCGGCATTCCCCTAAACAGCATCAGCGTAAGTCTTTCTGTTTTCTTCCCCAGACGAATCATGATCTGGTTCTCCAGCCGTCCGATCCGCTCTTCCTGCCGGGCGACCGGCAGCCTGTTCTGCCCGGGCAGCCTCTCCGGTATAATCTCTATCAATTCTATCCTTGTTTCCTTTTCCTTCATCCACAGCAGACCTCCATCGGCCTTGACTCTTACGAATCCCTGCCGGTTCAGAAATCTCTGCAGTTCATTTATAAAATCCATATTACCTCCACTTCCGGCATATTTCTCTCTGCATTTTAACATATTTCGTTTTCTAATACAGTAAAGTATCTTGGAAATGATTATAATAGGATTTTACAAAAAAGCAACCGCAAAATCAGTAGACCTGCCGCAGAACTTTCCACGACCTGTTTTTTACATATAAACTGTTCTACACAAAGCCATCTGTAATTTCAAAACGGTATGTATGCCCGGCAAACCGGAGTACATCTCCGTCTTTTAACTGTACCTGATCATTTTCTATTCTCGTATGATTCACCCATGTTCCATTGGTCGACTGCAGATCCTTTAAAATATAGATGCCCGCCATATCCCCCCGCTCAATAACGGCATGCTTCCTGCTTACCGTATTGTCATAAATAGTCAGCTGATTCAGCCCCTTGTCATTGCCTATATAAAAAGGATAACTCTGAACGGGTATTAACTCTCCGGTGGCTTCCTCCTTTAAAACCGGCTGTTTTCTCTTCATTCCCATATCCAGCCGTACAGTGTCCTCGTCTCCTTCTCCCTCCTGAAAAAAAAGAGCTGTTTCTGCGATCTGTTCTCCACGATCCGGGACTGCCGCTTTTCTCCGGCAGTGTATCTGATAAGTTCCCTCAACCAAAAGCACAGCCAGCAGAACGCCGGCTATCCAGTAGCGGTCATACAGCGGCACATTGCCGCTCCGCATCAAATAAATTCCCAAAGCTGTCACCATTATGGCAGAAGCCGCAGCTGAAACTCCCATAATAATTTCCACGATAAACGGCAATCTTTTCCCTTTCGTCTCCCTTTTTCCCGGATTCATTCTTTTTTCCGGATTTATGTTTTTTTCCGGATTCATTCTTTTTTCTGGATTTATGTTTTTTCCTGGATTCATCGTCCGTTCTTTTTCCGATGGGCCGCTCTCATCTTTCTTGCTTTTTTGTGCAATTTCTTCTGCAAAGAAACTCTCATAAGGAGTGCTTCGCGGAACATCTTCCTCATAATTCAGGCAGTCTTCGATCAGTTTCTCTGAAAACTTTTTGTTTCGTATCATCCAATAAATATGATAAATATAACGTACTGCTTCTGAATCCCCATAATTGATCTCAGACAGCATCCAGGAAAAAAACTGCTGTACTTCCTTCTCCAAATCATGTCTCTCATCCGGGCAGTACATCCACCGAAATCCGTTTTCTCCTGTTCTGTAAATGCATCCCGGCGAAAAATTGATATGTTCCGGGGCCAGCAGGAGTTCATCCAGATCCTTTAAAAGCTGACGCAGACTTTGCAGCAGCATCCTGCAATCCACTTTTGAAAAATTATTTCCATGAGAATTATTTTCTTCGGAAATTTCTTCCAGACTTTTGGTATCAGACAGTTCATACAACAGCTTTATCATTCCATCCTGTTCCCGAAGCAGAACAGGCAGTAAAGTATCCGGATGATTGTATCGGATTGTGTGATATTCAACTGAAAGGAAATACTCATTTTGCACAGAATCTGACACCCTGTATGTATGGAGTCCTTCTTTTTCTATTTCCATTTCAAACTCGCCCCCAATCTCAATTGTTCTTCCCAATTATCCAACGGAGATTCTACCGTACAGGAAAAAGACAACAATTCTCCCATCAGCTTTTCCACACCGGGAAGGGGCCATCGAAAGCATAGCTCTGCTTCCACCTTTACCTGGTTCATGCGGACAGTCACTGAATTTTCTTTCCGTTTGCTGACCAGAAGTCGTTCATCCATTCTGGAAGCCATTCTCTTTTGTGCCTTTCCTTCCATTTCACTCCGGTTTCCTGACACCAAAAAATACACATCCCTCGACAACAGTTTCTTCTCATCATATACACCGGTTATCAGGCTTCCATCTGATTTCCAGGCCGCCGCAGTTTCACTTGCGATACGCATTGCCTCACTTTTAGCCACCGATATATCCAGAAAAAAGAGAAAGAAAAAAACAACTCCCACCAGGATAAAGGATACAGCGGGAACAATCACAGCCGCTTCCACTGTCATCATTCCCTCCTGTTCCCTTAATAATCTTTCCCGCATAACGCTCTGCTTCCTTTCCAAATTCCTTTTCTCATTTCTGCCCCGCCGCACATCGGCTGCACATCCTCATTCCCTCCGCTTCATCTCTGGGAATTGCTTTTACTGTTCTCTTTAAACCGCTGCAGCCCAGGGAAGAGTGATATTTATCTCCGTATCTGGTCACATAAAGAACAGAAGGAATTTTTCCATTATCCATACATTTATCACACGCCTGATATTTATCTTCCTGCAATATTTTTTTTACGCTGTCTCCGTCTATGCGAAGACAGATATGGCTGCAGGATAAACTGGTATGATATACGCTCCCATGTTCTGTCACATACACCACGTCCCCTCCATTGTTTCCTCCTGCCTCGCCGCCGTGTTCCACATACCCGCTGAAGACACGCTGTACTGCTTCCGCCTTCCCAGGAAAAGCATATTCTCCCAAAAAGGGAATTTCTATTTTGAGACGATAAGACGCGCGCACCCTGACAGCCGTTTCCTCTTCTCCCAGCAGGGACGCAGATAAAATTATACCGGCTCTTCCTCCATATATAGAAGTGTCATCTGACAAAGTATCCTCATACACAGAAGTAAAGATCATATGCAGACCGGCGTTCGTCAGCAGCATATCCGCCGCATCCTCTGCGGTATCTTGCATACTTGTTTTTTTCGTCCGTGCATCCGTCAGATCATCATTCCGGTTCGACGCCACATTATCCAGAGCCATTTTAACTGCATACATATCTGCTGTTCTTGACAGAGCGTACTGAATTTTAGCTTCTGTAAGAAGAAGATTACCCAGCATGAGCAGTCCAACAGCGGCGCACAGGAATAATGGCAGTGCCAGCGCGGTTTCCACTGTGGCGGTACCTTCACAGGAGACAAAACGGAGTGCTCCCTTTCTCTTTTGCAGCCATGCCTCGACTTGCGCTTGGAGAGACCGCATAAAAAAAATTATTATTTTATTTATAATAAGTACCGCATGGCGGGTATTGCTTTTGCCGTATCTTATCAGGAACACCCCGTTTCACCTCCTCCTGAATAAAACCTTCACACTCTCAATAGCTGTTCAGCCGATCCAGCTTTACTGTGAAACCTCCCGGACTGTTTTGTCCGGTACCTGGAAAAAAGTCGAACCATCCTCCACAGGAAAATTCAGACTCCCATCGAAATGCGAACAAACACTCTTTCATAAGGAACCCCGGTTCCTCCAGAGCCGTATTCAGCTGCATAATATCCATCATACGAAACAAAATACGATTTCTCTGCATTCTGGCCGACAGCAGCAATTTCAGATAGTCCGCATAATCCGCATTCACTCTGCCCTGCTTAACCGGCCCCTTATTGCGCAGAAGCGTGGCCGCATTTTCCAGGGTCAGATTCCAGGTAGATGCATCTTTTATTATGGGAACCTCGTCTCCCGCCAGGAGCGCATGAATATCCAGCATAGATTCACCAAACGTAACGGCGGCAGTGAGAAGTACCTGCACCGCCTTCCGGGCCTGTGGAAATCCAAGTATCCCAGTCAATGCGGCCGCTGCACTGCCAGACACAGTTTTCCATCTTGCATCCTGAGAGAGATAAATATAATTGGACAAAAAGCGAAAACAGAGTATCCGGTCTGCGACCGTCTTTAAATTATCCATATCCGATTCCTTTCCCGCAATCAGATACTCCACCTCATACAACAGTGCATTTCCTGAATCGATTCTTTTTCCCTCCGCCATCCTGCTGCCCTGCGCCGTCCCGTTTCCATTGTCATCCATGTAGTTTCTGAAGTTTTCCTCTATATATTCCAAAAGATAAAATTCATCGGTCAGAGCAGTTCCGTTCCACTCGTCCATCCGTATCTCTCCCAGCATCTTCTTCCACTCATCTACTTTCAGAAAAGATAAAACGCCCGTAAAATAATCTACCATATCATTTTCAGCCGACTGCAGACCGGAAGGAAGGCCGTCTGTGGAAATCGAGAGCTTTGATATTGCTCCCACATCATCCGCCGCATATACAAGGATTCCCGCCTGGGTAATATTTGTTAAAAGACTTTTTAATTCTTCCCACTTTACTCCGGTCTTTCCTCCTGTCTGCACATTCTGGCTGCCGCCGCTTTCTCCGGACTTTCCGGAAGAATTGTTACCGTCCGAATCGCCCGCATTCGCCGTATCACTTGTTTTTGCCTTTTCCGATTCCTCAATGGCCGCCTCCGCCTTATCCATGTCTGCCCGGGCCAGGGACGTCCCCGTTCCGGTATCAGAAGCGGAAGAAAAAAGCTTTTTGAGTTCTTCCCCTGCCTTTGTAACCTCCCGGTATTTCATCCACTCACGAATCTGATGTTTCAGATACAACCCATCCTCATCCACAGCCGTTTTCTCTTCCGTCACTTCCAGACTGTCACAGGAATAGCGGAAAAAACTCTCTTTTCCAGGACACATCGACAGATACTTCTTTCCATCACTTTCTATTAATCCCCGCTCTCTAGGATCCAGAAAAAAGATATGATATCTGTCAAAAAGATTCCTGTTATAATTAGCAAGGACATAATTTCCCGCACTTCTCATGGAATCTTCCGCCAGAGAAGATTCCATGAAACTGTACATACCTTCAAGCACACATAAAGTCAGACCAAGCAGTACAAAAAATATTAACGAGAGAAAAACGGTAATCTGTCCTTCTTCCTGTCTGAGCATCAGCGTATCTTTCCCGCATTGGTTTCAATGGTGGAAAAAATCGTGGATACCACGCTTTTAATATTTGTCTGGAAGATGATAACAAGACCGATCAGCACAACTATAATCAAGATCACTTCAACAACGCCCATTCCGTCTTCCGCTGTCAATGCTCTGCGAAGACGATTTCTGAAACAGATACATGCATTTTTCAAAGCTGCCATAACAATCCCTCCCACTGTTTTTGACGTTTTTATGCTCCTGTCATGTCGTTTTATTCCATTTCCTGCACTCATATTGTTTTTATCATTTCTGTGGTGCTGCTGTCAGAATCCCCGGAAACGTACAATGGCCGGAAACATCACAAGCAGCATGACCATTCCAAGAAGTACTATCATGGGAAATAAAAGCTTCGTAGAAGCCTCCTCCCCCTCTTTCTTTGCCTGATCCATCCTCTGGCGAAACGCTTCCTGTTCCATATGGCTCATTAATGTTCTTCCTTCTTTCGTTCCCTTTGCCATCACCTGCAGCAGCGTCAGGGAAAGCTTTTGATAGGCCGGTTCTTTAAATCTTTTCCCCCACTGCATACATGCTTCCTGCTGCCCTTCCCCCAGTTTCATACAGGTATCCATATGAAGGATCTCCTCAAAGGCATAGGTTCTTTTTCTATCTGTACGGGACATATAATCCACACTGATTCTATGCACCGCCGACGGGAAGGAAAGGCCAGCTCCCATATACAGCGCCAGCAGATGAACAATCACCGGAAAATCCCGAAGAGTTTCCTTTCTGCACAGCTTTTCCCCGTTTTTCAGCTCTGACACATTGCGCAGCAACAGCAACAAAAGAATTGCCATACCAAACAGCAGCAGGGCGGCCGGAGATATCCTCTGCTTTCTTCCGGCACTGACTCCATCGGAGAGTGACGGCACAGTATAAGTTTTCTCCCCTCTTGTTTCTTTTTCGGTTCTTCTCAGAACTTCCATCGCTTTTGAAAAAGGAGTCGCCTTCTGCGCTTTCTCCTGCGCTTTAAACTGTACTTTATACTCCTTGCGCCAAACATACATATCATATTCCGCCGTAACCGCCACTCTGGTACTTAATTTCTCCTGCCCCCTCAGGGAACGGCTTTTCTCTCCCAGACTGCCGTCAATATGCAGATACTCGGTGTTCTGGGGCTCATACGAGATATAAAATGGCCAGCCTGGCAGTTCTTCCTCAAAACAGAGCTTTTGATTGACCTGCTGTAAGGAATCATTCGCTCCGGCCATCTGCACTGCCAGCTCATGAAAAAAGTCTTTCCTCAGCACTTTTTCTTCTTTGCGCGACAATTTCTGTTCTCCCAGAGTCAGGGAATATTCTTTCTGTTGTTTTTCTTTATTCAGTATAACGGAAATCTCCTTGTCCCCTTCCCCAAAACCGTTTCTCTCAAAAATCAGAGTCCCCGGCTCCATAAGATGATAAACCAGCAGACTGCCAAGCAGCACCGTAAGCAGAGCCATTCCCCAGAAAATCAGCATCCCTTCTCCGATGAGAAACTCTTCTGCTCTCCGTTCCGTCTGCTCTTCCGTCTCCGCGTACTGCCCCTCTATTCTTCTTTTCACAGCGTCAGTCAAACGCCGCCGTATAGAAAAAGGAACTTTTATAAACATGACCTCCGCAGGCTTCCTCACAATCCTTCTGCTTTTTTTATTTCTGTCTGCCATACTTTTCCGGACTGCTGACCCGGGATGTCACAGTTCCACTGCCATGATCTTCTCCGTCCAGAAATAACACAGCACCGTACCTGCAATTACGGATGTCATAAGCAGATTCCCCACCGGGATACTGTAAAGACTATCTACATATCCCGGATTGGCCAGGCGCAGATACAGCAGAACTCCAAACGGCATGAAGAGCATGATATTCTTCTCAAAGATACGTCCGCTGAGACTGACCTGAAGTTCTTCCGCCACTTCCATCTTATTCTGGAGATGTTCCATAGAATTCTTCAGAATATCTACCACGTTGCCTCCGGTGCTCTTTGCTATGTGCAGTACGACAGCGAACTCATAAATCTCTTCTGTCTGCGATTCCTGCGCGTACTCCATAAACATCTGTTCCACCGGACGGTTAAGCTCAATTCCTCTGACAATCCGCTGCAGCTGCTCAACTGTCGGATGATTCCCGGAACGATACAAATCCGAAATCTCACGCAGAGAAGTCCGGCATGCATTCTCCAGGGAATATCCCGCCTGCAGGGAAGTCATCAGCGACTGCAGTACTTCCCGAAATCCTGCGATATGCTGCAGCTTCCGGCGCTTCCTCCTCTTACCTTTCAGCACTTTATGTACCGGAAGCAGAAGAATCTGCAGCGGCAGTATCCAGATAAAACTGTCATAACCGATCACCGCCAGCAAAATGATGATACCTTCTCCCGCCATAACGGAAAAAAATAACTCTTTCCAGCGCTCACTGTATATCATATCCCGCATCAAACACCTCCATGGCCTGCAGATATGCCTGCATCTGTCCGTAATCTTTTAACCGTTCCACCCGGGCCAGCCTGCCCTTTGCCACAAGCCTCCCTTCTTCAT
This sequence comes from Eubacterium sp. An3, assembly GCF_002159465.1. Lineage (NCBI taxonomy): Bacteria > Bacillati > Bacillota > Clostridia > Eubacteriales > Eubacteriaceae > Eubacterium > Eubacterium sp. An3. The sequence continues at coordinate 149,313 of NZ_NFIR01000003.1, forward strand.
ATCTTTCCCCTCTTTCATAAAGGAACAGGGGATTCAACTGATATTCCTTCCCATCAAAATCAAGTAGTTCATACATCTCCAGAATCTTTCGCTGCCCTGTGGACAGACGCCCCAGATGAATCAGAATATCCATAGCCGAAGCTATGAGCCCCTGTACAGCCCGCAGAGGAATGTCCATACCCATAAGAACCATCGTCTCCAGACGGCGGAGTGCGTTTCTGCAGGAGCTGCCATGTATCGTAGATAATCCACTGTGTCCGGTGGAAGCGGCATTGAGAAGGGCACCGGCTTCCTCTCCTCTAACCTCACCTACGATGATCCGGGTTGGACGCATGCGGAGACTCGCCTTGATCAGATCGTTCATTGTAATAGCGTTGGCCCCTTCCATATTGGCATTGCGGGTCTCCAGCCGCACCAGATTATCCACATGATAAAACTGCAGCTCCGCAGAATCTTCGATGGTGATAATCCGTTCATCAGGCAGAAGATATTCAGCCAGCGCGTTCAGCAGGGAAGACTTCCCCGAATTAGTTGCGCCGCTGATTAGAATACTGTATCTTCCTCTCACCAAACAGGCGAGCACTGCCGCCAGTTCCGGAGGAAACTCCCCGCAGTCCATCAAATGCTTCATGGTCATGCCTCCTTTTTTAAACTTCCGGATGGTTATCACCGGTCCTTCCAGGGAAACCGGCGGCAGCACGACATGCACCCGGGAACCATCGGGAAGTCTTCCGTCCACCATAGGCACCGATTCATTAACCAGGCGGTTCAGCGGAGCCGTCATCTGATCAATAAGACGATATACATCCTCTTCTGAGCAAAAACTCCTGTCTGTCTTCTTAAGGATTCCATCCTGTTCCACAAAAATCTTCGAAGCTCCGATAACCATGATCTCGGTCACTGTATCATCCCGCAGATATTCTTCAAGAACATCGTAACCCCGTATGGAATGAAAAAGCTGCTCCCGCAGTTCCCTTTTTTCCAGAAGTGTTCCGTACTGACTATGTCCCTCCTGAAGAATAGTCTGATCAATGGCATGATAAATGTCTTCATCTGTTGTCCGGATACTGCCGTTAAGTCTTTCCAGCACCTCCCGGCGAAGCTTCTGCTTACTGAACGGCTGCATCCAACAGATCCTCCCGGTATTTCCTCTCATATACACCCTGAAAACGTCGGCTCTCAGACTGCAGTGCCTGTTCCAAAAAACCACAGCAGGCATGCTGCCGCTCATTGTTTCTGGAATCAATGAGGACAAACCGGTCAAACAGCATATTCAGGGAAATCTGTGTAAAAATTCCGCTGCCAAGTCCCACATAAATATCTCCATATTCTCCACTGTCCTTCAGGCATTGGAAAAACCACTGATACTCCTCCGGCGTCAATTCCAGCAGATCCAGACTCAGATCCGGAGAATCCACATACCAGATACCGTCCGCTTCTCTTGCCGTCTCCTTCACACGGCCGGCTATCTCTCTGTTCTTCAATCCGATAAAATAACATAAATCACCCATGTTTCCTCCTCCGCTGGTCAGGCTTCCGACATCTTCCATCCCCAGATACAGATCTCCCTGCTTCATTCCGGCAGATGCGATCTTGTCCAGCTCCGGTTCAAACACCGGTGAATACAGCGCCGTCACCGTGCAGTTGATTCCCCCTCCTCGGGAATCTCCGGCGGCGCCATTCTGTCTTTCTTCAATCATCTGAATCAATTCTTCCGGAGGATGATACCTGCAAAAGCTCCCTTCTCTCTCCTCATTGGTAAGAAGAATGCATCTGTCTGCAATATAGGGCGGCAGTTCCTCCTGCATACAATGAAAAAAATGTTCATCCAGCAGGTAACAATCCGCTTTCTCCTCTGATGCCCGGAGAGTCTCCGGCCTGGTAAAACTGTGCAGCCGGAGGGAACCTGTCCAGTGTGTTTCCAGATATTTTCTCAGACGGCATCCATATTCCCCTTCCTCTCCGATTATCATAGTAAACATAAGCTGCCTCCTTCTCCTTTCCTCCATTATTCTTTGTTATCCCATCCACACTATACCATAAATATCATTTCTTGTCTATTAGTATTTTACATTTTTTCTAAATTTTTACATTTTCAAAGATTGCTGAGAGAATAATTATTTCTTCTCCGCATAGTATGTACAAATAATGAGCAGGACCTTTTTCATGAATCAGAATCAGATTATTATTCTATTATCCACAGCCGCTCTGACAATTTACCTGATTTCCTACATCAGAAAAAGACCCGCGGCGCTTCTCTCCTTTTTGGGAAGAGGCGCTGCGGGCCTGTCTTACATTTATCTGTTTAATTCTTTCTGCATCGCCAGAGGAATCGCCACTCATCTGGGCATCAACCTGATCACTTTCGGGCTGTCTGCCTTTCTCGGAATCCCCGGCGTACTTCTTGCCTATGGAGTAAATCTGCTGCGTTTTCTGTAAAAACGTTTCATATTCTCATCGTCTTACTCTGTGGTGGCCTCCGGAGCGGAACTGTCCTGTCCGATTCCAAAGAAACTGAGAATCCTTGAGAAGAAATCTTTGATAGTCTGCCAGATTCCTTCTGTATTGAGATTCAACTTGCTGAGCTCGTCATAAATGTTGGCAGCCTGCTCACGCAGCTTATCCACATTTAAATCCAGATTGCTGATCTTCTCCATCAGCTCGGCAATCTGCTGACGCTGCTCTTCAGTCAGCTCAATCTGCAGCTGTTCCTCGCAGTCCTGCACAACCTGTGTGATATCTTCCACACTGCTGATGTCAGCGGAAACGACTTCCTCTTTTACAAGTGCCAGAAATTGCTCCGCTTTCTGTGAATCATCCAATGCGGAAGCCAGTTCACTGGTGACTACCAGTTCGTTGGTAGCCGCATCCTTACTTTCCTCCGTAATATTTTCTCCTGTCATATCCTCATAAGCAGTCATAGCTCCTACCAGTGCCGCCGTTCCCGTAATATTGAACGGTCCGGCAACTACCACGTCGGCGTCAGCGATACCCGCCGTGGACAATGCGTTTTCGTACATTCCTTCCGTACAGTAGGTGATGTTTTTGGTAGTGACATTGATTCCGCTCCCTTCCCCCGTCTTCTCAATGAGAACCGAAGAAAGAGCCCGGCTTCCGATGACCGATGCGCTGAGATAATCATCCAGATACTCGTGTTCATCCGCATTTGTAATCTGCACTACTGTATAGTTGTCAAGCTCTGACTCATTTACTCCCAGAAGCCGAAGAACTGTCTGGCGTTCCTGTTTATTCAAATCTGCTCCCAGCGAAAGGTACGGCTGATCAACTCCATCCGCCAGAACCGGCATCTGGCACAGCATGATCCCTGCCATAGCCAGGGCTGATATTCTCATTATTTTTCTCTTCATACTAAAACCTCCTACTAAAATATCCCGTCTCCGTTTGTCCGATTGTATCACAGATTGGCAAGCTCATCATCTGTAGGTATTTCTTCATTTTTTCGCAGTTCCCATTCCTGTCTCTTTCTGCGGATTACAGGAGCACAGATACATATGAGAATATAAATACCAAAACAGAGCAGAGATATTTTCCATCCTGCCGAAAATCCGGACGGCGTGAATGTCAGCGATATATGATGTTCGCCCGGCGTCAGGGAAACTGCCAGAAACGCGCTGCCGATCTTCTCCGTATCCGCCGGTTTGCCATCCACCAGCACTTCCCATCCGTCATCATACGGAACCGACAAAAACAGTTTCTGATTTTCTCCCGCACTGACCGTTCCGGAAATATACCGGTCGGTCATTTCGTCTATCTGAAAAGCCCTGGAAGTCATGATTTTTACCAGACTTTCATACAATGTGGCATTAAAATCTGCCGCGGACAGCCGGACATATCCCGTTGGCGTCTCGCCTTTCAGCTCAAACTTTACCGTCACAACGCTGCCTTCTTCCACCTGACCCACTGGCAGCATATAACTATCAAGGTCTCCCTGCTTTACAACGCTGCCGTTGATGGAAATCTCCGCATTTTCCACCTGTGTACCGTCATAAAAAATGTACAGATCATCCATATCCTTCTCAACAGGAATACTGAAGACCATATTATCTTCGAATGATTCTTCATATTCAAAATAATATTCCCCATCGTTGGTCCTGGATGCCGTACAGCCATTGACCGCAGGATCCGGAATCTCCAGCCCTTCAAAAATATCGTAAATCCCCCAGCCGTAGGCACAGAGCTCATTCTGCACCCTGAACGGGTAGGCGCTCTCATAAAACCAGTTGTCAATATCATTATTTATCATATACCCTATGGACATTCCCCGGGTCGTATTTTCATATACGTCAAAATCTCCAAAAGTATCTTTGTAAGCAAAATCTGTATTCATCTGATCTTCCGGATGATAGTAAATGTACCGCACATTCAGCAGCAGATTGGTCACCGGCGTCCCTCCCTGATACAGATATTCATTGGCTCCTGTATAAAATCCAAGAGAATCCATGATTTTCACCATACCGTCGGCAGCGGTGGATCCGAACAGCCCCACTGCATTGAGCCGATACCATGCATTTTCATTGACCATTTTAGCATCTGCCAGTTCGCTTCTGTAAAAAGTACCATCATCCAGAGCGTCCACTGCCTCTTCCATATCTTCCGTACCGGAAAAAAACTTAGGTACGCTGATCTGTCCGATATAATCAAACCCCAGCACTGCCGTCACACACAGCTCCGCTACAGCTACTGCACTAAAGGCCGTCACATGCCATTTCCTGTGTCTTTTGTCAAAGCTCATCACAAACAGAATGAGGCCGTAAAGCAGCATCAGCATTCCCGCTGCGCCGTATATGCCGTCATCCAGCGGGGATTCCGCCCATTTCCTGCTGACGAAAAGCAGCCCCACACCCACGAGACAGCTGAGGACCACCTGCCAGTTTTTTATACAATCCCTGTGCTCCATTACCTCAAAGAGCATGCAAAGCAGCACAAAACCGAACAAAAATGAAAATCGGTTAGGGATGCCGTATTGATTGTGAAAACCATGCCAGATAAAGTTGAGAATATCCTCACTGAAACTCAGATAGAATAACACCAGCAGCAGTCCCTTTTTCAATTTATCCAGCAGACGGATTTCCCGGTTAAAAAGATAAAGAACCACGGCAAAAACAGCAAACATGCCGATGTACAAATTAGCATTTCCATCAAAATTATCATGACTTACGGGATGTGCCATATCAAATTGCCTGGTGAGCAAGTCAGCAAATCCTGTCTGCCAGGCATGCTCCGGAAGCCCCATATCCGTACCTGACGCTGTCTGCCGGATACCGAGGTATGCCGGAATCAGCAGAATCGCCGCCATCCCCGCTGACAGCAGTGAATAAAAGGCAAAAGCAATTCCCCGGAAAAAGAACTGCCGGACACTTCGGAAAGAATAAAAGAGATACCAGATCACGGCAAAAATGCATATCATAAATGCAATATAGTAATTACAGTACAGCGCATAAAATAATGCCGCTCCATACAGTCTTCCATCTTTCTTATCAATAAGACGCTCAATTCCCAATATTACAATCGGAAAAATCATTACCGCATCCAGCCACATCACATTCCAGCAGTAGCCCACCATATAACTGTTCAGCGCATAGGCAGCAGAGCAGACCAGTACCGTAACTCCAGGCTTTTTCGTTTTGGATGAAAAATAAATGCCTGCCGTCAGCCCGGACAGTGCAATTTTCAACACGATCAACAGACTGACCGCCATATTTAACTGCGTCTTATCAAAAAGCAAAATAAAAAAATTCAGCGGGCTGGACAGATAATAGGAAAACAGGGACAAAAAATTGATCCCCAGCCCTGCCCGGAAGCTGTAAAACAGACTTCCTCCTTCCTGCAGCTTATCATACAGTATCGAAAAGAACGGCATGTATTGATGCAGACCGTCAATGATCAGAAAAGAGTTATTTCCAAAAGGCTCCACCTGAAAAATCGCCACACAGGCGATCATTACCGCCAGAGGGATACAGAAGGACAGTAATAAAAGATATTTCTTTTTGATTTCCATGTTTGTCTCCTTACGATGTCTTCTTTCATGAATCAGTTTCTGAATTTTGCGGCTCAAAATATTTTTTCACTCTCTTTTTTAAAAGAAGCAGGCACCAAAGTATATTCATTCGTTTTTTTATCATAAACAAGAGACTTCCATGACGGAGCTCCGTGACGTTGCCTCCGTGCCTCCGGTATCCGATCAATGGTTCTCTCAGCAGTCCCACGCCTCCGCAAAGTTCTGCTGCCGTTCCAATCCAGTAATCATGCATATACATTTTCTCCGGTATGGGAAGAAGCACGGGAATCAGTTCCTTTCGAAAAGCCAGACAACATCCCACGTAACTGTTTTTAACGAGATTTTTCAAAATACCGCTCCGGCTTCCGCGCATCTCAAACATTGTTTTTTGATCTGTCATCCTCCCCTTCTCATCCACAATCTCCGCATTATGAAGAATCGCATCTGCACCGGACCGCCGGAAAGCCTTTATGACCTTTTCCACTTTGCCTTCTTTCCAGATGTCATCCTGATCGGAAAGAAAAATAATATCACCGTCACAATGTGCAATTGCATTTTCAAAATTCTTCACCACCCCCTGCGCCGGTCCTGCCAGAAGATGAATCCGGGAATCATCCTGCGCCCAACGTTCCAGCAGCTCCCCGGAACCGTCCGATGCCGCGTCCACCGACACGATGACCTCATCCCCGCTTCCCAGCTGTTCCAAAATGGACGTGAGCTGTTCCTGTATATATTCTCCGCCATTATAGTAGGCCATGGCTACTGATACTTTCATTATGCCCTCCTATAAAATGATATCATCTTCTTCTTTCTTTCTCTGCGCCGCCAGAATCCGCTTCCGCTCTTCTTCTGACAGATTTTCATCCTGAAGAAGTTTATCATAATTTTTTGTACTTCTTGTTAAATTGTTTCCCAAAAAGATTTTTTCCACCTGACTGTCCATTCTCCCTATGACAACTCCCATAACACCCTCCTTATATCCAAATATTTCGATTTATTTCACACTTTGTTCAAAAACAGTTCAAAATCAGGACATACTTTTTTATTATACTACAGTCAGCAACAAAGAAATCCCTCTATTTCTTGTGGCTAAAGATTTTTTTCATATTTTGAAGCCCATAGGTTAAGGCATATGGGCTTCCTCCTTTTTTAAGTGCTAACCCCCGGTAAATTTCCGTTTACCGGGGGTTGTTCATTTCTGAAAACATTTCAAGTTATCTGGTCTTGATTTTCAAAACGTTGGACCATTCTGAATAATATGTCATGCCGGCCGCTTTCTTATAAGTACGCACTCTCACAAAATATTTTTTCTTTGATTTGAGATTCTTAAATGTATATTTCTTTGTTCCCTTTTTTACCTTAACCTTCTTCACGTTGGAAGAAAAATCTTTCTTTGTGGAACACATAACAACATATCCGGTAACCTGTTTTTCCTTTTCCGCCCACTTCGCTTTGATCTGCTTCTTACCCTTCACAAGCTTTTTCAGCTTGGTTTCCTGAGGGCGGATCTTGAAACTCATGATCCTTGATCCTGTGAAATTGCCTTTGCCGATGACCATAACGTTCGCTACGCCAACCTTTTTGTTATCCACGTAGCTGATCGTATAATCCGTACCTTCCGTCAGTATCCTTTTTCCCAGCACCGCATTCTGTTTACCGGTAACCGTAAAGGTAAATTCCACTTTCGGAGTCAGGGTCTTTCCAGTATAGGTGTAGGTTTTATCCGAAAGGTTCGGTGTGTACGGCAGGTCGTAAATATTCTTCGCAGATATCTCAAAAGTCATCGTTCTCTCTCCGGTATAGTTCCCGATGCCCTTTACTGTGGCGGAAGCCGTTCCCACATTTTCATTATTCACATAATCTTTCACCCGGTAATCTTTGCCGCGCTCCAGCTTTAAATCATTATAATACATATTTACATCGGCATTAATCGGACTGCCCCGGTATACCTTGTCTTTGCCTTCCATCTGCAGGTCGGTGATGTCTTTTGGGTTGATGACAAATGTAAGCGTTACTTCCCCTGTGTATTTCTCAGTATCCTTAGGGGTAATTGTCACTGTTGCAGGTTTTTCCGCTGTCCCTGCATTAATATTGTTGTCGTAGGTCAGTGTATAGTTTACATCTTTTACCCATGTTTTAGTAGTATCCGATGTATCTCCGGTCCGGCCGTTATTTGTTCCCGGCGTCTGTGTTTCATCGCCACTATCCGGTGTGATGGTTTCAACAACTTCAACCTCCGGTGTAATCGCGCTTCCAGTATATGTATATTCTTTATCTTCTACAAAAGAAATACTGAAATTATCTCCGGAAATATCAATCTTCTCCGTAGTTTCCGAATCCCCCGGTGTCGTCGTCTCCGTACCGGTGCCGCCGGACGTTTCCGCCGCCTTCACGGAATAACCCGCCATGCCGCAGGCAAGAACCCCTGCTGCCAGCAATACAAAAAGTCTGCTTTTCCATTGCAATCGCATCATACATACCTCCTTTTCTTTGATTCCAGCCTTGTTTCCACAAGTTCTGGATGATTTTGTAACTTTTCTGTAACATTTTACCATGAAAATGTGGTGCGAAAATGTAATTTCTGTTCTTCTTTACATTTGTCCAGCCAGATAACTGATAAACTGCTGTGCGGTCCTGCCGGAAGTCCCCCCGTGGGACAGCTCCCATTTGTTGGCCTGGGCGCAGAGTTCTTCGTCAGACAGAGTAATCTGCGGATATTTCTTCGCCAGATTGCGGACAATCTCGAAGTATTCCTTCTGGGACGGTTTGGAGAAGTTGATGGTAATTCCAAACCGGTATACCAGAGACAATTTCTCCTGCATGGTATCGGAACGGTGCAGTTCCTGATCCATGTCAGAACGGTCGTTCCAGGTCTCCCGAATCAGGTGACGGCGGTTGGACGTAGCGTAGATGAGCACATTGTCCGGCCTTGTCTCCATACCGCCCTCGATAACCGCCTTGAGATATTTGTACTCAATCTCAAATTCCTCGAAGGACAGGTCGTCCATGTAAATGACAAAACGATAGTTGCGGTTCTTCACATGACTGATAACCTGGGACAGATATTTAAATTGATGTTTGTAGATCTCTATCATTCGCAGACCCCGGTCATAGTATTCATTTAAAATCGCTTTAATGCTGGTGGATTTACCTGTTCCGGCATCTCCATAAAGCAGACAATTATTCGCCTCTCTCCCATTGACAAAAGCTTCCGTATTATCAATGAGTTTCTTTTTCTGAATCTCATATCCGGTGAGATCATCAAGGACCACTTTATCCAGATTATTGATCGGCACAAAATCCGGTTCGCCATTCTTCTCCACAATACGGAAAGCTTTATTCAGCCCAAACATTCCCACGCCGTATTTTTTGTAGAAAGTCACCACTGCATCAAAAAACTGCTCCACATTTTCTGCCGCGGCCAGCTCATCTGAGAGCGCTCTGACCTTCTCGCTGACATTTTTATTGTACATGCGCTCCTGCTTGACAACCGCCTTATATTCAAGCAGGGTGGAGAAACAGTCGATACCCAGTGTTTCTTCTATCGGACGGAAATCATAATGGAACAGGTTCATAAACGCCTGAAAATCATTCCGTGCAAAATGATTGACTGTCCCGTCATTGGCTCCCACTTTTTCACAGGTAAGGCTGAAGGAATTCTCATTGGTCACCAGCACAAAGGTCAGATAATTGTGCCAGAGATTCTTGTCAAAACCGTAAGTAGTCGCCAGATCGAGAATTGCTTTTACCTCTCTGTAAATATCTGTAATCAGTTCCTCGCTGCGATAATGACAGCTGTCAAAGCGTTTAAATATCTCAGAGAGCCTCCGCAGAATACTGTCTTCTCCCAGATTTCTATATAAAATCAGCTTCGATACTTCACGATACATGTTCCGGATCCTCCTCTTTTAAAATGTCATCAAGCATCCCGTCTACATTCATGCTGTCAAGCTGGGAGGCGAACTGCTTTTTCATCTCGTCAATCTTATTCTGTGCGCTGTCCCGGTCTCCGTCAAAGGCAGTGTATCCTTCATAATCGGCTATGGACGGCTTTCCGTCTTCCCGCTTTCTGCCGGAGAAAAGCTCCAGCCCCGGGAAGGAATGGCGCGGTTTATCCTCATCGTGGATATTTCCGTTTCTGATGTCCTCCAGGGTTACCAGTCCCGGGAACGCGTGCTTCGGCCGGTAATCCGGCATATTGAACACCTCAAAGCAGTCCAGGATATTCACGTCCGTCAGATCTTCCGGTATTCCGTCTTTCAGATATTTTGGAAAATGCTCTTTATAAAATTCATAAATGACCTGTTTTACTTCCGGTCGTTTCAAATCCGCCGGCATCCGCTCGTCGTTGACATAAAAATAATATCGGTCCACGTAAGGAAGAATCCTTTCCTCCGCCGTGATCGTGGTGATTTCCGGCACATTTTCATAATGCACTTCTTTCTCCCGGTAGGTAGACTTTCCCTTTTTCGTCTGGGTGATCCCCTCCATTTTATATTTGTCCATCTCAAAGAACAGACTTTTCAGCAATGAAAATTCAAACATTGTTTTCCCCTTTCTTTCTGCCACCGGATTTTTCTCCGGCACAAACGGTATCGCTTCTGTCCGCCTCTACGCCAGCAGCGCCTCCATCTCATCCAGCAGCTCGCCAAACAGCCTGAGTGCCGACTGCACCGGCTCCGGTGTGGTCATATCCACGCCGCAGAGCTTTAACAGGTCAATCGGATTCATGGAGCTGCCGCCGCTTAAGAACTTCATATATCCTTCTCTGGCAGCCGCGTCGCCGCTTAAGATCTTCCGGCTGATGGCGATAGCCGCGGAGTATCCTGTCGCATACTGATATACATAAAATGGCGTGTAAAAATGCGGAATTCTCGACCATTCCAGGGCAATCTCCTTATCAATGACGATGCCGTCTCCAAAATACTGTTCATTGAGTTTATAATAAATGTCGTTTAATATCTCCGCGGTCAGCGGTTCTCCTCTTCCCGCCATCTCATGGGTGATCTTCTCAAACTCCGCAAACATAGTCTGGCGGTAGAGAGTTCCTTTAAACTGTTCCAGAAAATAATTGATCAGGTAAGCTTTTTCTTTCTTATCTTCCGTATGCCTGAGAAGATATTCCATCAGCAGCGCCTCATTGCAGGTGGAAGCCACCTCCGCCACAAAAATGCGATAGCCGGCGTAAAGGTACGGCTGATTCTTATCGGAATAATAGGAATGCATGGAATGTCCCATCTCATGAGCCAGGGTAAACACATTGTTAAGATTATCCTGATAGTTCATGAGCACGAACGGATGGCAGCCGTAGGCTCCCCAGGAATAAGCGCCGCTTCTCTTACCCTGATTCTCATAGACGTCAATCCAGCCGCCGTCCATACCTTCAGAAAGCACCTGAATATATTCTTCTCCCAGAGGCTCCAGTCCTTTTTTGACTATTTCCTTTGCTTCCTCAAAAGGAATCTTCATGCTGACCTCATCCACCATCGGCGCATAAAGGTCATACATGTGAAGCTCATCCACGCCCAGCGCTTTTTTGCGAAGCGCCACATAGCGGTACATCAGAGGCAGATTCTCATGTACAGTGTCAATGAGCTGTGTATATACAGAAACAGGAATCTCGCCTCCGTCAAGAGCCATGGCAAGCGCTGAATCATAGCGCCGCATTTTTGCAAAAAAGGCACTGCTCTTCAGGTTAGCGCTGTAGGTGGCAGCCAAAGTATTTCTGTACTGTCCGTATTGAGAATAGACAGAAGAAAAAGCTTCTTTTCTCACATCCCGGTCCCGGCTCTCCATGAGCAGACTGTAGCGCCCGTGGGACACCGGAATCTCCTCCCCGTCCTTTCCTTTGATAGATGGAAACTTCACATCCGCGTTATTGAACATGGAGAAAATGTTTGAAATATCCTCGGACATATCGCTCACATCGGCAAGGACCGCCTCCATCTCTTTTGAAAGCACATGCTCTTGCTGACGAAACAGTTCATAAAAGAATCTCCGGTACAGTTCCATGTCCTCTGTCTCTTTAAACCAGCCGTCAACGGTTTCTTTTCCCACAGCCAGCAGCTCCGGTTCCTCAAATACTGTTACGCTGCTCAGCTTCAGAGAAAGCATCTGCGCCTGCGCCGTCAGCTTCTGGTAGACTGCGTTTCCCGTATCCTCATGATACTTCTGATTGGCATAAACGTAAACCGCTTCAAAACGCTTCATGATCTCCTGCTTTTTATTCATATATTCCAGAAATGTATGAACGCTCTCTCCCAGTCTTCCCTCATAGGATGCCAGCTCCGGGATGCTCTTTTCCAGAAGTTCATAATCTTTCTGCCAGAGGTCATCGGAGGCGTATAAATCCTCGATATGCCACTGGTATTTCGGGTCGCATTCCTCTCTTCTCGGGACTGCTTTTACTTCTTCCATTGCTATTACCGCCTTTCTATCTCGTTATTTTCCATCAGACTGTTCCTTCTGCCAGCATATACATAAAGATCTCTTCTTCACTATCCGGCGTATTGTAATTACTGATCTCAATACTGGTGGTTCCATTGCTGATCTCTGCATAAAGAGTGACTGTCGCATATCTCCCGACCGGAAGAATTCTTGTATCTTCTTTGTCAGCCGCTGAGGCGGAATCTGTATTCTCATACTGCATATAGACCTCCCCATCGCTGCTGTTCAGATAAAATGAAGAATATTCCACTTTTTCCGGCTGACTGCCCTGATTATCAACTGTCAGATCAAACCGGTACATCTGATACCCGTCTCCGGCTGTCCGTCCCTGGAAATCAGGAACCACCTGAGAACTGACATTGATAATCCGCAGATCCGAATAACTTTCAGTTTCCGATTCTCCGAACAAATCTCCTGCTGAATCTATCAGAGTCGGCACGACAGAAATCAATACATTGGCAAGCACAATGATAATTATAATATATTTTACCACAGGCAGATTACGTTTTTTCTCTTTTTCCATTCTCTTTCCCCCCGCTTTACTGGTTTAATGAAATAGAAATATCAATAACTTCAGAGTATGCTGCCACATCCGTATGATCCGGATCCACAACTTGACATGGCAAACTCAGAATTACCGACTGGGTATCGGCGTCCACAAAAAATATTCCATAACCGTACATATCCTTATATCCGGCGCCATAAACTGACGCTGTCTCTATTCCCTCCTCCGTAAACCGATATCCATCATCCAGTGCGTCTGCATCTACCATCTCCCGGAAATTCGTACCATCAAAAGCATAAGGTTTCTCCCAGTCATAGCCATCGTAATCCAGCGTGGACTGATTATTTTCCATCCATATCCCAATACATTTCTCCCCTGCCGGAAGATCAGACAGTTCACCTTCCTGGAATAGTGTCTTAGCCTCCCCCACGTAGTAGGTAAGATCTCCTACATTGATGCCGGATGCCGCTTCCTCTGCGGTGATCTTCTTAACCTGCATCATCTTGTATTCCTCTGTGTTTTCGCCCTGACCAAAATTCCATCCCCGTGTATCAGCAATCCGCAGCAGCACTGTCACAGCGATCAGCACAATACAGACCACCACGCAGAACGCGACTACTTTTCCGATAATCGGGGCTCTGCCGTCTCTCTCTGCCCGTCCATATGACCGGTCAGCGCCGTCTCCTTTCCATCTGTCCCGGCGGGAATCCGACAAGCGATGGCCAATGCTTTTCCGGCGGGACTTTTCTGACATTTCTTTCTCTCTCCGGTTTATGTGCTTTTTCTTCGACCATCTGGAATGTTTTTCCGGAAAGAGTTCTTCCAGACCTTCGCTTTTAGGAAGCTGATAACTATTATCTTCAATATTATAATGTTTCATCCATTCTGTATCCTGCTGAACCGCTCCTGGCTTCCGGTTATAAAAACAACATCTCGGACACACACCTTGTCTTTCTTCATAATCAAAGGTTGCGCCGCACCGTTCACATTTTGCCATGCCGTCCTCCTTTCCTCCCCTTCGAGAATTCCTGCATGAAAAATTATTGTTTCTTAATATTTTTGGTATTTCCATTATACCTTATCCTCTTTGGGATGTAAAAGAATTTCTATAAAAGAAAAACCGGAGCCATTGAAAGCTCCGATCATATCTATTCTTCTTTTTCCCATTTTGCATAAAGAGTATAATTTTGACTATTTCCTTTTTTAATGACGGTCACCTCATTTTCATAGGTTTTATCGGTATACCATCCCTCAAAATCAAATCCTTCTTTCTCTGGTTCTTTCAGCACGATCTTTCTTTTCCCCGAAGCAGTAGCCACATTATCCGAAGAATTGATTCCCGCTTTTTTATATGTGATAGTATAGCCGCTTACCTTCACAGTACACTTCAGCTTTTTATTTCCAATGGTTGCCGTTATGACAGCGTTTCCCTTCTTCTTCGCCGTAACACAGCCAAACTGATCAACCTCCGCCACACTTGTGTTAGAACTCTTCCAGCGGATCTTTCCGGCTCCCGCCGGTGTGGTTCTCATAACATATAGCTGCTGCTCATAGCCTGCGCGCATCTTCAGACGACGCTCCGACAGTTTCGGCCTGCCGTATTGTCTGCCGGCGTAATCAACAGAAATACTCCCTGCTCCCCTCCTGGCTCCAGTCAGGTCTGTAATGTAATAACCGATAGTACTGTCTGAATTTCTGTAAAAACGACCCACATAGGCAAGCTGCCAGAAATAGGAGGATACCTCATGCTTATATTCCGCTGCCGACACCTGCCGCACCTGTTCTTTCAGATTTCCTTTATAATCCATACGGTAAATAGTATCGTTCAGAGAAATAAAAATCATCTCGTTAAATTCCTCTGCCCAGCCGATGTGTTTATCGTCTGCCGGTGCGTATACCGTCGTTTCCTCACTGCCGTCTAATTTTGACTTCTTGAGCATATTACCTGTCGAAATCCAATACCAGTATCCTTTTTGATAAAACAGGCAGGTTTTGGCGGAGATACCTGTACGTATGGCAGAACGGACCGGAATATAATCAGACTGTGCCAGCGCGATCTTCCGGGTATTCAGTCCGTCAGAATTCCCTTCTCCATATACATCCTGCATCGTATATCCCGGATGAGAAGACAGAAAAGAACCCACTCCCACCAGACAGCTTGAATAACTGATCACCGTACCCTCATTGTTTCCCGTACCGATTCCATTGGTCAGATCACAAAAATACCAGGTTCCGTCGATACGCACAAGATTCCAGGAATGATCTTTGGAATAATTACTTACTACCGCGCAGCGTATGCCCAGTGTATTGAGCGCCAGAGCATAGGCATTGGCAAACCCGTCACAAACACCTGCGTGATTGACCAGCACGTCATATCCTGTATGACAGTCTTCGGTATTCTCATATACCGTATTTTTAGCCAGGTAGTAATAGACAGCCATGGCCTTGTCCGCGTCACTCATTCCAGGCTCCACACACGACAGCACTTCTCCCAGCGCCCGCATGATTTTCTGATAGCGTCTGCGATACAGTTTTCTGCTGATCGTCTTCGTACTGTTAAATACTGTGTGCTCTCCTGAGGACTCCACCGCATAATAGTTTATCCAATTACCGTCAAGAAAATCTATCCCTTCCGCCATCAGCGCTGCCCGGTTCTGTACAGCCGCCTGCCTCAGCGCATTCTTTCCGGTATTGCCTTTGGCAATCTGGGCATAGATATCCATATTTTTCTTCTCCACGCCATCCTTCATCAACTGGGAGAGCGCAGCCACATATTCTTTTTTCTGTTCTGCCGTCGTCCTTGCTTCCACAGTACTGTGGAAGAAGAATCCACCAAAGAAACAGCATACCAAAATGAATACTATCGCACGAAACCTTTTTTTCATTTATGCTCCCCCTTCCTATACAAAATATCAATAAAAGTGTGAATTTATCATATCATTTTGATGCAGAAAAGGCAAACATTCTTTCGTTTTCTGTATTTATAAATATTTTCCTTCATAAATTAAAGCAGGATGACTATCTGAATACTTTTCTCTGTCAGGAAGAAAAAGATATGCTATAATAATTTAAGTGCCGTCAATAACGGATAAATATCGGATATGCTTATATTTGATGTACATTTCGATATGAATGTTAATATGTATTTTATGGAAGAAAGAGGGAAATCATCATGGCAAATACAATATCAAAAACAGCAGAGTTTCACACTTTGCTGCGTAATTACCGGGGAATCGTCGGCAATATGAGAATCGGAGGAATCTGGATTTCTTTTGATTCCTGCTTTTTCAATTATTATGATGACGATGATGAGATTCAGTTTAATCTCGCCGGTCAGGAAGGGATAGTAACCATTCCAACGGTAGAAGAATATGATAAGCTTGGAGAAGATGAGGAATTGCTGGAAGATTCCGTCGCAGGATATACTGCCCGTCTCAAAGGCGATATCACCCTTACTGTCTACTGTTTTAACGCAAAAAATCATCCGATGGATTAATGCCGCCGGCACAGTCACGAGTGCTTCCCGGAGAGTTTTTTATTTTTTAATAGAAATACTTTTTTAAGAACCAAAACAAACGAGAGCTCTGCCGGGATCTCGTTTTATTCATCGGTTAATACCTGGATTCTATATTCTTTTTTATTCTGTCGCCTTTTTGGCCGCTTCTAAAAAACGCTTTACCGTATCGGAAGGCTGCTGTGAATGCAGCAGACCGTACGGAATACTGTGTTTCCATTCCACCGGAATAATCTTTAAAAGCGGATGTACATTTTCCCACACAGAAACAGCCATCAAAATATCATTACCGTTTTCACAGCGGTTAAAAACATTGACATCATAAAAATCAAAATCAATGATATTGATCTGTGGATGATTCTGCCAGATATCATCCCGGAGACGATCCACATACATGCTCCAGTTCCGGCGCATGAGCATCAGATTCTGCCCGTACAGATCCTCCATCCGCAGGATGTTTTTCTCCGCCAGAGGATGGTACACCGATACCGCACAGCAGAGAGGCGTATAAAACAATTCCAGCCCTGCACAGCCGCGCAGCCGGAGCATGGTCTCGTCAAATATACCGCCGACCACATCAATGTTCTGTCCGAGATTACCCAGAATATTTCTTGCGTTTTCCGGTGTGTTCTCAAAGGGTACAATCTGAAACTTCATCCCCGGACAATTCTCCTGAATCTTCGGCCACAGCTGCATGAGAAACTGCACCGGCGTCATAGGAGACGTTCCGATCCGGATGACATCCGTATTCTCCTGCATGGCATTCTGTGCCCGGATCACGGCCTCTTTACTGTATTGAATCACATATTTTGCATCCTGATACAGGGATTTTCCCGCCTTCGTCAAAATGATTCCTCTGTGCGTCCTTTCAAAAAGCTGCACATCCAGAGACGCTTCCAGCAGATTAATCTGTTTGATCACTGCCGTCGGTGTGATGAAAGACTCTTCCGCCGCCTTGTTAAAACTCCCGGCATCCGCCACCCGCAAAAACGTCTCCAGCTGGGGATTATACATCATTTGCCATCACCATTTCCTTTAATCTCTTTGCATTTCCAGATATCTTGTTTTTATATTATCACAGCGCTGATTTCCTATCAATGTAAAATGAATAACCTGAGATACAAAAATCCCTCCACTGCCGTCATCCTTTTTCCATATATTTGTCGTTTGCGGCAAATGGCGCGCAGGTGATGATGTACTGAATATAGTCATCCGTCGGATTGGAGCATTTATGAAATTCTCCCGGCTCCACATGTAACATTTGTCCTTCCTCCACCATTGTCACCACCCCGTCAATTTCTACTTGCAGGGTGCCTTTCAGCACATAGAAATTCTCTTCCATTATGCGGTGTTCATGAGGGGCATATACCTCTCTCGGTTTAAGCTGACAAATACCAAAACTTGATCTCGGTCCCTGCATTAAATATTTCGGACCATGGTCGCCGTAGCGATATTGTCTGTCTTTTTCATCTACTACATACATTTTATTCTTCCTCCTGATTGTTTTCTTATCTATTAAATTCCATGGCAGTAAATAAATTTGTAATTTCAGAAGAATTATCTAACTGAAAAAGGCACCCGGACGTACTCTATATAAGTACTTCCGGATGCCTTATCATTCAGTGCGGATAACAAGACTTGAACTTGCATGAGCGATATTGCTCACTAGAACCTGAATCTAGCGCGTCTGCCAATTCCGCCATATCCGCTTACAAGAATGAATGATACCACAGGTTTTCTTAAAATGCAAGTACTTTTTTTATTTTTTTTAATTTTTCTGTTTTTCTGAAAAATTAATATTTATAGCATCCGGAATGGAAACTGGCAGGCACAATGCCGGGATACCTCCGGCCAGGCTTTTTCTTACTATCCGCTAGTGTATCTTTCGAAAATCATTACAACCTCAATGACCAGAGTTCTCTGGTGCTGGTCATGGCTCCCCGAAATCCGGCCTTCTTGCACTGCTCCATTTTTTCTCTTGTATTGACAAACCCGGCAACGTAGTAATCTCCCTGCCAGACCTCTCGAAATACCGGAAGGAGTTCCAGCGCATGGTAATAGGGCCTGAGCTCGATAGCATTGAATTTTACCTCTTCAATAAATTTCAATGCATTCTGAACAGAAATAGAGTCCACAAGAGAAATTCGGTAAATTGTTTTCATTTTCAGATTTTTCATCATATGGAGCTTTGTCACGCTGGAACCAATCACTGTATCTACATGATACATTTGCTTCAGCATCTGAAACGCCATTTTATCGTTGCCAAGTCCTCCGATCAACTCATGATTCACCACAACTTTTTTTCCCGCCTGATGGCAGAGAGTAATCCACTGCTGCAGACTTCCTATATGAGCACCTGTCGGCTGTATATATTCGTTTTCCAGTGACAGTGCATATTTCAGATACTTCATTTCCCTCACTGACGGTATAATCCGAAATGTATTCTCCATCTTCTATCTCCCTGAACTCTGTTACATCGTGTATATTTATTGTCTGTATTTCTCTGCCTGCACGGAACTTTTATTCATCGCAGTGTCTTACATGCCACCAGATCTACTCCGCTTCCTGCCAGATTTGTTTTTATAACATCTCCCATTTTAACAGGCTGCTTTACACAGATTTCCTGAATTTCTTCCATTGCCTTTTTCATCAGCTTTTTAGAAATTGCTTCTCTGGTTTTTACCGGAATTAATGTTTCTTTTCCATTAATCACGGCATAAACGGTACTTGTGAGCATTCTTTCAGGATCTACCCATTCTTTATATGCAAATGCCTCTCCTCTTGGACATGTATTTCCCTCTACTTTTTGCACCTGATTCTGTTCGTCAATAGTTACCCGCAGAGCACATCCGGAAGGGCAGGTCGTACAGCACATCGTTACTTCTTTCATTTTAATCCACCTCCGATTTTACAGTCACTTTAATTTCCTGGCAAGAGCTTTTCAGCATATCTGCTTTTATATTTACACTTTCCATGATACTCGGCACAAATTTTCTTGCTTTTTTGCTTTCAAATAATACCTGATCTCCGGCAGTCACCAGAATCTTTCCACTATTTTCCGGTCTTCCCACCCGAAATTTAATTTTCACAACCGGCGTTTTTTCCGGATAAATTTCTGATGGAACCGTATAGCGAACCAGTCCTTCCGGCACAACAGAGATAGCCTTGTCTTTCTCCTCCTGTTCTGCGGATACCTTCTTTTTATTATTTACATAGGCAGCTGCAAATTGTCCCGCATCCTGGGCTTCCTGAGTCACCTGATCCACCAGATCATGAACATGTAGAACATTTCCACAGGCAAAAATTCCCTCCACGCTGGTTTCCAGAGAATTGTCCACTTTCGGGCCGTTAGTCGCCGGGTTCAGCTCCACGCCTGCTTTTTTGGACAATTCATTTTCCGGTATCAATCCGATGGACAACAGAAGCGTATCGCACGGAACAATTTCTTCCGTTCCCGGAATCGGCTGGAGATTATCATCTACGGCAGATACTTCCACGGCCTGTATTCTCTGTGAACCAATAATTTTAGTTACTGTGGTACTTAAATGTAACGGAATTCCAAAGTCATCCAGACAGTTTTTAATATTTCTGTATAAACCGTTGGCATATGGCATCAGCTCATATACACCCACAACCTTGATTCCTTCCAGCGTCAGTCTTCTCGCCATAATGAGCCCAATATCTCCTGAACCCAGGATGACCACACGACTGCCCGGTCTGAAATTCTCAAGATTCACATAACGCTGTGCCAGTCCTGCTGTAAAAATACCTGCCGGACGGGTTCCCGGAATCTTGATCTGTCCCCGTGTTCTCTCCCGGCATCCCATGGCCAGTACAATAGCTCCAGCTTCAAAAATCTGCATGCCTTCTTCTGTCATGGCAACAATCTGTTTATCTTTTGTGATATCGATGACCATGGTATTCAGATAACAGGCAATGTCTGTTTCGGCTGTTTTATCTACAAACCGCTGCGCGTACTCCGGTCCGGTCAGCTCTTCCTTAAATACATGGAGTCCAAAACCACTGTGAATACACTGATTCAGGATACCGCCCAGCTCATCATTTCTTTCCAGGACAGCAACCTTTTCCACAGTCTCTCTTGCTTTCAGCGCTGCCGCCAGACCCGCCGGACCACCGCCGATTACTACAACATCATATTTTAATGTTTTCATTTTCTTCACCTCATCCCTTTTAACTTTCCAAACAATACCTGCGCTCCTTTTTCTTCAAAAAGAACTTCTTCTTCAGGAATTCCCAGTTCTCTGGAAAGAATCTGCATAACCTTGTACTGACAGAAACCACTCTGACACCGTCCCATTCCGGCGCGGGTTCTTCTCTTTACACCTTCTACCGTCGTGGCTCCCAGCGTTCTGTGAATGGCCGCCACAATCTCTCCTTCCGGAACTGTCTCGCACCGACATACAATTTTACCCCAACGGGAATCCTGCTTAATCATGGCATCCTGTTCTTCCAATGTCATCTCACTAAAATCAGGAATCGGCTGACGATACGGATCATAATCTGCTTTCTCTTTTATATCCAGTCCTGCATTCGCCAATAAATCGCGCACGTATTCCGCGATAGCCGGAGCGGAAGCTATACCCGGAGACTGGATTCCTGCTGCATGAATGAATCCTTTGACCGTATCAGATTCTTTAATATAGAAATCATTTCCATTATCCAAAGCCACCGGTCTCTGGCCTGCAAATGTACGAATAACACTTTTAGCGTCAAAATCCGGAATCAACAGCTTGGCACCCTCAATCAGTTCTTCAATTCCATGGGCGTCATTGGTCACATCATATTTATCCTCCCGCATGGTGGCGGTGGAACCGATCAGGCAATTTCCCGATACCGTCGGAATCAGCGCGATTCCTTTTGTATCAGGACCCGGACACGGAAACATGACAGTATGTATCGGAATCACTTTATCCAGCACACAAAGGTTGCCATGCCGTCCCTGCATTTTATATTCATGAATACCTGCCATTGCCGCCACATCATCTGCATGTACTCCGGCTGCATTTACAATAAAACGGGTTTCATACTCTTTATCTTCTGTGTATACAACAAAATCTTCTTTTCCACGTTTCGTTATTTTACGAACCTTCTGGCAAAGCCCCAACTCCACGCCGTTGTCCATAGCATTTTCCATAAATGCAATGGCAACTTCAAACGGATCTACCATCACTGTCGTATTGGCAAGAAGCGCCCCCAGTGCTTTTTTGTTGATATGCGGTTCCCTTGCCTGTAATTGCTGTGCATTCAGTTTTTCCACACCTTCCACGCCGTTCACCCTGGCATTTTCCATCAGTTCATCGACCTTTTTCAGATCCTGATCTGAATAAGCGACAACCAGCGTTCCCGTATGGCGAATATGGAATCCGAGTTTTTTAGAAAGATTCGGATACATTCTGGCTCCCGGAGGATTTAATTTGGCTTTCAGGGTTCCCGGATGAGGATCATATCCCGGATGAATCACGCCGCCGTTTTGTTTTGTGGCTGCAACTGCGATATCCGTTCCTCCCTCCAGCAAAATCGTTTTTAATTGAAATTTTGCCAACTCATGGGCGATGGCGGTTCCCGTAATTCCACCCCCGATAATTATAACATCGTATTTCATTTTGAACTCCTTTCCTAAAAAGAACCTGCCGGACAATGAAAACTTCTTCCGGTGTTTCCCGCTGTAAGGCCAGGAAACACCGGTATACCAATTCAATTATACTGTCAGGCAGGCTCTATTCTTCACGCAATCCCGTACTTCTATTTTGTTATCATTTCACTTTACAGCCAGTCTTTACATTTTTCTACTGCTTTGCACCACTGACTGTACAACTTCTCTCTTGTCTCCTCATCCATTTTCGGAGTAAATACCTTATCTACTTCCCAAAGCTTCTTGATATCATCTTCGCTTTCAAAAATACCACAGCCCAGTCCTGCCAGGTAACATGCGCCAAGAGCAGTTGTCTCAATGTCTTTCGGACGCACGACGTTACAATTTAAAATATCTGCCTGGAACTGCATCAGGAAATCATTTTGAGAAGCACCGCCATCAACTTTTAATTCTTTTAATTTGATGCCGGAATTTCTTTCCATTTCTTCCAGCAGGTCTCTTGTCTGATATGCCATAGATTCCAGTGCCGCTCTTGCCATCTGCTCTTTTGTGGTAGCGGCGGTTATTCCGATCATCATACCTCTGGCGCCGGTGTTCCAGTGCGGAGCTCCCAGTCCGGTGAATGCCGGAACAAAGAACAGTCCTCCGTTATCCGGAATACTTTCTGCCATTTCTTCTGTCTGTGCCGCTGTCTCCACAATATTAATCTTATCTCTCAGCCATTGTACCACCTGACCGGCAATCAGGATGCTGGCTCCCATGGAATATTTTACTTTGCCGTCTTTGCCCCATGCCACAGTCAGCAGACCTTTCTCTGTCTCCGGCGCTGTATCTCCTGTATACATTAACGGCACGGCACTGGTTCCGTAAGTATTCTTTGCAGAACCTTCCTCGAAACATGCCTGTCCGAACAAGGCTGCCGACTGGTCTCCCGCAATACCGGTGACAGGAATTTCTGCGCCAAAATATTCCGGATCAGTATATCCGAACACTCCTACAGACGGTTTGATTTCCGGCAGCATACATTTCGGAATATTCAGCATTTCGAGCAGTTCGTCATCCCATTTTAATTCGTGTGCGTTCATTACCATACTTCTTGCCGCATTGGAATAATCTGTAGCATGAACTTTACCTTTGGTCAGGTTATAGAGCAGCCAGCAGTCGATACTTCCGAATAACAGCTCACCTTTCTCTGCTCTCTCCTGAGCACCTTCCACATTGTCAAGAATCCAGCGAATCTTAGAACCGGAATAAGTAGGATCAATGACAAGTCCTGTCTTTTTGTTTACCATATCATTGTAACCTTTATTGATTAAGTCCGCACAGATATCCGCTGTCCGACGGCAGCCCCAGACGATGGTCGGCGCAATCGGCTCACCTGTCGCCTTATCCCACACCGTTGTTGTCTCTCTCTGGTTGGCAATACCGATGGCAGCGATATCTTTACCTGTAAGCCCCGCTTTTTTCACTGCGCTCTGTGCCATCCGCAGAGTGACATCCCAGACTGTCTCTCCATTCTGCTCCCACCATCCGGAATGAGGATAGAACTGTTCGTATTCTTCATAATCGAAAGCAATGAGTTTACCCTGCTCATCATAAACCATGCCTCTTGAACCCGTCGTTCCCTGATCCATTACTAAAATATACCTTCTCATTGTGTAACCTCCTTTATTTTTTGTAATAAAAAGTCCTGCCTAATAAGACCGTCCCTTCTCAAATATCTGTACGGTCTTATTAAGCAGGAGCTTACTCTTTCCTACATGGCTCTTTTGTTATACAGAAAAAATCCGGCTACGCAGAATTACTCTGAATTAATCCGGCATATCGTTATAAAAGACTTCCAGTATTTCGGCAGCTGATGCAGCTCCCGGATCCAGATGTCCGATAGCACGTTCTCCCAGTCTCATGGCACGTCCCTTTGTGGCCACAATATTTCTGGTGGATTCCAATCCTTCTTTGCCTGCTTCCACAGCTTTTGCCATGGCCTCCCTGGCCGAAGTTCCTCCTTCGTATTCTGCCCGCAGTGTCTCCACCGCCGGAACAAAGGTATCGAGCATCGTTTTCTCTCCCGTGGTTGATTTTCCACGTTTTTTGATAATGGCAACCCCCGTCTCCATCATCTCAATAAATTCAGAGAAAGTCGCACCCTCTTCTGGTCCTTTCTTTTTAATTGGAAGACCGAACTTCATGAAAAAGCTTCCGTAAAGAGGTCCTGAAGAGCCGCCCACCTTATCCAGAAGAGCCGTTCCTACATTTTTGTAAAGATCCTTAACGCTTAACTCTTTCCATTCTTCAATATGCTTATCTACTTCTCTGAATCCAATGGACAGATTCATTCCATGGTCGCCATCGCCGATGGCGGAATCCAATTCTGTAAAATAATCTTTTCTGTTTTCAGCCAGTACAATCAAGTCTCTGATTACCTGTACAAAATATTCTTTGTTTAAAATATATTCACTCATCACTATCGCCTTTTATTCTGTTATTATTTCTGAGTAAAGTATGGAGTATCACAAGGAGCATCCATCAACTCTTTTAACTCGTCGTCAAGTTTCATCAAGGTTACAGACATTCCTGCCATATCCATGGAACATGCAAACGGTCCAACCAGTGCTTTATATACTTTGATTCCTTTTTCTTCAAGAATCTGTGCCACTCTCCGGTAGCAGATATGAAGGTCGATCAGCGGAGTAGCGCCAAGGCTATTTACCAGTACGTAAACTTCATCACCCTCTACGAACGGAAGATCTTTTAAGATCGGATCCATGATCTCATCAATGACTTTATCTGCCGTATCGATCTTTCCTCTTCTTACACCCGGCTCTCCGTGAATTCCCATTCCGATTTCCATGTCGCCGTCTTCCATTTCAAAGATCGGGCCGCCTTTGGATGGCAGTGTAGCGGAAGACATTGCAACGCCCATGGAACGTGTATTGGCATTGGCTTTCTCTGCTGCTGCAACGACTTCATCCAAATCTGCACCTGTCGCTGCTTTTGCTCCTGCAACCTTAAATACAAAGAAGTCTCCTGCGATACCACGTCTGTCGGCAATATTATCGGAGGATACCACATCATCGGTAACCAGCACAGTTTCTACTCTGATGTCATCTTCTTCATCGGCTTTTTCAGCACCCATATCAAAGTTCATAACATCTCCTGCGTAGTTGCCGTATAAATAGATACATCCTTTGCCGTTATCACAAGCCTTTGCAGCTGCATAACATGGATCCGGTGAAGGAGATGTATTGATATTACCAATAACAACACCATCAGCAAAGTCCTCTCCCACATATCCGATAAACAGAGGCTCATGTCCGGAACCGCCGCCGATAATAACGCCGACTTTATCCTTCGTTCCGGCATCCTTTGCCAGCACTACTCTTCCCTGGGCTTCGTCCAGATCACACATCTTTACATACTCTTTATGTGCACTCACATATCCCTCAATCATCTCTTCTACAACATCGTAAGGATCATTAAATAATCTTTTAATTTTGGCCATGATAAATTACCTCCTCATAATTTAAGCTTTGTTTTATTATACCTTATGTGTATTCCTTGCATCTTCCGATACACGGATAACCTCCTCCACATCATCAGAAATGGTTGCCTGCACCACTCCTGCCAGAGATCCCTCCACAATTGGAGCGTCCACAATCTGTACCTTCTCAGCGAGATCTTCATCAACAATATCTATCGCTGTCTCCGCACTTAAGACGGAACTTCCCAGATCCGCATAAATGAGAATATGTTCGCAGTCTTCTAAAGATTCTATGGCATTCTGAATCCGGATAGCACTGGTGCCAATTCTCCCGCCGTCCGCTCCTCCCGCCGCAATCACCGGCACGGAACCATCATTCATTTCGTTGACCAGATCTTTCAGTCCATTTGCTATGTATTCGCTGTGGGATACAATCACAACTCCTATTTTTGCCATATATTATGCCCTTTCCTATTGTTGTTTTGCTACATATTATAATTATTCTATCTCATGCATCATGAAAATTCAAGAATAAAATATAATTATGTACAAAAAATTTATCTTTTTCTTTCTCAAATTGTGCGTTTTTTATAATTCGGCATTCGCTCATTTTTAAAGTCCAAGAACATCCCGGATAATGGCATTGAAATTATCTGCCTGCCATGCAGAACGCCCGATAAACAGGCCGTCAATATGTTCCATGCGGCTTAACGGCACTGCATTTTCTCTGTTGACACTTCCTCCATACAGAATCGGGATCTGTTCCCCTGCTTCTTCTCCGAATAACTCCACAAGAGTCTCCCGAATTACAATATGTATCTGCTCCGCATACTCTTTAGTGGCCGGCTTCCCGTTTACGCCGATGGCCCATACCGGCTCGTAAGCAATCCATAATTTATCCAGCATTTCTTTCGTCACGCCGTAAAGTCCTTTTTTTAACTGAATACGAATAATCTCCTCAGAAATCCCATATTCTTTCTGTTCTTCCGTTTCTCCTACACAGAGCAACGTGGTAAAATTATGGTTAAGCGCACAGATCACTTTTTTATTTTCCTGTTCATCTGTCTCGCCGAGGACATGTCTGCGCTCTGAATGTCCGACCATAATCAAATCTGTTCCAATCTCCTGCAGCATCAACGGAGAAATTTCTCCGGTAAACTGTCCTTGTTCTTCCCAGCCCATATTCTGAGCACCTATCATCAGAAGATCCTCATTTTTTAATTCATTGGCATCCTTCAACGTCGTATATGATGGAATCACAAAAAGAGTAATATCATCTCTGCTGATATCTTTTGTCAATTCCTGAAGTTCTGACACAAAAGCTCTCGTATCTTTGATCGTTTTATACATTTTTGTATTTGTTCCAAAATAAAACTTTTTTTTCATCACCTTCTCCTTTCTAAAAAAAGAACCCGCCCGACACGGCGAAGCACACTCGTGCTTCTTTTTCTATGTCTGGCAGGTTCTCTAATACGCTCCGTCCTGTACGTTTATTTTGTTATTACTATTTTACAACTAATTCCTTTGTTTTTCAACTTTTTTTCTATATTTTATCTGATTTTTTATATTTTCTCAAACAAATCTGCCTATTCCGCCGCCGTATCCGTCTCGGCTGCGGTATCAGAGGATGCGGTGCTCTCCACTACGTTGGTATAGTTGAGCAGGTTCGTCATCAACTTACTGTATAACAGATCGGAACGAATCTCTTCTTCTGTATAGTACTCCATAATCTCTTCCTCGTCTTCGTAGCCATAATCGTCAATATAAGTCTGTATCTCAGCCTGATATTCTTCATCTGTCACTGTCAGCCCTTCCGCTTCCACAAGAAGATCCTGAACGCACTGGTTCATCAGTGTCTCCTGGGCGTAATCTTCCAGAGACAGGCCATAGTATTCCTCAATAAAATCTTCGACCTCCATACCGAAATATCCTGCCCATTCTTCATTTTCCGCTGTCAGATTAGCTACTTCCTGATCAATGATGTCCTGCGGGAAATCTTTCAGCTGCGTACAGTTTTCCACGATCATATTCCAGAGGTCATCCTGCACCGCCTGCTCCGCCTCGCTGTTATAGGAATCTTCCAGCTCCTGCCTGGTCTGTTCCCTGTATTCGTCTACAGTTTTGCAGTCTGTATTTTCACTGATGAATTCATCGGTAATCTCCGGAAGCACTTCTTCTTCAATGGAGTTCACTTTCACTTCCATTACGCAGTCTTTTCCTGCCACTTCTGTATCATCATAATCATCCGGGAATGTAAAGTTAATTGTGACGGTATCGCCAACTTTAGCTCCTGTCAGCTCTTTGTCCAGATCAAACGCTCCATCAACACTGTATTCCTGAGCTCCAATCTGCGTGTCCACATCAGTCTCGGAATAATCTTCGCTGGCAGTTCCATCGATGGTGCAGGTATAGTCCATATTGACATAATCATTTTCCTGCACGGTATCTCTGTCGGTAATCTCTTTATATTCCGCATAATCCTCCGCCAGAAGCTGAACCTGTTCTTCAACTTCCTCATCTGTCACTTCCACCGGCGTTCTCTCTACGGTGAGACCTTTATATTCACCCAGCTTCACATATTCACCCGCATCAATATTGATGGTCTGTGATTGTCCGGTCTGGCTCTCCGCCGCTGTGGTCACCTCCGAGGCATTGTCTTTGGAATTACCGCAGCCGCCAAGCGCCAGAAGAGCCGCCGCAAGTATCGCTGCTGATATAAACTTTCTCATAAATTAAACTCCTTATTAAAAATCTTTTTGTCAGAATATCCTGACCTCTGTCATCCAGTTTCAAAGCCGTAATTTTATTATTATACGGCAATGCATACAAAAATTTCTTCTACTTTATCATTTTGTTTCGGAAAACTCAACATTCTTCACAAAAACTACATATATTGACCCTTTATTGTCACATTTCTATTGAATATCGGTTGCATTCTCCAGGAAATATCTCTCCGCTTCCAAACTCCATACGCCGCCGTTTTTATCCATAATTGCAGCCAGTTCTTTCTCAAACTGTCCACATTTTTCTCCAAAGGCGTCCACAGCGGTCAGCGGATAAGACTTGCCGGAATAGCAGATTTTCTTACCTCCCGGAATGGACGGCAGCTGAAGAACCGTGTCGCAGACAGCGTCCAGACCCATCACATGGGTAGCGATCTTACCTACGCTGACCGTTTTGTTTTCAATAAGTTTCACCGCATCGATCATATCCTGAGTGTTGCTCCCGCTGGTTCCGACATAATGAGTCGCATTATAATGAATATTGTAGAAATTCACCGGCGCAGTAAAGCCCGCGTCGATCGGTCCCGCAAAGAAATTCAGACATCCGTCCCAGCCCAGCAGCTTTTCGCTCTGGTTGACCACCTTTTCGTCAGCCACCATCACAAACACATCGTCAAAACCTTTGCCATCGGTATACTGACGCATGGCCGGGCTGAAATCCTCCTGCCCGCTGGTATTATAGTACACGAGACGAACACCGTTTTTCCCGGCTTCTTCCTCAGGATAAAGCTTTCTCAGACGGTTCAGCTTCTCCTCATTTCTTCCTGCCACCACCAAAAGGCCCGGCCGGCGTTCTCCGTGAACAGCCAGGTCAATGGCGAGAGATCCCATCGGGCCTGTTCCGCCGATGATAGCCATATTGCCGCCTTCCCTGATTCCCATCACATAATCATAATCATTCCTGTCACGCAGATGGAAGTTTGCCTTGAATCCGGCGATCACACAGGACAGCGGCTCCGCCATGGCCCCCTCAAAGAAAGTATCTCCCTTGTATGGCAGAAGGCATCCCTTCTCAATGGCTTCATTCATAATGACACTATAGGTGGATTCTCCGCCTACATACGGGAAGGAATATCCCAGAGAAAATGTATCGGCTCTCCCCAGATTAGGCTGTGCCACAAACTTATCTCCCGGCTGGTATTTATCTTTCCATTTTTCTCCCACCTTCTCGATAACGCCGCAGAACTCATGTCCCATGATCACCGGATTCTCTTCCAGATTCTCCGGCAGCTTCTTATGAGCAGAACCTTTCTGCGCCACCTTGTAAGTGGACAGACAGAGACTGTCCGTCACAATTCGCGCCAGAATCTCATCTTCCCGTATTTCAGGCAATTCAAAGGTATCCATTCTCAGATCTCTGACTCCGTGAATTCTTACTGCTGTTGTTTTCATTCTCATAACCCTCCCTGAATTAATATCTAAATTATTTGCTGTTATTGCTCAGCCTGAACACTCGCTTTGTACCGACGTGGCTGCTGCTGGCTCCACCTGACCATTTTCCGTCACGGCAAAGCTTCTGTCACTCCCGGACGATCTTTGCCTTCCGGTAACGGTTCAGACAGGCAAACAATTCCTGCTTTCTTGGAAGAACCGGATGTCCACAGGAATAATTTGGTGGAATAAAAGTCTGTAATCCTTTCTTTTCTATCTGGCGGTACATGTCGTCAAGAAGGCTGGTAATGGCGGTTTTCTGCCGCTGGTTTGCCAGAATCCATCCCATCAGATAGGCAAGCCCCACCGTCTGTCCGTCGTCTGCCAGCTGTTCCAGATACCGCACATCCACCATATCCCGGTCAATCATCACCGTATCGGTTCCCATGGCTTTCATTTTCATCCGTCCGGCCCCCGCCGGCTTCAATGCTCTGGTAAAATCCGGAAAATCCAGGCTGCCCGCCGGATACTGTCCTTCAATCCACTCCTCCCGGCATATGATTCCGGCCGCCTCCGTCACATCCTTGACCTCATAGCGATCCATCTGCAGCACATGATCAGCCACAGACAGGTAATCACCGGAGCTCCCCACCACAATCACAAAGGAAACACCGTGACGCTCATAAAGTGAACGTATGTGCCGCAGCAGCGTCGTGATCGGCTCCCGGTCATCGGACACCAGACGCGCCATCACCTTGTCCCGTATCATAAAATTAGTGGCGGATGTATCTTCATCCAGAAGCATCAACCGGGATCCGGCTTCCAGCGCCTCCACCAGATTGGCCGCCTGCGATGTGCTTCCGCTGGCGTTTTCCGTAGAAAAATCCGTAGTATCCTGCCCGTTTGGCAGATGATTGATAAACATGGAAATATCCGTGTGAAGAACGCTTCTGCCGTCCTCCGCCCGGATTTTCATGGCATAGTCCCGGGCCAGAACGTACTCTCTGCCGTCTCCGGCAATGTGATTATAAACGCCCTGCTCCAGCGCCTTCAGTAAAGTGGACTTTCCGTGGTAACCGCCGCCCACAATGACGGTGATACCTTCCGGTATCCCCATGCCGGTAATCACGCCTTTATGTGGGAGACGAATCTGCGTCCGCAGCGTCTCCGGCGACTGAAATGCCACCGCCCCCTTCATGGGCAGGTCAGAAATGCCGCTCTCCCGGGGAAGGATGGCTCCGTCTGCCACAAAGGCAGCCAGCTTTCTTTTCTCCAGCTCTTCCCGCAGCGCCTTCTGGTCATCCGCCAGAAAAACCGCATCCTGCAGTCTCTGCCGGCTTTTGGCGTCCCATTTATTATAAAACAAACATCCCTCTGCCAGCTTTGGCAACGTATCAAAAAGAAGTTTTATCATCTCATCAGCAAGGATACTCCTGCCTCTGGCCGGAAATCCCATCTCAAACCGAAGTTCCATCTTATTTTCCGAGAAAACTACGGCAATCCTCTCCAACACTTTTTGTCCGGTGCGGCAGGTTGTAATTCTCCCGCTTTTGCCAGACCCCATGTTTCCCCTATCCATT
Organism: Eubacterium sp. An3; assembly: GCF_002159465.1. Lineage (NCBI taxonomy): Bacteria > Bacillati > Bacillota > Clostridia > Eubacteriales > Eubacteriaceae > Eubacterium > Eubacterium sp. An3. Next base: position 180,627 of record NZ_NFIR01000003.1, read on the forward strand.
TTCCTCAAAAATCCGTTGAACCGCCGGAGTACCTGATCCTCCAGTGCCAGTCTCCGGTGCTTGTCCTGCCAGTATTCCTCCGGAAAACCATGATTGTTCTTCCTGATTTCAAACCGCAGGCGGGACGGAGAAGCGAAAGGATCTCCCTGCACATGGTCAATGTACAGCACGTACTTTCCGCAGTCGTAAGCGCCTGCCAGACTTTTATACATTCCATAACTTTTATGGTCAATTCGCTGCAGCACCCGCCGCAGCTCTTCTATTTTATTCATGCATTTCCTCTTTTCTATGATGTTGCGCTGCCGGCTGCATCCCGCAGCTTGTAGAAATAAAAACTCTGCACTTCAAGACTGCCGGAAAGAAGCCGGTCCACGGAAATCCAGTCGCCAAAGGCGCTGGTCGCCCGCTTCGGCAGATAATTGGAATCCAGCAGAAGATATTTATCTCTCTTTTTACTGTAAGCGCCGATGACCACATAGTGTCCCTCCACATGAACGATGGCCACATCACCGGCCTGCAGTTTTTCTTTCAGCATATCAATACTTCCACTTTTGCCGTCCCAGGCAAAATTATATTTTCTGCCAAATTTCTGGCACGCCGCTTTAAAGATTCCGTCATCTGTACCACTGCCCACAATCCGGTAATTCTTCTCCACCGCATAATCTGCCAGCTCCATCACATCCATATACTGACCGGACAGTGCGTAAACCGCATTGACGGCAGCCAGCACACCACAGCCGGCCGTTCCCATACTTCCGCCTCCCCCATATGGAGTCCCGCACCACTGCGGATCATACTGAGTAAATACCATCGGCTGCGCCCGGTTCAGCGTTTTTTCCACAGTGCTGACTCTCCAATGACTGGCATCGCTCTGACGGTTTTCAAGCAAGATTAATTCTCTCTGTTCATTTTGTGCCAGAAACAGGCGGAAGGCCGTACTCTGAATGGCAAAGGAACCTGTATTCCGGTTAAAATGAAACAGGCCATATTCCTCATCCGGCTCATCTGTCCAGACTGGCGTCCAGGAAGCATTATCGCCGGAAGAAGCTGCATCGGAAGTAGTCGCCTGGCCGGAAGCCGCCGCGTCGCTCCCGGATGCTGTCCGCTCCACAGACAAGTATTCTCCCGTCGCTGTATTTTTTATAAAATAATCGTTATCGGAAACGTAGGTAAGTTCCAGCGTATAGCTGTCATAAGCAGCAAGTCCGGTCTGGCTTTCGAGGGCCGCGCCGCCGTCGGCATCATCCGCATAACCGCATTGGAACAGATAAGTACCGTCCGAGAGAGCCTGTTTCTCCCGTCCGTCATAAAGCAGACAATTAGAAAACGCATCGCCTGTCATCCAGCCCATCTCATAACCGTCGCTGGTCTCGTAAATCACCTGCCGGTTATTTCCTTCCCGGCTCACCACAATGATTCCTGTATATTTTTTGATGGTGCCGCGCACCTGATCAAAACTGCTGTCAGTATAGGCATACATGGCGTCCCTGGTTGTGGCGTAAACCGGCTCGTAGTCCGGATTTTCCACAAAGGTATCGACGGAAAACCATCCGCTGCCCTGAGTGTCTCCGCTGACATAGTCTCCATACAGGGCGGCGCCCTCCGCCCGGTAGGCAGTGAGGCGCAGGCCGCCGCCATCCACCTGCCCGATCTGCTGTGTCAGGGCAGAATCAGCATATACATTTACTGTACCGTAATTGATGGAGTGGGCAATCAACGGCTGTACGTCCATATCCGTTGGAAACGCGCGGGCAACCTGCTGTCCGTCGTCATTTATCTTCTGCGCTGCAGCAGAGACAGATGCGCTGCTCCCACTGACCGCTGTTTCTGCCGTACCCGCCGCTTCCGTGCGCACCGTCATAAGCGAAAGGATTCCAAATGCCAGCAGCAGACACAGTTTTATGTTGGCAAGGGCGTCCGCCAGCGCATTGTTGACCGGCTGTTTTTCTTCTTTTTTCATTTTCTTCATATAATTCTGGACATCCTTTTTCGACACGCCTGCTCCTTCCCGTTTCCGTCTCTCCTCGAATGCTTTCATAGACTCTTTATGACCGCAGACGCAGACAAATTTCTGATTGTCTTTCTGGCCGATGAGCTCCATCTTTTTATGACACACCGGACACCGTGCGTTGGTGAGACGGGAAACCCGCTCTTTATATCCACACTCTCTGTCCTGGCAGACGAGCATCTTACCCTGTTTGCCATTGACAGCCAGCAGCCGCTTGCCGCACTGAGGACAGTGCTTGTTAGTCAGGTTGTCGTGGCGGAAGGTGCCCTCGCCGCCTTTGATCTCTTCCGTAAGCTCTGTTGCGTAGGAACGGATCTCCTTCATAAATGTATTCTGCCTCATTTTTCCTGCCGCTATATTAGACAGCTTCATCTCCCACTGAGCCGTAAGCTCCGGTTTCTTCAGATCCTCCGGTACCAGATTAAGAAGCTGTTTTGCTTTGCCCGTCATGTGGATTTCATTTTCCTTTTTCTCAATGAGGAAGGAACGGAACAGTTTATCGATAATGTCCGCCCGGGTGGCGACGGTGCCGAGACCGCCGGTCTCCTGCAAAGTCTTCGCCGCGTTTTTATCCTTGCTCTGCATATATTTCACCGGATTCTCCATGGCCTGCAGGAGCGTACCTTCGGTAAATCTTGCCGGAGGCTTGGTCTTGCCCTCGGTCTGTTTCAGGGCCGGGCTGCCCAGCCGCTCGCCTTCCGTCCACGCCGGAAGCACGGCTTCTTCTTCGCCGTCCTGATCCGTGAGCACTTCCTTATATCCCATGCGAAGCGGTACATTTCCTTTCACCTCAAACGTCTCTCCGCCGCAGTCCACGGTCACCGCCGTCTGTTCATATTCATAAGCCGGATACAGCACTGCCAAAAAACGCCGCGCCACCAGATCAAAAATCTTCCGTTCATCCACTGAGAGCTGCGCCAGAATCACCGGCTGTTCTGTCGGGATGATGGCGTGGTGGTCGGACACCTTTTTGTTATTGACAAAAGACGGTCCGGTCTTGATTTTTCCTTTGAGAATGGTATTGGCGTAGGTCCGGTACGGGCCCACGGCCACCGCCGACACCCGCTCCCGAAGCGTCTCCGCCACATCGGTGGTCAGATACCGGGAATCGGTTCTCGGATAAGTCAGCACCTTGTGATGCTCATAAAGGCTCTGCATCAGATTCAGCGTCTGCTTGGCAGAGAATCCGAAACGCTGGTTGGCCTCCCTCTGCAGAGTTGTCAGGTCATACAAACCGTCAAGATGGGAACTCTTCTTTGTCTTTTTGACGGAAATCACCTTTCCATCGCTGTTCTTCGCCCGGTCATAGGCTTTATCTCTCGACTCTTTTGAGAAAACAGAGGAGCTGTTGCTGCCTTTTTCCTTCCATGTAAATGTAACGCCCTTCCACCGGGCCTGCAGACCATAATACGGCTTCGGCACAAAATGCCGGATCTCTTCCTCTCTGGCCGCGATCATGGCAAGGGTCGGAGTCTGCACCCGGCCACAGGAAAGCTGCGCATTATATTTGCAGGTCAGCGCCCGGGTGGCATTGATACCCACCAGCCAGTCGGACTCCGCCCTTGCTACTGCCGCCCGGTAAAGATTATCGTATTCCTTTGCATCTTTCAGATGAGCGAATCCCTCCCGGATGGCCTTATCTGTCACCGAGGAAATCCACAGCCGCCTGAGCGGTTTCTTGCAGCCGGCTTTCACCAGAATCCACCGCGCCACCAGCTCACCCTCCCGACCGGCATCGGTGGCGATGATCACCTCAGAGATATCTTTGCGTTCCATCTGGCTCTTCACCGCCTGAAACTGTCCTCTGGTCTGAGGAATCACCACCAGCTTCAGATGCTCCGGCATCATCGGCAGGTCTTCCATCCGCCAGGTCTTAAGCTTCTTGTCGTAGCCCTCCGGGTCCGCCAGCGTCACCAGATGCCCAAGCCCCCAGGTGACCACGTATTTATCGCCCTCTATATAATTCTTTGTCTGTTTTTTGCAGCCCAAAACCCGGGCGATATCTCTTGCCACAGAAGGTTTCTCTGCTAATACTAATCTTTTCATTATTATTCTCCGTTGTTCTTTTTCGTATGCCGCATCATTCACTTTCCGCAGATTGATACAGTACACTAGTATATCTCACATCCTTAACATTATTTCATTATACACGAACTTTGATATTTGTGATACATTTTTTCTTGTGTATGGTATACTGTTATCATGACGAATCTCTCTTTCTCATACAGAGAAACAGTACCTGCAATTTATATCAGAACACACAATTATGACGGGGATGTGAGAACAATGCTTTTATATCATAAAATGAAAAAAGAGAGCCTGCAGGGCATAAACAGATCCTGCCAGGTATCGGCAAGACAGCTCCAAGCCATTAAAAACTGTATCGCCATCATTAAGGAAACCGGATTTTCCCTGCAGAAAATCATTTTATTCGGAAGCTGCGCCCGAAGTCAGTCACGTTACGAAAGCGATATAGATTTACTGGTCGTAGTGAAAGAAATTCCTTCGACTAAAGATATTCTCCACATCAAAGCCGAATTAAATATACAGATTCCCATAGATGTGGACTTAAAAATTGTATCTGATGAAATGTTTTCAAAAAATGATGATTTCTTTTTGAATAAGATCAAACGAGACGGGGTGATTTTATGGCAGAACTGAGAACATATAAAGATTTTGCGGATAATTCTTACGCATATTTTATGTTTGCCTATGACAACGGTCAGATTTTTAATGAAATGGGCGCCATGGCACAGAGTATCTGCGAACGATATTTAAAACATCTGATCGCAGAATACGCCGAACCAGAAAATGACAGCGAGAGCGACATCAAAGAACGCGCTCTCAGAAGTCACAATCTGCGTGTTTTAAGCAATTTTTTGCGCCATAACATGGAACTTCCCATGTCAAAAACGTTGATAACATCCCTCAATTCTGTGAACGGCTTCTATTTTTCTACCAGATATCCCGGAGAAGATTCCACCACATTAACCCGGGAAGAATTGGACGAGTGCGCCGAAGCCATTCAGTTGTGCAAAGAATACGTGGAAGATACCATCAACCAATTGGGTACCACAGACAATTAATTCATAACGCTTCTCTATTTCCCCATCAGCTCCGCCAGTGTCTGATACAACACCGAGAAGTCAATCGGTTTTGAGATATGCGCGTCCATACCCGCCTCTGTGGTCGCAGCGATATCTTCCGCGAAAGCATTGGCTGTCACGGCAAGAATCGGGATCGTTCGGGCGTCAGTACGGTTCATGGTGCGGATAGCGCGGGCGGCCTGACAGCCGTCCATCTCCGGCATCTGCATGTCCATGAGGATGGCGTCAAAATATCCTTCCGGTGACTGCGAGAAACTCTCCACTGCCTCACGGCCATTCCACGCCTGGGAAACTTTTATGTCGTGCATCTCCAGAATTTCCGTGGCAATCTCCATATTCACATCATTATCTTCCGCCACGAGAATACGTTTGCCGGCCAGCTGCAGGATCTCCTTCTCTTTTTGACTCCGTTCTTTCCCGGCAGCAGATTTCTGTTTTTCCACACTCTCGAGAGACAATGTTACCATGAAGGTGCTGCCCTCGCCCAGCCGACTTTCCACGGTAATCTGTCCGTCCATCTGGGAAACAAGGCTCTTCACGATCGGCATGCCCAGACCGGTTCCCGCAATGCCTTTTGCGCCAAACCGGACTTCCCTTTCATATGGTTCAAAGAGTTTATCAAGAAATTCCGGAGTCATTCCTCTTCCGGTATCTGAAATGATAAACTGATATTTTTTTATTTTCTGACTGCCCATCTGACGTACTCTGACTGTGATCGAATCTCCCTCATCACTGTATTTTACCGCATTAGAAATCAGATTATTGAGAATCTGTGTGATACGGGAGGAATCTCCCAGCACCACCGGATTCTGCAGATCAAAAGAAAGATGAAACTGTTTCTTTTCTCTCCCTGCCTGCGCCCGGAAAATCTCTGCACAGGATTCCACACATGCCCTTATATCAAACGGTTCCCTGTTCAGATCTATTTTCCCCTGTTCCAGACGGGATATCTCCAGCAAATCGTTAATAAGCGTCAGCAGCTGGTGGCTTGCCGTATTAATCTTTGTCAGATATTCCGCCGTCTGTTTCACATTTCCAGAACTTTTCTCTGCCAGTTCGGTCAGACCGATAATAGCGTTGAGCGGCGTTCTCATATCATGGGACATGGTGGAAAAGAATCGATTCTGAGATTCTTCGTTTTTCCTTGCTTTATCCAGCGCATTTTCCATCAGCGCCATATGGTGAAGCTGTACCTGCTTCTCCTCATCAATCTCCCGGAAACATATGACCACTTCACCCTGACTCAAAGACTCATCAAACAAAAGTCGTACATTTACCCATCGGTATTCATCATTAAACAGCCGAAGAAAATCTCCTCCATAATCCCGAACCCGGCGTTTCACCAGTTTTTTGACATTTTCTATGGAAAAACTCTGTTTGAATTCCATATAAGCGTTCTCTTCAATGATAGCCGCCGCCTCATCGAGAAAAAGCTGATAATCGCCTTTCTTCGGAATACGTTTGCGGATATAGTCGGATCCCTTGATCATTTCATAGGTTCCCTCTTCATAATCAAGACGATATATGGCATAATAAGCATTTCCAAGCACCCGTACCGTGTCGTTGGTTCTCTCCACTCTCCGGTTCAGACGGGAATTACGTATACTCACCAAAACAGAAAAGCCTAAAAACAGCAGGAACATGACAGAAAAACCAAGAGTGAACCGCCGAAGATTGCCAAGAATCGTACGGCGCGGGACTGTCACAATAGAAAACCAGCCATTTTCCGATATACTATAGTATACATTTCTTTTTTTACCGTCCAGATCAATAATATAAGAATCCTGCCTGCTGAGATTTCCCTTTTCCATACGTTCTATAATGCCATCGAGATATTCCTGCATCTTTTCTCTTCCGACGGAAAGCTGCGTCCTGGCGTACAAAAGGGTTCCCTGACGGTCGCAGAGAAAGTAAGAACTTCCTTCCGGCAGAGTAATCTGATGATCTGTCACCTGAAAATCTTCCGGAAAAATGTCGAAAGCCAGCACATTGCCATCCTCTCCGCTTTTGACAGCAATCGTGACTACTTTCCGGCCATAAACCGCATCTTCGTAGAGATCTGTATATATAACTTTTCCCTCTGCCTCCATGGCACGCTGATACCATTCTGTGGACGCATAATCGTAATCCTGTCCCTGTGCCCATTCTCCTTTTCCGGTAAACGTACCATTGAGAACGGCGTAAGGATCTACCGTACCGCTGGTCACATTCTGAATATCTTCAAAAAAACCATTGATCCATTTCTGCAGTTCCTCAGTGTTGGATGTTTCCTGAACCATCCGCTCAAGACTGCCTGCTCCCATTCGAATGAGCGCTTCATAAGACGAAAGGCTTCGCTCTTCCTCCACAGAAAAACTCCTCGCCAGCGAAGCGCCTGTGCGCTGAGCATTTTCCAGCAGACTATTCTGCAAAATGTGCAGGCTGGCAAAAGATAAGATCAAAAACGCCAGAAGAGTTATCATATAAAACCTGTTTCGCTGCCAATAATACTTCCAGCCTTTCCTCCGTTTTTTTTGCTTATTTTTCATATTATTCTCTCCCAGTCTCTCAAATCTGTCCGTTTATAGCAGCTGATGAAGAATACGCAGTATCTCCCGCATATCCAGAGGTTTTGCAGTATGGGCATTCATTCCATATTCCATGCAGCGCCGGATATCTTCTGAAAAGGCGTCCGCCGTCATAGCGACAATCGGTATATCCGAGTCTTCCCGTCCGGAGGAACGGATTGCCTCCGCAGCTTCATATCCGTTCATCACCGGCATCCGCAGATCCATTAAAATGGCATCATAATATCCCGGTTCTGACTGACAGAATTTTTCCACACATATTTCCCCGTTTTCAGCCCAGGTTAATATAAACCCAAAAGATGACAACAGTTCATCAGCAATCTCCCAGTTCAGTTCGTTATCCTCCGCAACCAAAAGTCTCCGGCCCTCAAAATCAGGAAGAGCATCTTCGGCGGCCTCCGGAGTCTCTCCCGTGTCATCCATAAAATATCCTAGACCATAATACAACGTCGACTTAAACAAAGGTTTTGATATAAACCCGTTAACGCCTGCCTTTTTTGCGTCTTCTTCTATTTCTGTCCAGTCATAAGCGGAAATCAGCAGTATGGTAATATCTTCTCCTATCGTTTCCCGGATTCTTCTGGCTGTCTCGATACCATCCATACCCGGCATCTGCCAATCCAGAAGAATTGCCTGGTAATCCCGGTGTTCATCGTGACGTTTTCTGGCTTTCTCCACAGCCGACGGTCCGTCCATGACCCATTCTGCCTTCTGTCCGATCTCTTCAAGAGCTTCCGCAGCACTGATACACAGCTGCTCGTCATCGTCTACCACCAGCACATCCCACGGTTTCAGTATCATATTTTCTTCCGGCTGATCCTCTTTCTCCAAATCAAGAATAATATGAAACTCGCTGCCCCGGTTCAACTCACTCTTCACCTGAATCTCACCTTGCATGGCATCTACAATATATTTTGTTATCGCCATTCCCAGGCCGCTTCCCTCTGTTCGGTGCACTCTCTTACTGTCTTCCCGGGCAAAAGATTCAAAAATATGTTTCTGAAATTCCTCTGACATTCCCATTCCGGTATCTCTGACCCAAAAATGAGTCCGTACATAGTTCGCTCCTTTCGGAGACGCCTCCTGTGAGACAGTAACCTCAATCCTGCCTCCGGCCGGCGTAAATTTCAATGCATTGGACAAAAGATTGATCAGTACCTGATTCAGACGGACACCATCGCAGCAGACCACTTCCTCCTCCACATTCTGTACCAGAATATCAAATTGCTGCCGTCTGGCACGGGTCTGCGGCTGTACGATGCCTACAATACTTTCCATAACTTCACGGAGAGAAGTTCGTTCTTTATTCAGCGTCAGCTTCCCGCTCTCAATCTTTGACATATCAAGAACATCATTAATCAGTCCCAGCAGATGTCTGCTGGAAAGAGTAATTTTTCGCAGGCAGTCTTTAACCTGCTCCGGCTTATCAATATTTGTGGTGGCAATGGCAGTCATCCCCACGATGGCGTTCATCGGCGTGCGGATATCATGACTCATATTTGCCAGAAATTCACTCTTCGCCTGACTGGCATGTTCCGCTTCCTTTCTGACTTTGTCCAGCTCTGACATCTGCTTTAATGAAAGCCGGAAATACATAGCAAATACAAGAAGCGTCGCCAGTACCAGAATCCCGCATCCGGCCAGCGAAGTCCAGATACGCTGACTGCCCAGATCGGCAAGAGCCTCATCAAGAATACTGTGGGGCATGACCGTCACCATGCTCCATTCCGTATTTGGCATTGGGACACAATACACATGCTGCCGTTCATTAAAAATGGAGGTCAGTATACTGCATTCTTTCTGTTCCATGACCGTCTGCTTCATTCGCTCCACTATATCGTCAATATCTTCGACGCCATCTTCATATCCACATTTCCGAAGCCATTCATAGCAGTTGTCTTCTTTCAAATTTGAGTTCTTCACAATAAATGTACCGTCATAACGGATAATATGCGTATAAATCAAACTATTGTTCTCTTCCAAAGCCAACGCCTTGCTGAGATTACTGACAGGTACCCCCGCCAGCAGAGCTGTACATGTCCGCCCATTGGACATAGCGTAGCCCTTACCGTCAGGGTAACCCACTGAAATGCCGTAAAGAAGTATCATTTCACCATCGTTCGTCTCCCCGATAGTAACCATCTTTTCACTACTATTCATCGCTTCCAGAAAGTCACTTTCATCCTCTATGGTCAAATCGTCTCCGTAAATAACTTCTGCTTCCCCCTCGGTACTGTAAATCGAAAGATAGCTGAATCCCTGCGCTCTCCCCCGCATTTCCAGTTTTACCCGTTCTTCCTCATCCAGCTGCGTCTCACTATCCGGCCGTACCACCCGCACAATGCCTTCCACCTGACCCAGGCGAAGATTCACCAGTGTCTGAAAATGCTGTTGAAGCTGTGCGCTCATTCCTTTCATATAAGTATCCACCACTTGATTCAGAGTATCGGTATTCTGTCTTATCATAAACCGATTAATGAGCAAAAACACACTGACGCAAAGTATCAGCAGACAGACAAAACTGACCCACAGGAAACGGATAATTTTTTTATTTAATGCTGCCGTTCTGCCCCCGTGTATCTTATTTTTTAATGTATTCATACCCTCTCCCCATTCATCTGTTACGCCTCCGGCGCACCGATCGCTTCTTTTACTTTCTCATACAACCGGCTGATCTCAGGCATCATAGCAAAAGCGTCTGCAGGCTTCTCTTCTCGAAAGAGCTCCACCTGACGGGTAAAAAGCTCTGACAGTTCCATGATGGAGAGATTACCGCACATTCCCTTCATCGTGTGTGAAGCCTGCAGCGCCGCCTCTGCATCCTGCCTCTCCACCGCTTCCACAAGTCTTTGATAATTCACATCCGCTGCGAATTTCTTCAGCATTCGTTCCAGAAAATCATCCTTACCCATAAACCGCTCCAGAGCGTTATCCACATCAATCCCAGCCGCTGTCAGAGTTTCTTTTCGTAAAGTATCCATCTCTTATCCTCTCCTTTTTCCCATAAAGCCATCATGCGGACAACTTACACTCCTACGGAAATATATCGCCGCACCGGCTTCCGTATTTTATTTTGCATCTTCTTTGCCATTGGCGTCATACATTTTCGCAATTTCATCTTCCACCGAAAAAAACGCATCCAGCAGGCGGGGATTAAACACCCCGCAGGAACCGTCCCGGATCATCTCCACCACCTTCTCTCTGGGAAATGCATCCTTATAAATACGTTTGCAGCTCAAAGCGTCATACACATCAGCCAGAGAGACAATCTGCGCCCACGGCGAAATCTCATCGCCTTTAAGACCATCCGGATACCCTCTGCCATCCCATCTTTCATGATGATGCCGCGCAATATCCTTGGCGTACTCATAAGCAAGATTTTCTTTTAGTTCCGGTATTTTTTCCAGAAGCTGTTCTCCCTGAACAGTGTGTGTTTTCATAATCTCAAATTCCTCCGGCGTCAGCCGGCCCGGTTTGTTCAGGACTGCGTCAGGAATAGCGATCTTCCCGATATCATGCATGATGGACGCCTGCGCGATCTGCTCAATATCATAATCCTCCATTCCTTCTCCCCATTCGGTATATTTGAGCATATATCGCGTGATATCATGAATACGCCGGACATGATCTCCCGATTCTGCGCTGCGAAACTCTATGGCTGTGGCAAGTCCTTCAATCATTCCCCTATTAAGCCGGATAATCTGTTCTGCCTGTCTCAGAAGCTCCGACTGCTGCGCCATAACCTGATTGGACAAGCTTCGGCGAGCCCGAAACAGTTCCACAACAGAATTGATCCGCCGCATTACAACATAGGGAATCACCGGTTTACTGATCACATCCATAACTCCCATCCGATATGCCTCTTTCATCACAGCATCATTAGCTTCCGCAGTGATGAGAAAGACCGGAATTTCGTCCAGAAGCTCCTCATGCTTCAAATGTCGCAGCGTCTCCAGGCCGTCCATTTCCGGCATCATAACATCAAGAAGTACCGCGCAGTATTTCTCCGGTGTATCCAGAATCTTTTCCAGCCCGATTCTGCCGTTCTCTGCTTCCTCCACCTGATAGTCATCTGCAAAAATATTGTCAAGAATCCCCCGGTTGATCTCATCGTCATCTACAATCAATATGGTCTGCGGGTCTCTGTATGCAACACTGTGAATCCTGTGCCCCATCGTATTATCGTCTCCTGTTCTGTTCCGTTTCATTACTTGTTTTTTGTTTCAGTATACAAAAAATCCGTTTATTCGGCAAGCGGTTAATTCTCACAGCCATTCAGAATAAAAACTGCTTCACGGCGCTTACAGATATTTTTCCATCTCCGGCAGACGGATGTCACATTCCTCCTTCAACCCCTTCAGAATCGACGCCAGTCCGTCGGTCACCTGTACCGCTGTGATGCCTGCCCGGCGGGCGCCCTCACAGTTTGCCTCCAGATCATCAAAAAAGACGGCATTTTCCGGTTCAATACCGCACCTTTCAATGAGAGTCTGATAGATCACATCGTCCGGCTTCATCTGTTTCACCTCATAAGAAAATATGCCGCCATCGGCATAATTTAAAAATGTATACTTTTCCCGGTTCAGCCCCAGCAGCGTCTCCCCATAATTAGATAAAATATAAATCTTATATCCCATCTCATGGAGTGTCCGCAGCAGCTCCTCTGAATAGGCAAAAGGATGACACACATTACAGAAATTCTCCTTCTGCCAGATACGGTCGATATCCTCCTCATACTGAGGGGACTCTTTTTTCATCTCCGCGATGACATTGGCGTCGCCCATGACTCCCCGGTCAAACTCCTGCCACAGTGGATTCTGGAACATGGCCTTCGCCAGACCTTCTTTCTTCTCTCCCTCATAACCCATATCTGTCAGAAACTCTCTCCAGCGAAAATGTACCAGAACCATTCCCAAATCAAAAATCAGTGTTTTCATATGTATATCTTCCTTTCTTAAAATCTGCCATCAACACGCACAAAGGCGCACGGACAACATTTTCTGTCGCCCATGCGCCCATTATATCCTATCTGTCGCTATCTGTATAGATTAATGAATTGCTGTTCCCTCCGGAACACTGTCATCCACAAAGATCAGCTTGCAGCCGCAGTCATCGTGAGTAGCCGCCAGCAACATTCCGTTACTCTTCACGCCGGCAAACTTCGCCGGTTTCAGGTTAGCCAGAACAATGATCTTTCTGCCGATCAGCTCTTCCGGTGTATACTCGTCACGGATGGATGAGACGATGATTCTCTCTCCCAGTCCGTCAAAGAGTGTGATTTTTAAAAGCTTCTCCGCATTTTTCACAATCTCGCAGGCTGTAACTTTGCAGACACGCATATCCATCTTGTCAAAATCATCGATGGTAATCTGCGGTTTTACCGGATCGATGGCTGCTCTTCTCGCCTCTTCTTCTGCAGCTGCCTTGGCTGCTGCCGCTTCTTCTGCTGCAATTCTCTCTGCCTCAGCTTTAGCTGCCGCTGCCAGCTCTTTCTCCTCCTCGGTCTGCGGTGTGGAGAAGTCCAGAAGGGAGAGATATCTCTCCGGCTCCACAGCGTAGAGGAACAGATAAAGTCTCGGGCCTGCTGCCTTACCAATCATCAGATTATATGTGTTCTTAAAGAAGTTAGCCTGTGCCGCCTTCTTATTTTCCTCATCAAAGTTCGGATCTGCTTCCCTCGGAATGGTATAAATAAATGTATTCAGCGCGTCAAGGTCATATTCACCCTTTTGAATATAATCATGAAGCAGGGCGATTTCCTTCTTCTCCACCTCATTTAACTGGTTATAGTAATCCCAGTTCCTGTATCCGAGCAGGGTATTCATGTTCTGAGGCGCGCACTTCTCCAGCCAGTATTTTGCCAGCTCCAGACGCTCTGCAAACTCTTCCTTCTTATATGGAGTTCCGATCTTCTCAAAGACTGTCTCCAGCATGTCCGCATTGAAGTCAACCACGGAACCAAAGTTCACAATCTGCTGCATCGGTACCGGATGAACGGTTCTTCCTTCAATCAGGCAGTTATGCATGATACCTTCGATATAATCAAAGTTCTTGCCTTTTCCTGCCTGATACGTTTTGAGCATCTTATCAAACTCAAAATACTGACGAAGAATCTCATCGTCAAAACAGAAATCAAATGCTTTGTTCGGCTCAGACTTGGAGTAAAGCCACAGAATCACTTCCGGCTGATAAATCTTAAGCAGTGTCTCCGGTGTCAGGTTAAGACCGGTGGAACCGGACATCTTTCCTGTGGTACCTTTGATTCCGATAAACTCATATCCTTTGAACATCGGCGCATTGATGCCGAATATCTTCTTGGCGATAATCTTGCTGGTGTCATAGCTTCCGCCCGGACTTGCATGATCTTTTCCGCCCGGCTCAAAATCAACGCCTTCCACCATCCAGCGCATCGGCCAGTCAATCTTCCACGCCAGCTTGCAGTTGAAATCCTTGCTGAAATCCCAGTGTCCGCTGTGACCGCATTTACAGGTGTACTCGCAGGTCACGCCGTCCTCGGAAGAGGAAGTGATCGTCGTATCATCCTTGCCGCAGACCGGACAGTAAATGCTCACCGGATAGTAGGCTTCTCTCTCTTCCGGAGTAGCCTCCTGCTGACGGAACTTGTCCAGAATATCAAAAATCTCTTTTCTCTTCTGGATAGCCTGAACCACATATTTGGCGTATTTGCCGCTTCTGTAATTCTCACTCTGTCTTCTGGCGTCTACCTTGATGCCAAAGCGGGCTAAAGACCGCTCAAATTCTTTCTCAAAATGTTCCGCATAGGAACTGCAGCAGCCATACGGATCCTTCACGTCCACGTAAGGCTTGCCGATATCTTCCTCCAGCTCCGGCGCGATTTCTTTTACATTTACCGGAACCTTTCTCAAACGGTCAAACTCATCCCAGGAAAATAACAGTCTCGCCTTTTTTCCCTGTTTCAAAAGTGCTTTATATACAAAATAGCTGGTAGCTATATCTCTGAAATTACCAATGTGAATGGAACCCGACGGACTGATTCCCGCCGCGCATACGTACTCTTCTTTGTCCGGAGACCTTTTAATGATATCTTTTGCAATCTTCTCAGACCAATGCATCGCTTTTCCTCCTAAATATAAATGAAAATCCCTTGAGAGCCGCTTTCTATGCGGCTCACAGCCAATAAGTCATTATAGCAAATGGCACAGGGCATTGCAAGGGGAAGTTTGAGGGAAAAGCAAATGCTTCCGTGCCCGCCGCACGCTCTCCACGGTCTCCTGGCAGAGCGTCTGCAGGGATATCTTTCGGTATTTCCGCATAATAGTGTGTACGGTCTTTCCCAGCGGCTCCGTCCACTTCGGAGTCAGAATCTTCGTCCCATACATAACTCCCAGGATATTGAGCACCGGCGCGGCTGTGCAGTCCGCATCCTTGCCTTCCATACAGATGATGGTGGCTGTCCTGTCAAAATCTCCGTTGCCGTACCAGAGCGCGATAATCTCCGCGGCTGCGTTGGGATACACATGAATCCAGTTATAGTCTTCATATTTTTTCTCGCACTGCCGCCATGCCTCCCTCCAGTTGTCCTTCTCCCTGCACTGCCGCAACGCGAAAATCAGAACCTGGTAGAATTCGCTGTCATACGGAATGCAGTCTACCGCTCTCACTACCAGCTCCCGCACATCCTGCAGCACAAAAGCCATGGATACGAGAATCGCATTAAAGATTCCACCCAGCAGTCCGCTGTTGGAATGGGAAATCACGCCGTCCCGCACGGCAAGCTCCGCCGCCAGCGCAGGATTGCCCGGCGCTGTCATGCCGTGAATCATCGTCCGCATTTGCACGCCAATCCAGTCCGAGTAATAATTAAGATGCGTCCCGCTCTCCGGCGGGTGGATTCCCAGCCGCAGGTTACGAAGCGCCACTTCCTCCGCCGAATACCCGTCGGCGATCAGCTCCAGCCATTTTTCCGCAATCTGCTCCGATGTGACCGCATAGCCATGCTCCCGGAAACTGTCAAGAAATGCAATCTCATAGGTGATATCATCGTTGTACGTCTCCGGCGGACGCAGGTAAGATGTAATCGTTCCGTACACTTTCTCAATATTATCGGTATTATACCCTTCCACCTGAGTTCCCAGCGCACCGCCGATGAGCTGCGCCGTCCACCCGGCACGAATCCGGTCAGCATAATCATCAGAGAATACATCCACGGCTGCTCTTCCTGATGGCCAGGAAACATCCATTCCAGTCTCCCGGCTTCGCTCCGAGACGATGCTGGCCTCCTGGCCTTCCTTCACAGAAATACTATCCTCCTGGTCTCCCATCTCCAGAAACGTACTGTTTGCCCGGATTTCCTCCCAATTCGTATAAATATGGTATTTCCAATAATCTAATGTCTTATCCTTCGGCGCTGTATTGAGAAGATGATATATCCGCGCCGTGATTCTCTGCAGAGCAACCCCGTCTTTCTCTTTCGCCGCCCTCAGCCCTTCATCAATATATTTCTCCGCCTCCCGGACGTCATATCCCCGATTCCTCATGCACTGTATGGCCGCCACCACCAGATGGCTGGGCGACAGGCTGCCCGGCACCTGGCTGATCCAGTCCCGGAACAGCTTCTCATCGCTGGCATTGCCCGACTCAATATACGTATTCCAGTTCATCTCCTGGCTCTCTGTCAATGGGATGGGATAGGCATCCGCCATCCAGGCGATCTCACGCTGGCCGGCGGTTAAAGGAGTATTCTTATTTTTTTCATTCCTAGTCATTTTATCCTTCCTTATCCTCACACTGTCCTTTCTTCTCCAGATTCAGCAGCCGTTCCAGTTCCGCTTCCTCCATCGGTATACGCGCCGCGGCTTCCTGCAAGCTCAGCAGACCATCCCGAACTAAATCTACATAAGCTTCTGTCCGACCTTTTGTCCAGCCTTCCTCTATTCCCTGGTTTAGAATAGTCTTGGCTTCGTATTCCAGTATTTCGCCTCCCAAAACCTCAAGCACCTCCTCTCTTACCTTTTCATATTTTATACACAGATTGTCTGCCACTTTTCTGCTCAGATCAAGGATTGTCCGACAAACATATTCTGTAATACTCCCCTGCTGATTTAACTCTTCCAGCTGTCTGCGCATATGGCAAAAGGCATCTCGCAAGGCCTGCCTTTCTCTCTCATCTTCTTCCATTTTTGGAAAAAGGCTCTCATAGCGAAACAAATGGAATGGCAACAGGATAAGAAGTTTCTTCCGAAAAAGTTAAAAAGTTCTTCCATCGTGTAATCTATAATATGTACGATTGGTATCTCCATGCAAAATTCTCTGCCGTTTTGCTCGATATATATCTGCATTTTCTCTGTCGTATGTGCTGTACGTCTTAAAAACAATACTGCTGATTTCGGAAAGGGAAGATACAGTCCATCTTCTTTTTCCTCGCTATCTTCCAGCGCAATCTGAGAATCATATTCAAACATCCTTCTGTCGATACTGGCGTCTCCGCTACTCTGACATTCCAGATGATATCGGATAATGAGAACACTATCCACCGTAAAACTGGAATCTGTAATTCGTTTTTCCCCTTCGCCACGCTGTCGGTTCATCAGATGCTCATTCTTCCCGAAATAAATTGCCTCAGTTCCAATATAACTCTCTGAGAATATCTCATTGAGAAGAGGAGGAATCAGCTCCCGGCAATCGTTCAGTATTGTCCGAAAGACATCGTCATAAGGTGTAGAACTCTGGCTCATATAGCTTCTCTGCCTCCTTACTGCTGATGTTGTCATTGCTTCCTTTTACTTTACCTTTCGTTTTGCCGCTTTTTTCATCCTCTGTTCTTTTTATTGTCCCTGCAAGTATACAGCGCATTCCGACAATATTTTCCATATTTTCATTATATCTGCCTTATAGAGAAAAAGCAACAAAGATATATAGCTTTTCAAAACAAAATATTTTTTTAAAATTATTCTATTGAATAAAAAAACTGCCATCCTGCTTCTTGCAGAACGACAGTTTCAACGCTGTTTATGATAACTGATGGGATATCCATCTTCTCTCACTTTTTTACCGTGCGGTTGGCTTTGTACGACTGCCAACAGACGTTACCTCTACAGTTAGCTCGAACCAGGCACCCTCACGGCACACAAGAAGCACTCCTTAGTGCTGCTTCGTTCCCGACCTGACACGGTTCAGAGGTTCCTGTTGCGCGAGACCCAATTGTCAACACCACTTATAAAGGGCAGCTCCATCCACAGAACGTCCGGGGCCAACCATCACTCCTGCTATAGCGGATTGCAGGTACAGGACGCCGCTAACTCCCCAGCTGCACGGTAAGTACCAGTATAAATGATTTTAAAATATCTGTCAATGGATAACAACGCAAAAATTTATTGAAAAAATATTTCCCCATGCCTTATTTCCGAATTACTGTTCTGAAACTTCCGCCTTTTTCTCTTTCTTTTTCTGGCGAAGTTTCCGGAAGAACGCCGACAGCATTTCGGAACATTCTTCTTCAAGGACGCCTCTGGTGACTTCCACCTGATGATTGAATTCCTTCATCTGAAGAAGGTTCAGAATAGAACCTCCGCATCCGGCCTTCGGGTTCATGCTGCCGATGACTACCCGTGGAATCCGCGCCTGCACGATAGCGCCGGCGCACATCTGGCAGGGTTCCAGAGTAATGTACATGGTACAGTCTTCAAGACGCCAGTCTCCCGCTTTTTTGCATGCCTTGCTCATGGCAAGCAGCTCCGCATGGGCCAGCACCGTCTTATTTCTGTTTCGTTTATTATAGCCGCGGGCGATGATCCTGTCGTCCCTTACGATCACACAGCCGATAGGCACATCTCCGATGGCTTCCGCCTTTTTTGCCTGGCGGATGGCCTCTTTCATAAATTTCTCATCTTCGGTATATTTTCTCATTTTCCGCCCGTTCTTCCTTTCTCATTTTCAGTATTTATCACTCCTGCAGCAGATGCAGCCAGTATCCAAAGCCTCCGGTTTTAATCCGGTTTTCTGTCAGCGATAAAAATATCGGAAACTGATATAGCTGCGCCATATACCGTTCTCGATTCTCATAAATACCCGGAACCCCGACGCAGTACCTCTCTTCGCCGGCATAGATAACTTTTCCGGCAAGCAGATGATGATACATGGCGTACCCCTTTGCCAGAAACTGATTGTCGGACAGTCTCCGGGCTTCGGGGCTGAAAGCTCCCAGCTGCTCCAGCGAAATCTGATAACCGCTCCGGAAGGCGGGATTAAAAATGTTATCCACAGGTTTTACATTTTTTTCGGTATCTATCCACATATTTTTCAGAAGATCTCCCGATTCTGTGGATGAATTTTGTTCTATCTTTTCTGCTTCCCGAACGGCACTTTCTTCCGGATGATAATTATGCCGGGCGGTTTCTGAAAAACTCCGCGGATTTTCTGCAGCTTCTCTTTGCCCGGATGGCGCAGGAGACGGCGCGGGATGTGAGCTTTCCCCCAGCGGGCGGCCCTGCGGACGGTTCCCGGCGTCCATATGCGGCGTATGCTCCTCCTCCATGCAGGAGGAATCCTGTTTTTCAGAAGGCGAAGCTCCCGGGGCATCGTCTCTCTCTTTTTCCTCAGAACTCTGGCTGTCCCTCTGCATTTTCTCCACAGAGGAGCTCCCGGGAATCTGCATTTTGCCCTGATGGACAGCTTCTTCTTGTTCCTGTCCTTCATCCTTATTCTGACGGATACCAGCTTCGCCATCCCGGATAGAAGAAATAATTTCTTTCTGATAAATGTTCAGCAGCTCTTCCACCGGAATCTCATCGCCAATCCATACACTGCCATAAAAAAATGATTCCTGATAGAAAAGAATAACACCATATTGTTTTCTTATATCAAATCCCTCCGGCAATTTTTCCGCCGGATAAAACAGTACGGTTTCTTCATGATGCCGGGTGGATTCCAGAAAGGCAAGCCGCCGCATTTTCCACTGATTCTCCTCTTTTCCATAAAAGCAGAGTTCCAGCTTTATGTCCTCCAGCAGCCGGTCGTCGTCAATCTGCAGAGTGATTTTCATCCCGTTCTTTTTCTGCTCTGCTTTGACAAATCCTTTGCAGTCTGTCTTGTTCTTTTTATCATAACGATACAAATACGAGAGTATTCTGTAATAGTCGGCCATGAAAAAACTCCTTTTTTCATTAATGTATTCCCGGTATTGCAGATTATGACTCCCAATTACTCCATCAGCAGATCTGCCAGTCTGGCAAACTGCTCCAGATCAAGCTTCTCACCCCGGATGGACGCCGGAAGCCCCATGGCTTCCAGAGCCTTTACCACCTTTTCTTTTGGAATCTGGAGTTCACTGGAATTGTGAAGGCCGTTCTGGAGAGTCTTTCTTCTCTGGTTGAAGGAGGCGCGTATGAGCTTGAACATAAACTTTGCGTCTTTCACTTCCACCGGCTTCTTTTCGTGGCGGGTCAGACGGATGACCGCGGAACCCACCGCCGGACGGGGCATAAAGCAGTTAGGCGGTACATTTGCCACGATGTAAGGCTCAGCGTAATATTGCACCGCCAGGGACAATGCGCCGTAATCTTTGGAGCCGGGACCAGTCTGCATCCGGTCTGCCACTTCTTTCTGAACCATCACAGTAATGGATTCCAACGGAACATCGCTCTCAAACAATCCCATAATGATAGGCGTCGTAATATAATATGGAAGATTTGCCACCACTTTGATCGGCTTTCCCCCGTTTTTCTCCCTGGTCAGAGCCGCGATATCCACTTTCAGAATATCGTCATTGATGACCGTCACGTTGGAGTATGCCGAGAGAGTGTCGGCAAGGATCGGTATAAGGTTTTTGTCAATCTCCACGGCGGTGACCTCCCGGGCCGCTTCTGCCAGATACTGGGTCATGGTGCCGATGCCCGGGCCGATCTCCAGCACAAAATCATCCGGGCCGATCTCAGCCGCAGCTATGATCTTATTCAGCACATGAGTGTCAATGAGAAAGTTCTGCCCGAACTTTTTCTGAAAATTAAATCCGTATTTCTGAAGGACCGCAATGGTTTCCTGCGGATTTCCTAATGTTGCCATATTTTTTTCTCCTACTATATTATATTGTTCCGACAATCATTGCACCGCCGGATTATTTTACATTTCCTTACTGCAGACCATACAGCCGGCAGGCATTTTCATAAGTTGCCTGCTCCACTTCTTCCGGAGAAATGTCCCGCAGGGCTGCGATCTCTTTAATGACCAGAGGAAGATACGCGGAGCTGTTCCGTTTGCCGCGGTGAGGCGTTGGCGCCAGATACGGGCAGTCCGTCTCCACCACGATATGTTCCAGCGGAATCTCCGCCGCAACCTTTTTTAACACCTTGGAATTCTTGAAGGTTACCACACCTCCGATTCCCAGATAGTATCCGAGCTTCACATACTCTCTGGCCATCTCCAAAGAGCCGGAATAACAGTGGATGACGCCGCCGGTTGTTCCGGCATGTTCCGCCTTCATGATGTCGAAGGTATCCTGGGAGGCGTCCCGGCTGTGAATGACCACCGGCAGATTCTCTTCCTTTGCCAGCCGCAGCTGACGGATGAACCATTCCCTCTGAACTTCTTTGGGGTCGGTCATCCAATAATAATCCAGACCGATTTCCCCCACCGCCACGATTTTATCCCGGCGGCAGTACTGCCGAAGCTCCTCCATGCGTTCCTCGTTCAGATCACTGACCTTACATGGATGGATTCCCGCCGTTCCGTACATAAAAGGGTATTTCTCAATGAGAACAAACGAGCGGAGCATATCGTCCCAGCCATTGCTGATATTGACAACCCGCTCCACTCCGGCGTCCTTTAAGTGGAGCAGCACCTGTTCCCGGTCTTCATCAAACTGCTTGTCGTCATAATGGGCATGTGAATCAAAAATCATGGCTTCCTCCTTTTCCAAGTCCACATACAGAAAAACTGCCGCCCACTTTACATGGGCAGCAGCCTATTTTCATTTGCAGAAATCCTGGTTCGAATCTCCCTTTTCCGGCAAATCCTCCCGCGCCTTCCGCAAAACATAAACAATTATCAGCAGATCTCCGCTCCGGCAGGCATCTTCTTCTCAGGAACCATGAGAGACAGCTCGCCGTTCTCATCTTCTGCACAGAGAAGCATACCTTCAGACAGCACGCCGGCCAGCTTTGCCGGTTTCAGGTTCACAAGAACCATCACTTTCTTGCCAACCATCTCTTCCGGTGTGTAATGACCTTTGATACCGGATACGATCTGTTTTACCTGGCTGCCGATCTTCACCTGGGAACAGAGAAGCTTTCTGGACTTCTTCACAGCTTCGCAGGAGATGATTTCTCCCACCTGGAACTGCATTTTCTCAAAATCCTCAAATGTGATCTCTTCCTTGTTCTCGATATCGATCACAGGCTCTTCCTCTGCTTCCGGCTCGCCTTCACCCTCGGCTCTTGCCGCATACATTTCTTCCACCTTGTCGAGAACCTCTTTCACATCCAGTCTCGCAAAGAGAATCTCCGGTTTTTCCACAACCTTATCGCCGGACCGGTACAAACCGAACATCTCCAGCTCGTCCATAGTTCTCTCGGAAGAATTCAGCTGTTTAAAAATCCGCTCTGCAGTTTCCGGCATAAACGGAGCCAGCAGGGAAGCGCCGATGGTAATGCTCTCCACCAGATTATAAAGAACTGTGGATAATCTTTCTTTCTGCTCCGGATCTTTTGCCAGCGCCCAAGGCATGGTCTCGTCGATATATTTGTTGCAGCGCTTGAACAGATTGAAGATCTCTGTCATGGCGTCGGCCACACGGAGCTTCGCCATTTTCTTCACCACATTATGTTTTGTGCTTAACGCAACCGTGATCAGATCCTTATCAAAGCCGTCGGTAACGCCGCAGTTGGCCACCACGCCTCCGAAATACTTGTTGGACATGGAGATGGTACGATTCACCAGATTACCAAGGGTGTTGGCCAGATCAGAATTCATACGCTCCACGATAAGCTCCCATGTGATCACGCCGTCATTCTCAAACGGCATCTCATGAAGCACGAAATAACGTACCGCGTCCACGCCGAACAAATCTGCCATATCGTCGGCATAGATTACATTTCCTTTTGACTTGCTCATCTTGCCGTCGCCCTGCAGCAGCCACGGATGACCGAATACCTGCTTCGGCAGAGGCAGATCAAGCGCCATCAGGAAGATCGGCCAGTAAATAGTGTGGAAACGGATAATATCCTTACCGATCAGATGCAGGTCCGCCGGCCAGTATTTGTCAAATAACTCGCCATTATCGCCGTCCACATCATAGCCAAGACCCGTAATGTAGTTGGTCAGCGCATCAAGCCATACGTAAACCACATGCTTCGGATCAAAATCTACCGGAATACCCCAGGAAAAAGAGGTACGTGACACACATAAATCCTGAAGTCCAGGGAGCAGGAAGTTATTCATCATCTCATTTTTGCGGGATTCCGGCTGAATAAATTCAGGATGAGTATTGATATGCTGAATAAGACGGTCTGCATATTTGCTCATCTTAAAGAAATATGCTTCTTCCTTCGCTGGCTGACACGGACGCCCGCAGTCCGGACATTTACCGTCCACCAGCTGAGACTCCGTAAAGAAGGACTCACAAGGAGTACAGTACATTCCCTCATAATATCCTTTATAGATGTCTCCCTGATCGTAAAGCTTCTTAAAAATCTTCTGTACCTGTTTCTCATGGTCTTCGTCTGTGGTACGGATAAACTTATCGTAAGAAGTGTTCATTAAATCCCAGATTCTTTTGATCTCTCCGGCCACATCATCCACGAACTCTTTCGGGGAAACGCCGGCCTCCTGAGCCTTTAATTCAATCTTCTGTCCATGCTCGTCGGTTCCTGTCTGGAAACGGACGTCATACCCCTCTTTTCTCTTAAATCTGGCAATAGCATCAGCCAGAACAATCTCATAAGTATTGCCGATATGCGGTTTACCGGATGTATATGCAATCGCTGTTGTAATATAGTATGGTTTCTTACTCATCTCTGCCTCCTGTTCCATATATCGCACCGGCCGCGTTCCCGGTGCTTCTTTTGCGTATTTTTTTATTATAAAATAAACATGTCGGTTCGTCTATGGTCAAAATACTGAAAAATTAATAGTTTTCGGTTCCAAAACATAGTATAATATGGAAAACTTTTCGTTCACCATCGATTGAAGGGAGTCCTCCGATATGTTACCGACATCATTTGTAACCTTTTTTTCACGCGTGCGGCAGCTTTCCCTGACCGTATCCGGCGCCGGGCGCAGGCTTTTGGCGGCCCGCTCCGCACGCCGTCTCCTTGTGCCACTCCTGTTTGTCCTGGCTCTCACCGGCTGCGGCACCAGAGAGCACTCTGATCAGGAGCGGTTTGACGCATTTCTTAATGACTGTTTTCAGGAATACGTATCTGCCGACACCGTCACTCTGCATTTCAAAATTTCCGACCCGTCTTCTTACGGTATAGAAGAAAACACCTCTCCTTCCTACGGGGATTTTTCCGTGGAAAAGCAGCAGGAACTCTGCGATCGTTCCGCCGAACTTCTCGAGAAGCTCAATTCCTTCGACCCCGATACTTTATCGGAGGAAGGCGCCTTCACCTGGCAGATTTTTAAAAACTTTCTGGGATCTTCCGCTGCCTCCGAGGACTATATTCTCTATCAGTCTCTCCTTGGCACCAATGGACTGCAGTCCCAGATTCCCGTCACCCTGTCCGAATACTATTTTGACGATGAAAAGGACATTCAGGACTATCTTGCCCTCGTGAACCAGGTACCGGAGCTTTTTGACCAGCTTCTTGTCTTTGAGCAGCAGCGCCGGGACGCCGGACTCATAAGCCCCGATTTTGTGCTCAATGATACCATCGATCAAATCGACCAGTTTCTGAATGCCTCCGAAGAAGATAACCTGCTCATCGAAACCTTTGAAGATAAAATAGAAAATGTACCGGACTTGGGCGGCGACCAGAAGCAAACTTACATAAATAATAATCGCTCTCTGATACGGCAGGTGGTTCTCCCCGCCTTTGAATCACTTCGAAACTCTCTGAAAGAATATCTGGATGACAGTGATTCCGGCAAGGAACGCCTCTGCCAGTACGACGGCGGCAAAGAATATTATAAACTTCTTTTGTCCGCCAATGTGGGAACAGACATGACGCCGGAGGAATGTATAACAGCTCTGGAAAACACACTTCAGGAAACCGCCTCCGACATTGTCGCCCTCACCCGGGAGAATCCTGATCTTTACACGGATTATCTGGCGGCAGAGCCGGCGCTCACCGACGCTCAGGAGATTCTCACAGAGCTTGAAAACGATACCTATATCGATTTTCCGGAGCCTCCTGATGTATCCTACACCTTAAAAAATGTACCGGACGCCCTCGCGTCCACCTCAGCCAGCGCCTTCTATCTTCTGCCGCCCATTGACAGCGATGACGCCAATATCATCTATATAAATCAGAGCCGTGTCAGTGATGAAGAACAATTTTCCACCCTGGCCCACGAAGGATATCCGGGGCATCTGTATCAGACGAATTATTACCTGAGCACAGACCCCGAACCTATCCGTTCCATGCTCCGCTGCGACGGCTATGATGAAGGATGGGGCACCTACGCTCAGTTGTACAGCTATAATTATCTGGAATTTAAAAACACAGACCGGGAGACTACCTCTCTTCTGCAGCAGCTGTACCGGGATAACGATATCCTTTCTTTAGCTTTGTCATCCCTCAGCGATTTATACGTCAATTACGAAAATTATACGCTGGATAACCTGTGTGAATATCTTTCCGGATATGGTATTGCAGAAGACAATGCCCGTTCCATATACGAATATGTCGTGGAAAACCCAACCACCTATCTTTCTTACAGCATTGGATGGTACGAATTGGAACAACTTCGAAACACCATGGAAGAGGAACTTGGCAGCCATTTTGACATCGGAGAGTTCCACGAGGCTGTTCTCTCCTGCGGCTCCTGCCCGTTTTCCCTGCTTGAGGAAAGAGTCAGCACACTAATGACTGAATGATAAAAACTTTCAAATGAAGGATTTTACCTTTTCTTTTTCTCCTTCCTTCAAAATTGAATTTTACCGCCCGAAAAATTTCTTCCATAAAAATGAATTTTATGTTTGAAAAATGCCGAAAAGAGTGTATAATACCCCTGTATAAGAGAGAAGACTTTTTGCAACATTTCATAGCGAATCTTGCATAATCTGATACCCGCAGTTCCAAAGCTGCGACAGTTCCCACCGGCGCAGCTTTGGAACTGCGGGTATCATGAAGTCGAATATCTGACTTCAAAAGATAAAACAGAACATATTCAGGAGGTTATTATGATGGAAACATATGGACTTGAGAAATTAGGTATCGTAAATCCAAAAGCAGTTTACCGCAATTTAACACCTGCACAGCTGACAGAAGCAGCCCTTGCCAGAGGCGAAGGCAAGCTTTCCAACACAGGTGCTTTAGTTGTTACAACAGGAAAATACACCGGACGTTCTCCAAAAGATAAATTTATCGTAGACACCCCGGCTGTTCATGATGACATTGCATGGGGCAGCGTAAACGTTCCGATTGAAAAGGAAAAATTTAATGCTATTAAGGCTAAAGTAGTTGCATATCTTCAGAACAGAGAAATCTTCTTATTCGACGGTATGGCAGGAGCAGATCCTGTCTGCACAAGAAAGTTCCGTATTGTCAACGAGCTGGCAAGCCAGAATCTTTTCATCCGCGACCTGTTAATCCGTCCGACAGCGGAGGAGCTTGCAAACTACGGCGAGCCTGACTTCACTATCATCGCCGCTCCGGGCTTCAAATGCGTACCGGAAATCGACGGCGTGAACTCCGAAGCAGCCATCATGGTTGACTATGAAGAGAAATTAGTCGTTATCTGTGGTTCTCAGTATTCCGGAGAGATCAAGAAATCCGTATTCTCCGTTATGAACTACTTAATGCCGAAGGAAGGCGTACTTCCAATGCACTGCTCCGCTAACATGGATCCTGAAACCCAGGAGACAGCCGTATTTTTCGGTCTGTCCGGAACAGGTAAGACAACACTTTCCGCTGACCCGAACCGTAAGCTGATCGGTGACGACGAGCACGGCTGGTCCGACAGAGGCATCTTCAACTTCGAGGGCGGCTGCTATGCAAAATGTATCGACCTTACAGAGGAAAATGAACCGGAGATCTACAACGCCATCAAGTTCGGCAGCCTCGTGGAAAATGTAGTGATGGATGAAGAGACCCGTGAATTTGACTTCACAGATGATTCCCTCACAGAGAATACCCGTGTGGGATATCCGGTAGACTTCATCTCCAACGCACAGGTACCGGGCGTCGGCGGCATCCCTAAAGTAGTTATCTTCCTGACAGCAGACGCATTCGGCGTACTGCCTCCAATCGCAAGACTGGATCAGGATGCGGCAATGTACCACTTCGTAACAGGGTTTACCTCCAAGCTGGCAGGAACCGAGCGCGGAATCACAGAACCGCAGCCAACCTTCTCCACCTTATTCGGCGAACCTTTCATGCCGATGGAGCCTTCTGTATACGCTAACATGCTTGGTGAGAGAATCCAGAAATACAACACAAAGGTTTACCTGGTAAATACAGGCTGGACCGGCGGCCCTTACGGAGTCGGAAGCCGTATGAAACTGAAATATACCCGCGCCATGGTAACAGCTGCCTTAAACGGAAGCTTCGACAACGTGGAATACAAACACGACGATGTATTCAACCTTGACATCCCGCAGAGCTGCCCGGATGTTCCATCCGAGATCATGAACCCTCGCGATACATGGGCAGACAAAGACGCTTACGATGCACAGGCTAAGAAGCTGGCTAAAATGTTCCAGGAAAACTTCGAGAAAAAATACCCGAACATGCCGGAGAACATCAAGGCAGCAGGCCCAAAAGCTGAATAATTAAAACAGACATAAAAATATCCCCTCCGAACGGAAACATTCACGCTCCGTCCGGAGGGGTTTTATTCTTAAAAACTATTCTGGAACAAACAAAAATCTTTTCTCGAACCGGCGCTACCACATAGTACAGAATAATATTGATTTTGTCCATAATCTTATCATTCATATATAATTTCCTCAATTCTTCTTCCAATGCATGATTTCAGACGCCACATGAATATTAAAAAAATTATAACATATATATATTTCACAGAAAAGGAAATAAAAACATCTTTTAAAATTTATATAAAAATTTATATTCAGCAAAAGCGGCCACAGACGATACTAAATGAGATTAAGGCAATAAAAAGAGACTCCTGAGAATCAATCATCTCAAAAATAACAGTATTATGATAAATACGCTATTCTTTTGAGACAAGTTCTGCAGCAGTCTCTTTCACATCAATCTACATTTTTAAAAAATATTCTTGCTCCGTTAAATCTTATGTAAATATTTTATAATTCAGATACTTATATATCTTTTTAGAATTTGAGTGTTCTGTAGAAATAAACAGAGCCCTGGTAATAATTACCGCAGGTAACACCTTTCTTAGTATTTACCTGAAGTCTGATATAATATCTCTTTCCAATCTTAAATGATTTTTTCTTAAACTTTGTCAGTTTAATCTTTTTGCCAGGTTTTATATTTTTAACCTTTTTAAAACCTTTGTCATATTTCGTTGACATATAAAGAGTATAGTTCTTTACTCCATTTACCTTAGGTACCTTAATCGTGCAGGCTTTCTGATTTTTAACGCCTTTAAACTTGATCTTTTTGCTGTCAATTGTTGAAAAAGCCTTTGCATCAGACCACTGTGATGTAGGCGTTCCATATTCACCGGAAACTGTCTGAGCTCTGTAATAATATACCTTATTCTTCTGAAGACCGGTAACTGTTGCATAAGATAATGCATCGTCATATGCCACCAGTCTGTCATTCTCATCAAAGACTCCTATTCTTGTCCAAGTACCATACTGATATGCGATACTGAAACTTGCCTGAGACTTATCCGAACTGATATAGCTGATAGCAAAGTCCGGAATTGCCATGGTCTGAACCTGTCCTTTTCCTGCGTCAGCATTTCCAATCTGCATCTCAACATCTGCTGCGTTCACTTTCGCTCCCAACGCAAATACCATACACAGTGCGAAAGCCGCTGCAAATAATCCCAATGACTTTCTTAAATTTTTCATAGCATTACTCCTTTTTGTTGTTTGAAGAATTATTAGTTTCCTGACACTAGAATATCATACAAAACTTTCCCTTGCAACAACTATTTTTCGTTAATTATTCACAAAAAAGTCATAAAAAAAACACATTTTACTTTTGACAAACAATAATTTTCAACTCTCAGTCGCCAAAATTTTTACCGCCTCAATCCCTTGTCTGATCTCTTCTATCGTATTAAAATGCGAGAAACTGAACCGCACGGCGCCCTGCTCTTTCGTTCCCAGCGCTTCGTGCATCAGAGGCGCACAGTGGGCGCCCGCCCGGGTGGCGATTGCAAAACGGGTCAGCAGCTCATCGCTGACCTGACCAGAATCATAGTCTCCAATATTCAAGGTTACAATCGGCGCACGTTTTTTCTGTGTAAAATCACCGTACACCTTTACCGACGGGATGTTTCGGACGCCTTCATAGAAGATCTCCATAAGACGATGTTCTTTCTCATACAAATGATGAATCCCTCCTTCCCGGAGGTATTCGAGTGCAGCATACAGTCCGGCGATGCCATGGGAGTTAAGCGTCCCTGCTTCAAGGGCCGTAGGCAGCTCCGCCGGATGAGTTCTGCTGTAGGAATGAACACCGCTTCCTCCCACCAGCAGCGGACGAATGTTCACGCCCTCCCTCACCAACATTCCTCCGGTTCCCTGGGGACCCATGAGCCCTTTATGGCCGGTGAAGCAGAGTACGGAAATGTGCGTTTCCTGCATGTCAATGGGCAGCACGCCGGCAGTCTGAGAGGCGTCCAGCACCAGATACAGGCCGTGCCTGCGGCAGATATCTCCTATATAAGAAATATCCAGTACATTTCCTGTGAGATTGGAAGCATGGGTGCAGACCACCGCCCTCGTGGTCGGACGGATATTTTTCTCTATATCATCGTAATCGATATTTCCCTGTTTATCCGCCGAAACCACCGTCATGTCTACCCCTCTGCTTTCCATGAGATACAGAGGACGAAGTACAGAATTATGTTCCAAAACAGTGGTGATCACATGGTCTCCCGGATTAAACATCCCCTGAATAGTCATATTTAGTGCCATGGTCGCATTGGCTGTAAATACGGTCCGCTCCGGACTGTCGCCATGAAACATCTCGCACAGCATCGCTCTGGTTTTATAAAGAATCCTCATACCGGACAACGACGCCTCATGAGAGCCCCTCGATGCATTTCCCACAGTACAGACGGCGTCTGCCACGGCTCTGGCAACTGCCTCCGGCTTCTTCAAAGTTGTTGCCGCGTTATCAAAATATATCATAAGCTCACACTCCTGTATCAAGACAAAATTTAATATAATTATAGCATTTTTACATTTCCAGATAAATCTTGACTTTTCTACACAATTTCATTAAAATTACAATATAATTGACAAATTTTCATGCATTATATATGGAATTTACGGAGAGAAGGTATTATGGCAGCAAAAATTTTAATGGTTGGCAGTATTATGATGGATCTGATTCTTCAGATGCCGCGGATTCCGCATCCAAGCGAGAGTATCCTCGGCACTACTTATTCCAACGCGGGCGGTGGAAAAGGCAGCAATTCTGCTGTTGCAGCCGCAAAGGCCGGCGGAGAAGTTTCGGTTTGCGGCACTCTGGGTCAGGACGCCAACGGAGAGGCGCTTCTTGACATGTTAAAAAATGTAGGGATTGATGTTTCCAATCTCCATCTAAAGGATGGCTCCAACACCGGAATGGCTGTGATCATGCTGGAGGAAGACGGCATGAATCGTCTCGCCATCTACACAGGCGCAAACAACGACACCACGCCGGAATCCGTCGAGGAAGCTTTCAAAGGCAAGGAATACGATGCGCTGATGATGCAGCTTGAGATTCCTCTGGAGAGCAATGTACGGGCATTTGAACTTGCAAAGGAGAGAGGTATGATCACCTGTCTTGACGCTGGCCCGGCACAGGATTACCCGATTGAGAAGTTCCAGGGTATCACCATTCTCTCCCCGAATGAGACAGAGACTGAAGCCCTGGTTGGTATTCTTCCAAAAGACGACGATACCTGTATTGCAGCCTGCAAGATTCTTCATGAACGCTCCAACTGCAAATACGTTGTTTTAAAGATGGGCGACAAAGGCTCTTTCATCTACGGCGAAGATATCTGTCAGATGGTTCCTACTTTTAAAGTGGACGCCGTTGACCCGACTGCAGCCGGCGACTGCTTCACCGGCGTACTGGTAAAACAATACGCGGAGACCGGCGACATCGTGGCATCAGCCAGATACGCCAGCGCAGCCGCAGCTATTTCTGTACAGCATCTGGGCGCGCAGCCGTCTCTTCCTGCAAAAGATGCCATCGAGGCATTTCTCGCTGAGCGGGCATAATTGACTTAACCTGACATACATATTGATTTTGGCTGTCCTCTCAGCAGGACAGCCTTTTTCCGTTTCACCGGAATTTGAAATATATGCCGTATTCATGCGCCTGGGGCTTGTATTCACTCAAAAAAAATGTTAAGATAACCTGATTACTTTTTTAGAAAGGAATGGCTTTTTCCCATGAGAAATGATGAAAAAATAGATATCCAGCTTACAGATGGCTCGGAAGAAGATCTGACGGCGGAAGAGCTCGCACAGCAGCATTATAATACCGCTCTCAGGTACATCAACATTGCCGAACATATGAAGCAATTTGAAGATCAGGATAAATATTATCACAGGGCAATCAAATATCTCCGGCTTGCCCGTCCATATATGGAGGTTCGTCCATTACTACGGGATCTCCGCAAAAAGAAATATACTGCACGGGCAGAGGGAAAAATTGCCCTCTACGAAGAAGCCTGTCAGATTCGTGACAAAGCGGCAACTCCCAATGACTATTATTCTGCCCAGACAGTTTTCGACAGAATCCATCGCCATGAGCTGAAACATAAGATTCCGAAACGGAAAGTTTCTGAAGAATTATACGAACGGCTCAGCCACTGTGCTGATTCTGAACAGCAGGCCATCGAATGCGGACAAATGGCAGCACAGAAAGCAGCCGAGATGAAGCGGCACAGCCTTTTTATGAGTCTCGCCGTCATTGCTGTTATCATTGCTCTTCTCGCATTCTCAAGGACAACTGCCTTCTATCAGTGTGCCGGAGCAGCCCTGTCTTTCATTGGCGACCATGAAACAGCATGGCATTGTTATCAGAGAGTATATGAACGCACCAGAGATTCTGCTGCCTATGAAGATTATCAGGAACAACGATATCAGGCGGCTGTCGCTGCCGAAAACAGCACCGATGAGGACACCATGGAAGCAGTCTACACAAGCTTCTATACTCTGGCCAGAGACAATTATAAAGATAGTGCCGAGCACCTCATCGACATCGAAAAAGAGAGCATCCGCCAGACAGAAGAACTGGGGGACATCGTCACATTTGCCAACCTGAACTGGCGTGTTCTGGAAAAACAGGACGGCCAGGCACTGCTCATCAAGGACGAGTCCATCAGCGATATCGCTTTTCAGACAGAAGATGTGACAGCTGACTGGGAGAATTCCTTCGCCAGAAAATGGCTGAACAGCAACTTCCTGGACGAGAATTTCTGTGACACAGAGATCGCTGCTCTAAAAGATACCAATGTCACCGCTGAAGATAATCCGGTATATGGCACCTATGGCGGCAACGATACTATTGACAAGGTTTATCTCTTAAGCTCCAGCGAAGCTTCCCGTTATCATGACATTCTTCACGGTACAAAAACCTGCTGGTGGCTGCGAACTCCAGGGGCATCCAAAGGCTCCATGAGCTTCGTCTACCCGGACAAGACGGTTATGAATTACGGTTATGACTGTACAGATGACACCTTTAGTATTAAACCGGTAATATGGGTGGATATCAGTGAATAATATTAAAGAA
This sequence comes from Eubacterium sp. An3, assembly GCF_002159465.1. Lineage (NCBI taxonomy): Bacteria > Bacillati > Bacillota > Clostridia > Eubacteriales > Eubacteriaceae > Eubacterium > Eubacterium sp. An3. The sequence goes on from NZ_NFIR01000003.1 coordinate 213,340, forward strand.
AATGCAAAAAGGCAGGAGCCGATTGGTTCCTGCCTTTTTTATTTTCAAGCCGTTCTATTATCTGACTGTGACCTTACATGAAGCTTTCTTATTACCAATCTTTACTGTAATAACTGCTTTTCCCTTTTTCTTAGCAATAATCTTTCCGTTGCTGTCTACAGACACAACCCCTTTTTTCGATGATTTCCACTTCATCTTATCTGTAGATTGCTTAGGATTTACCTTATAAGAAAGAAAACGTACTGTGCCACTCTGTACTGTCAGCTTCTTTTTCATAGAAACTTTTTTGGTTTTAACGGCATTTTTCTTCACATTAACTGTTACTACTGCAGTTTTTCCTGAAGATGTGCGAATCGTTATTTTTGCTTTTCCTGGTTTTTTCGCTTTTACCATACCGTTCTGACTTACCTGTGCCACCTTTGGTTTCGAGGAAGTAAATGTAATGCTGTCAGTCGTATTCAACGGAGTCAAAATTGTAGATAATTTTATTTTTCCACCCTTTTTCAATGCAATGCTCTTTTTAGCAACCGATATACCTGTTGCCGGAACTCCTGCTGTTTGTGCCGGTTTTGTTGAATTCTTTACTTGCGTTGTTGCAGTTGTTGAAGAATCCGATGGATCTGGTGCCGCCGGCTGCGGGGAATCTTCTTTATATGCATTTGGATTTGTAGACAATCCCACAGTAAAAGAACCAATATCAGAGCTACTGTAAAAATTTGTAGCCAGATAATATGTCTTATTAGCCTCCAAATTCATAGCTAAATTGAAATTACCATCCATATCATAATCATCGTCCCTGTCCCAGAAAACATATTCTCGGGTCATATTATCATAATAATATAATCCGCCCATCGGGTCTTCTTCCCCTTTAGAATAAAAATAATATATTCCCGCTTCAGTTGGAGTAAAGGTAAACCACTTTGCTTCACCTGGAGTCTGAATAGATACCGATTTCATTTCATTTAATCGTATGATTTCCGGATTTCCTACTATAGCTTCTGTAATTGCATAAGGATTATTTAGGGATACTTTTATCACAAAACTTTTTTCATCATAATCATCTGACAAAGCAGCCCTCAAATAATATTTTTTTCCTTGTTCCAGATAATATGAAAAGTAAAAATCGCTTTTATTTTCCACTACATTATGTAACTGTCCATAATAATTATCACTACTATTTAAACATTTATATACTCCGTCAATGTTTTGGTACAATGCTCCATAAGTATCTATTGTACTCTTTGAATAAAAATAATATATTCCTGCTTCGGTTGGAGTAAAGGTAAACCATTTGTCGTCGTCTAATGATTCAAGCGAAACATTATAATCTTTATTCAGCTCATTTATTGGAGTAGTTTCTCCTATTGATTCCTCTGTCAATGCTGTCGGATCAATATCAGATACCTTAATATCATAACTTCCTGTCAAATCATCTTCGTATAAACTTGCACACAAATAATATGTAGTATTCGCCTTTAAATCTACGTCTATACAAAAATCTAACCCTCTCAGTGATGTCCAATCACTATAATCATGGTCATCATTGCTATCTACACGTACATATGTTCCGGAAGTAGTTTGTTGATATAATGCTCCGTATGGATCCGAATCTTCTCCATTGTTATTACTGTTTAATGAATAAAAATAATAAGTCTTTGTTTCATCTGGAGTAAAAGAAAACCAATTCTTTCCGCCTGCAGAATTTATTGTCACAATTTGTTCCTGATCCAATACTAAAGAAACTGCTGTTTTTATAGCTTCTTTATCTTCTTCTGTAGCATAATCCGGATAATATGATCTCGCCATCACTGCCTTATTGGATATCTTTTGTTCTGTCTTTTCTTCTTTCACGTCCTGTTTATCTTTGGCTGAAGCATTCACCGGAAGACACCCCAAGCACAAACAAAAACTTAAAATCGCCACAAGACATCGTTTCCATGTTCTTTTTGAAACTTTCTTTCCTAGTTCCATACTCTCTCCCCCTTATCTCTTTCTTTAATTGGTTAAATTGCATATTTTTATTTGTTAAATATGCAATATTTTATATATACAAAACAATTTTATCATATTTTTTATTATTCTGTCTATACTTATTCAAAAAAACCGCTCCAAAACACATATTTGGAGCGGTTCCATTATTACCTTATTAAGTTAAATCTATTCGCTTCATTCAAAAATAAATTTCTTAAGAAAAGTATTTTTCTTAGAACAGCCCTGTAATCTTTCCGTCGTCGTCCACGTCGATACCGAAGGCCGCCGGTTTTTTCGGCAGGCCCGGCATGGTCATGATGGCTCCGGTGAGGGCAACTACGAAGCCGGCGCCTGCGTTGACGAAGACGTCACGGACAGTGATGTTGAAGCCTTCCGGTCGTCCCAGCTTGGTCTGGTCGTCGGAGAGGGAATACTGGGTTTTCGCCATGCAGACCGGAAGGTTTCCGAAGCCCAGGTCTGTCAGCTTATCAAGCATCTTGGAGGCAGCCGGGTCGAAGACAACGCCGTCGGCACCGTAGATTTCTTTTGCGATAGTATTGATTTTCTCTTTCAACGGCATTTCATCCGGATAGAGCACATGGAAGTTGCTCTCTTTGTTCTCCAGAGTATTCAGCACCTTTTCTGCCAGAGCGATTCCGCCCTCGCCGCCTTTAGCCCATACTTCGGACAGGGCAAATTCACATCCTCTCTCCTCGCAGAAATTACGGATGTATTCGTATTCGGCCTGAGTGTCGGTCACGAAGGAATTGAGAGTTACCACAATCGGCACACCGAACTTCTGCAGGTTCTCGATGTGTTTTTCCAGATTGCAGATACCTTTTGCCAGCGCGTCCAGATTCTCTTCGGAGAGCTGATCCTTCGGCACGCCGCCGTTGTATTTCAGGGCACGGACAGTGGCAACCAGAACAACGGCGTCCGGTTTCAGGTCTGCCATCCGGCACTTGATATCCATGAATTTCTCTGCGCCCAGGTCTGCGCCGAAGCCGGCTTCTGTGATGACGATGTCAGCCAGCTTTAATGCGCTCTTGGTGGCGCGGACACTGTTACAGCCGTGAGCGATATTGGCGAACGGTCCGCCGTGCACGATGGCTCCGGTATTCTCCAGAGTCTGAATCAGGTTTGGTTTGATTGCGTCTTTCAGAAGCGCAGCCATGGCTCCCACTGCGTTGAGCTGTCCGGCAGTTACCGGGTTGCCGTCCAGATCGTAGGCTACAATGATTTTTGACAGACGCTCTTTTAAGTCAGCGATATTTTCTGCCAGACAGAGAATCGCCATGATCTCTGTGGCAACAGTGATAACAAAATGATCTTCGCGCACGAAACCGTCTGTTTTCTTACCAAGACCGATGACAATGTTACGCAGAGCGCGGTCATTCATATCAAGACAACGTTTCCAGATCACCTGTCTTGTGTCAATGCGAAGCTCGTTGCCCTGCTGAATATGATTGTCCAGCATAGCTGCCAGCAGGTTGTTGGCGGAGGTGATGGCGTGGAAGTCGCCGGTAAAATGCAGGTTCAGGTCTTCCATCGGAACTACCTGCGCGTATCCGCCGCCGGCAGCGCCGCCCTTGATACCAAAGCAAGGTCCCAGAGACGGCTCGCGGAGAGCGAGAAGACATTTCTTATCAAGCTTTGCAAATGCCTGGGCCAGACCGATGCTGGTGGTGGTTTTTCCCTCTCCTGCCGGAGTCGGATTGATGGCGGTCACGAGAACCAGCTTACCGTCCGGACGGCCTTCCACCCGTTTCAGCAGTTCATCTGAAAACTTTGCTTTATATTTTCCGTATAATTCCAGGTCATCTTCACCGATTCCGTATTTCGCAGCCACATCGCGAATCGGCAGCATATTGGCTTCCTGTGCAATCTGAATATCTGTTTTCATAAATACTTTCCTTTCTTTTTATCTTCCTATCAATAGTATCCTTTTGAAAATGCAGCCTTCCACAGCGGAGGATTGCCGCGACTGACACTACTTTATCAGCGCTTACGCGCCGGAAAATCCCCCGTTTTGACTAAACGCCGTAAAATAAGAAAAGGGCAACTTCAAAAAGAAGCTGCCCAGACGGTCGGCTGATAACAGACAGCGATGAAACGCTGCCTCCCCGGCCACACTGTGTAAACTCACAAATCCGTCAGCGGCCGGTGTTTGTCACTGCAAACAGTAACAATATTACTTTGTATGATGTCTTGTCAGAAAAATCTCTGTCTTCCCGGCAAATTCTTAAAATCATTTATATAATTGCATATTTGAAATTCTTTGTCAACACAAAAATCTCGTTCTTTATTTTACCAGATATGTCCCCACATTATAGGCCGTATTATCATAGAAATTAAGATTCAGCCGTTTTGCGTTTTTCTCCAGCGACCGAATTTTTTTCATACATTTTTTATAGGAAGCTTTTTTGCCGTTCACTTTCATGGAAGAATAGTAAACGTCGTACCCATAAGAGTCACTGTACTTTCTGACGACCTTTCCCTTCGCAAACGCCGGATAGGTATCGGATCTCTGATACTTCACCAGACTGGCCTTTTTGCCGTTCTTGCCCAGACGATAGCAGGACACTTCCATAGTTCCCGTGTTAGCATAGGTATCCACAAAATAATTCTTATTCTTAAAGATCGATACGCTTGTAAAGCGTCCCAGTGATTTTACTTTTCCTTTGGTATAGGTATAGATCCGATGCCATCCGTCCATGTGAGACGCCTGTGGATAGCTTAAAATCAGCTCTTTCACGCCGTCTTTATTGATATCCGCACTGGCAAACTGCACCTGAGAAGAAGGCACGTTTGTCCATTTTGACCATTTGATCTGACTCTGCGACAGGAATTGCTGATAAGCCGCCAGCGCTTTCCTGTTTTTCTTCGCGGATGCTGCGCTGACCCCTGCCGCCGGCAGAAGCACAGCCGCACATAAAAGACACAGAGTTATAATCACATTTCTCTTTTTCATGGTATCCTCTCCCTCCTTTTTGGCTTAAGTATACTTTATCCGGGAGAGGATGTCCACTTTTATTAATACATTTGGGGAACAAAGGACGCAAGCCGGTTGGCCGTCTTCATGGCGGCAAATACATCTTCCGGCGTTACAGTAAATGGCATATTGCCCATGGTGTCATCTTTATCACAGCTTGCCTGCGCAGCGCTCATCAGCGCTTCATCTCTTACATCGGAAAGATTCAAATCTTTGAATGTGGTCGGAAGTCCCAGGCTCTTGCAGAAAGAAATCAACTTTACGATTTCCTCAAACGGACGATTTTCCAGGATAACCTGCACGATTGCCCCAAATGCCACCTTCTCGCCGTGAAGCAGCGAGTGAGTCTCTTTCAGTTTGGTCATTCCGTTGTGAATAGCGTGGGCGGCTGCCAGTCCGCTGCTCTCAAATCCTACGCCGCTTAAGTATGTATTGGCTTCCACAATATTTTCCACCGCTTTTGAACTTACATTTTCTTCCACGGCAATTTTGGCCTTCAAGCCGTCTTCAAACAGAATCTCCCGGCACAGCTGGCTGAGGGCGATGGCCGCCCGCGTGGACTGTCCGCCCGCCATGGTCACGATGCCGGACTGTTCGCAGGCCTCGGCCTCGTAACAGGTTGCCAGAGCATCTCCGATTCCGGCCACCAGAAAACGTACCGGCGCCTTTGCGATGACTTCCGTATCCATGATGACCATGTCCAGATTGGAGCGCAGAGGAAGATACTTTTCAAAGGTTCCGTCCTCTTTATAGATAACCGCCAGGCGGCTGCACGGTGCGTCGGAGGACGCCGCCGTCGGTACGGTCATCACCGGCATATGTGCATAAAAAGAAACTGCCTTGGCGGTATCAAGGGTTTTACCGCCTCCGATGCCGATGACCATATCGTACTTGTCCATATTATTTTTGTGCTTCTCTATTTCCTTCATACAGCACTCCCCGCCAAATACATTGAAGGAAAATGGAATATTTTTCTTTTGGAAGCTCTCTGTAATCTGCTTCTTATACTGTTCCGTGCTGAAAGAGCTGTCCACGATCATGTAAGCTCCCTTTACGAGAAATAAACCCTTTCTGTCCGCAGACTCATAGTAATCCGCCAGCCGTTTCATCTCACCTTTGCCCTGAATATACTCTCCCGGTGAACAGATAATCTTACTCATGCTTCTCCTCCTCCATTTACTTTTTACAATAAAATGTACAAATATTTTTAAATGTATCATTTGAAATTCAATATGTAAAATGAATGATTTTTATATTATAATAGATTTTATATATAATAATCAGGAGGTTTCCCATGAATCTGTATCATCTTCGCTATTTTATCGAACTGGTCCACACCAGACACTACACCCAAGCCGCAGCCAGACTGGGCATCACCCAGCCAAGCTTAAGCCACGCCATCTCACAGCTGGAAAATGAGCTGGGTGTCCCGCTGTTTGAACGCAGCGGAAGAAACACATCCCTCACCCGGTTTGGCGAGGAATTTCTCGCCTACGCAGAAAATTCTCTGAGCATCCTCGATAACGGTATCGAATCTCTGAAGCACAGCGCCCGGGGCAACGGTCTCATCCGTCTCGGATTTCTTCGCCCGTTGGGCGTGGAATTTATCCCGTCTCTGGCCGCAGGCTTCTTACAGCAGCATCCCGAGCTGGACATTGACTTCATTTTCCGCACCGGCTCAACTTCCTATCTGCTGGACGGTCTCGCCGCCAAAGACTACGACCTGATTTTCAGCTCGCAGGCGCCCGAAGAATATAAAGAATATCACCTGACCAGCGAGTCGGTCGCCTATCAGGATCTGGTCGTCATCGTCCCGAAAAATCATCCCCTGGCAGGTCGGCGCTCGGTATCCCTGGAGGAGACTCTGCCCTACCCTTACATTTACTTCGCAAAGGGTGCCGGCATCCGCAGCGACGTCAACGAACTGTTCCGGCTCCTCGGAGAAAAGCCGTCCATCGCCTACGAGGTGGAGGAAGACCAGGTGATCGCCGGTCTGGTGGCCCGGAACTTCGGCATCGCCATCGTTCCCTACATGGATCTGCTGCTGCGGCTGGATGTACAGATTCTCACCATCACCAACCCCGTCTACAAACGAAAGATTTACATGGTCAACAGCGCAAACTCCTATCTTCCGCCAGCAGTCCAGCTCTTCCGGGAATATGTGACCGAGCAGGATTTTCTGGGAGAAGGCGAAGGAAAAATTGTTTTGTAACTTACTTTTTATTTTTTTCCACTATTGCGAAATATCTGACACAACAATATTCTTGAATTACTTCCTCAAATATGTTATATTTAATAATACAAAAGGGGAAACCAGAAAACAACTTCCCCTCCAAAGCTTTTACGAAATACTTTATGTATCAGCCGTCAGCTATTGCAGTAGTTGGCGGCTATTTTTTATCTTTATAAATCTGATAAAACACCCCTCCTCTTTTAAAATCTTTACATTTCCCACAAAAACAGTTGACTTATGTACGAAATCGTATATAATAATTATATACGAAATCATACATAAATTAAAAAAGGGGTTGACTTATGCACTATTTGAAAGCAAATCAATATACATATCTTGCCGGCGAGATCAATGCGCTCTATCATGAGGCAGCCGTAAAAACGGGCGTCTCTGACAGCGTGCAAAACATTTTATATGTCATTTGTGAAAAGGGAGACCGCTGCCTTCAGAGCGAAATCAGCAAACTGACAGGCATCAGCCGGCAGACCATTAATTCCGCCATTCACAAGCTGGAAAAAGAAGGAATCATCACACTGGAACAGGGTAAGGGGAGAAATACGATCGTCTGTCTTACCGGGGAAGGAAAGGCTTTTGCCCGCCAAAAGATTTATCCATTATTCGAAATAGAAAACAAAATCTGGAAAGATTGGACGGAGGAAGAGCAACAGCAATATTTACTCCTCACCCAAAAGTATAGGGACGGACTGAAAAAATATATGGAAAACGCTTTTTAATGCAGAAGAAGATATATTTTACAGACACCGTCCCTCTCAGGGAGGTACAAAATGAACAGAGAAAATAAGAGAAAATTATATCAGAAAGGCTACTATAAAACACATCCATGCAATGACAGCTTCACCTGCAAGGTCTGCGGCCGTCCGGTCGTATCCGCCGGTTCCGGCAGCAATCACCGCAACCACTGCCCGAACTGTCTTTCAAGCCTGCATCTGGACATTGAGCCGGGCGACCGTGAATCCGACTGCGGCGGCATCATGGAACCGGTGGGCGTCTGGGTCAGAAACAAAGGCGAATGGGCCATCATCCACCGCTGCAAACGCTGCGGACATTTAAGTTCCAATCGGGTCGCCGCGGACGACAATCCCATGAAGCTCATGTCCATCGCCATGCGCCCGCTGTCAAGACCGCCATTTCCGCTGGAACGCATTGAAGAGATGACTGCGCTGATGGGCGGAGACGGATGTCTCTATAATACCAAGTAGCTTCTTTATAAGTAAATGTACAAAACCAAGTAAATGCACAAAGCTAAGTACACGCACAGAACTAAGTAAATGCATTGAACTAAATAAATGTACAGAATAGTGAGGCCATCCATACATTTACAATAATATAGACATAATTTATAATTTCATAAAAAATATTCATTAGAATTATCCCCCTCCCGGTGGTACATTTATACCGTACAATTATACCAAATCGTGCATTTACACTGCACGGTAATGAAAATGTATCTTATTACCGGGAGGGATTTTACATGCTGACAAATGAAACTCATCACATATTCCGCGGAGAGCTGGCGCTGGTTCTCGCCGTCATCATCAACAGCTTCGGCGTGGTGCTGATGCTTTATTCCGGCTCCGGCATCTCCGCTATCTCAAGCGTTCCCTACGCATTCTCTGAAGTGCTGCCCGCTCTTTCCCTGGGCACATGGACATACATTTTCCAGGGAGTGCTTATCGCCGTTCTCATGCTCATGCGCAAACGATTCGTCGTCTCCTACCTTTTCAGCTTTGTGGTCGGATTTTTCTTCGGCATTATGATCGACGTTCATGAAATGTGGATCTCTCTGCTTCCGGTATCACTGCCTCTGCGAATCCTTTATTTTATCCTGAGCTACGTCATCATCTCCTTTGGCATCGCGCTGTCCAACCGCTGCCAGATGCCAATCATCCCGACAGACCTCTTTCCGAGAGAGTTTTCTGAGATTACCCACATCGGCTACTCGCGGGTCAAAATCTCCTTTGACGTTATCTGCCTGGCCGTCACCGCCTGCATGACATTTTTCTGCCTCGGTCACATCAAAGGACTGGGCATCGGCACCGTCTTCGCCGCCTTTACCATGGGCAAATGTATCGGCATCATCGGAGAAAAAATGGACAAAAAAGTCGCGTTTACGTCTTTTTTGTCCACTCATAAATTAGCATAATATAGTTAATCAGACAATGGCCGCCTCAATCTTGGCGATGGCCGCCTCAATCCGGGCGATAGTCTCGTCCTTGCCGATCACTTCCATAATCTCGGTGGCACCGCCCGGCGTCATCTGCTTGCCGGACACAGCGGTACGAACCGGCCACATCACGAAACCATTCTTGTACTCGTGGTCTGCCGCAAACTGACGCAGTGTCTGGTAAAGGGCGTCGTTGGAGTAATCTTCCTGCTCTTTGAGCACCGGCAGAAGTCCTTTGAGAACATCCAGAGATTTCTCCGGTGTTGTCTTATTTTTCTTGTGGGTGTACATGGACACATCGTAGTCCGGTACTGCCTCGAAGAAATCCATCATTTCATAAATGTCCGGGAACACTTCGATTCTCGTCTTCACCAGAGCAGCGATCTTCTTCAAATCATAATCCTTAGTGATGGCTTTCTTCAGATACGGCTCTGCCATCTCGTAAAACTTATCGAAATCCATGGCTTTCAAATACTCGCCGTTCATCCATTTGAGCTTTGTCATGTCAAAGACAGCCGGGGATTTGCTGATATGATGATAGTCAAAAGTCTTCACCAGCTCATCCAGGGAGAAAATCTCCTGGTTATCGGACGGGCTCCATCCAAGGAGAGCCACGAAGTTCACAACCGCCTCGGATACAAATCCCTGCTCGATCAGATCCTCATAAGAGGAATGTCCGGAACGTTTGGACAGCTTCTGATGCTCCTCGTTGGTGATGAGCGGACAGTGAATATATTTCGGCTCCTCCCATCCGAAAGCGTTGTACAGACGGGTGTACTTCGGAGCAGAAGACAGATATTCATTTCCTCTTACCACGTGGGTAATGCCCATCAGATGGTCGTCCACCACATTTGCAAAGTTATAGGTCGGATAACCGTCGGACTTAATGAGAATCATATCATCCAGCTCTTCGTTCGGCTGAGAAATATCTCCGTAAATCTCATCGTGGAAACAGGTTTCTCCCTCATTCGGGATATTGGCACGGATGACAAACGGCTTGCCCGCTGCCAGATTAGCCTCGATCTCCTCTTTGGACAGATGCAGACAATGCTTGTCGTAGCTGCTGATCTCCTTGCCGCCTACTACCTGCTTGAGAGAATCCAGACGCTCCTGGTCGCAGAAGCAGTAATAAGCCTCGCCCTTATCAATCAGCTCTTTGGCGTATTTCATATAAAGACCGGAAGCGCAGCGCTCGCTCTGAATGTACGGGCCGTAACCGCCGTCCTTATCCGGACCCTCATCGTGCTTAAGCCCCGTGGCTTCCAGCGTCCGGTAAATAATCGGCAGCGCCTCATCCATAAAACGCTCCTGGTCGGTATCCTCAATTCTCAGAATAAAATCTCCGCCCTCATGCTTCGCAATCAGGTAGGTATATAAAGCAGTCCGCAGATTACCCACATGCATTCTGCCTGTCGGGCTCGGGGCAAATCTCGTTCTAATCTTGCTCATTGCGTTATCCTCACTTTCTTACTAAAATGTAACATTCTCCCCGGTATTATAGTATAAAACCCCCGCAGAAACAAGCGTGTCTCAGTAAAAAATCAGAAAGATACTCCCCGGGAAAAAATTGCGTAAAACTGCATTTTATGCTAGTGTATTGACAGACTACGATGCACACGCCGCTTCCCGCGGCATAAGATACACAAAGGAGGAAATTATGTTTTCAGATTTCATTACATTTATCACGGAGCTGCCTGCCCAGATCATGCACACCGGCACCTTTCTTCCGGATTCTTTTGAAAGCGGAGCCGCCCATCTGGACACCATCAGCAGTTATATCAGCGGTATCGACACATCCTACAAGATCATCGCCACCACCGTTTCACTGATCGTCGCCCTTCTGGGCTGTTTTTTCGGTTATAAACTGTCCAAGCTGTTCATGAGTCTGACCGGACTTCTGGTGGGAGCCGTTGTCGGAGGATTCATTGGAACAAACTTCCTTGACGGTTCCGGCGGCATGGTTGCTGTCTGCGCTCTGGTGGGCGCCATTCTGCTGGCTATCCTTGCTTACCGGATCTACCAGGCGGGCATCTTTCTCCTGTGCTTCGGACTGGCCTTCATGGCCGCCGCATCCATCCTTCCATTCACAGGGGACATCCAGTTCTTCCTGTCCGTGGTTGTCGGATTCGTCGTCGGCTCCCTGGCACTGAAATTCATCCGGCCGGTCATCATCATCACATCGGCCGTTGTGTGCGGCTCCTCCGCCGCAGGACTGCTCATCACTCTCTGCGACCTCATGAACATCGGCAGCTTCTCATCTTATCCGCTGCTGTTGACCGTGGGCATCGTCGCCCTGGGTATCCTGGTGCAGTTCCTCACCACATCGGGCGGGCGACATGGCCGTTAATCATCTCGACTGATAACTGCAGGTATCATCAGGTAACATTTGTCATCCAACATATTAATCTTCATGTTCCCACAGAACGGTTTTTCCGGCCGCCAGGCTCTTTGGCACATCAATGAGCCTCTGGTTGGAAGACCCACGGAACAGAAGAGTAATATCCTTTAATTCTTCTATGAACGGGCCGTCCACCAGCACATCAATGAGCTGTAAGAGCGGCCCCGTATAACGCCACTTCGGCACCATCCGCTCCAGAATATCTTTCTCAAACACATAGCCTGTATAGCACCAGATGGTCTTATCCGGAAATCTCCGCTTCACTTCTTTAAGAAACGGCAGCAGTTCCTGCTGGTTCACATATTCCATAGGCTCGCCGCCCAGCACTGTCAGGCCGCTCACATAGGAAGGCTCCAGCCACTTAAAAATCTGCTCCTGCGTCTTCTTCGTAAAAATCTCTCCATATTTAAAATCCCAGGTTTCCTCATTGAAGCAGCCCTTGCAGTGATGGGTACAGCCGCTGACAAAGAGAGAAACCCTCACGCCGATGCCGTTGGCGATATCGCTTTTTTTGATGTTGCCGTAATACATGTTCTTCTCCTTTTAAACATTAATATATTTCATTCTTTTTGTTCATCAATCATCTATCATACCGGATTTAATCTATAATCCAAATTATCTATCCGATAATTTTTTCTATATGTACAGGAACATATCTTCGTATCAAACAAGGCAAGATTATAGGAATTTCTGTCAAATGTACTGATATATTTCACCCCATCATATCCCAGATATTTGGCAAAATCACTGATGTACTGCGTTGGAAGGTAATCCAAATCGCTATCTCTCTGGCTCAGAGGCTTCGCCAGATCCCTCTCTATGTTCCGAAGATGCCTTTCATTGATCAAAAATTTTATTTTATCTGTCTCAGCGTAAAATGGGGAATTATGCGTAATACTGCTCAAATCCACCACCTTCACGTCTTTATCCAATTGAAATAAAGCAATTGTAACATAATCAAATGCTCCCGCTCTTATTTCCTTTACCGTTGTCTCTTTTTTATTAGCCAGATACAGGCAACTGACTCCTTTTGAATTTGCTCTTCCGGCAGATGCCAAATCATCAGGCGGCGCGCCCATCTCTCCTGCTCCATAACCATGTTCATTTTTCGCCAGGCGCGCTCTGTAAAGACTCGTCCCCTTTGGAATTACAGAAACCGTATCCCGCAGCACTTCAGACAGCAGACCCAAATTAATATATTTCGCATGGAATCTATTCTCATTTCTCAGATATTTTCTGAAATCATCCCACTGGTACTTTCCAAAAATAGAATTACGCTGTAAATACATTTCATCGTATAGATCAGGAATACCTGTTTTCTGTATCAGCAGCTTTTCATCCAAATCTGCAGAAGATTGAATAAGACCCTCTGCAATCTTCCTTATTCCTTCTTTACCAACCTTAAATATATTCCAGTCTTCCTGCAAATGTTCCTCGATGCTCCGTTTTGCGTCATCAGGAAAAGTATCATCCAGTTTTTCTTCCGGCTTATATATTCCTATGACAGAAGCCAGCAACTCTTTAAAATCTGTATTTTCTCTATCCAATTCACTATCATAAATCCATGTATTTTTTGCACCGCAGACAGGGCATTCTCCTTTGTGATTAAGCGACTCTATAGACACTTTTATTTCCAAATCACTAAAGCACTCTGCGCAGCAAATCATTCTCTCCCCTCCAAAAATCTTCCCATCAATTCTATGTGATGCATCAACGAAAGCTTTTTAATTAATCCCAGTCCCGGAAACCGACCAGCTTCATAATATTGGAGTAAGCCAGATAAACCTCTCGTATACTTCACTAAGTCTATTCTTTCCCAATTTACAAGCTTTTCCATTGCTTCTCCAAACTTCCTGGCCGGATCGGAATAATCCCAATTGGAATCAGAAACGAAATGATGAACTCTAAGTTCCTGCCTTTCATTAAAATAAACCACATGGATTGCCACAGCAAAGGGAGCAAACCCGCTCTCCTCATACTCTTTTCCAATGACAGAATAATCAGAAAAACCTTTATATCCTCTTTTTTCAAATATCAAATGATTTTTACTGAAAGAGACATCCGGCTGCTCCATGTAATCTACATTTCGTCTGGCTTTCTGATAGCAGTCCTCTAAAATAATGGCATTCCCCGGAACTTCATCTTTAAAATCCTCATCTTTAGGAATAAAAGACGCCCTCACAGATAATTTGTCTCCGTATTGAATATAATAGTTATCGTCTCCCCTGTTTTGATTCAGTACATATATCTGCTTTTTCTCTTGCTCCGGCATCTGCAGTACCTTTTTCACCGATACATCATTCATCAGATACGCCTTACGAATATGCCCATCCAGCAAAATATTCTCATATTCCTCTAAAGTTCTTCTTAATTTGATCCTTGTATCTTCCTGTTCTTCTTCATTCGCCTTTCGCAGCGCCTCCGCATATCCTTCATCAAATCTTCCAACTTGCGGGTTCTGAATGAGCAGAATCTCTCTGTCATTTTCGATAAACCTTTTCAGAGTCGTAAGAAATGTACTGCTGAACTTCACCGGTTCCAGAATCGGTGTAACCTTCACACTTAATTTATTCTCATCCAGCAATTCCTTCAAACACAATAGTTCATTTTGCCTTCCTCTCAAATATGGATAATACATATCATCCCTCCATTTTATTATTCCAAAACTCATTTATAATCTGATACTGATTCTTCTTTTGTTTTGTAAAATACGCATAGAAACGCAACTCATATGGGATTTTTTCTTCAAATGTTTTTTCATCTGTTATTTTTATTCTTTTTTTCAAACATTCCAGCATATCCTTTTGAAAGGTTTTCACATTAATGTCAGAAATCCATTTCCTGCACTCACGGTAATAAAGAAAGCTGTTCACTTCCGGCAATTTGCCAAAATGCTTATACAGTATACTTTCAAACTCATTTTTCCTCAGTATTCTGAATATTGTCTCATGACACAAATCTTTATCATTACATTTGGCGACTTTCCGGCACCTCAGCTTGCCATTTCTTCCCATGACAAAGATACCCACACCTGAACCTTCCAGCATTACTTTTACTTTTTCATATTGTTTATATCCGACCACAACATTTACATATTTAAATGCTTTATAGTAATCTGCAATCTGATGCTCCAGTCTGCTGAAATTATCCAGATCGGTCTTTATCTCATATACCGTCCCCCGCCCATTAATAATCACAAAATCTGCCTTTGAATCCTCAATCGGCAATTCTGTTAAAGCTGCGGAATTCCGAATATCATGTTTCTCAAGCAAAAGCTGATTTAAAATTGCATTTTTATAGAAGTATTCATTTCTATAGGAGAAATCCATATGACGATATAACTGACCGATGGCATCTCCATAAGTAAACGCCGTTCTACCTTCTGTATATTCTCTGACACAATCATAAAAAGTGTCCTTATTCTTCGAGTCATTTATCATTTTATCTATATATGGAATTGTAAAAACTCTATTAATTAAATTATTAGGCATTTTGTTCGCTGACGCAGCCATGTGGTTCCTCCAATCCATATAATTATAGTCTTTTAATATTATTTTTTCTTTTTTCATTATAACACTAATTACGGCAAAAGGCTTACACATTTACAAAAATTGGAAATTTATTCAAGACCGAATTTCCTTCAAAAACTCCTCCACACTCTCTCGGCTCTTCACTCCTGTTGTCGCGCCGATACTCTGGACGCACACCGCCGCGCAGGCTGTTCCGTACTGACAGCATTCCCGCAGGCTGCCGCCGTGAAGCAGAGCAGAGATAAATCCTGCCACAAAGTTGTCGCCGCCCGTGGAATCCACAGCGTTCACGGCACAGGCCGGCATGGAAAACTGACCTTGTTCGCCGCTGACGGTGCACCCTTTCTCGCCGGTTTTGATAATGACATTTTTTACGCCAAGGCTGCGGAAATGTTCCGCCATGGCCACGTATTCCGTCTCTCCGGTGTAGTATTCCCCCTCATTTTCGTTGGGGAAAATGTAATCAATGAGGGGAAGGATTTCCCGGATATCATCGAGGGTCAGCTTCCGGTAGGTGGGAATCTTTGTGTCGGCGCAGAGGATGGCGCCCTGTTCCTTCGCCGCTCTGGCAAGGCGGATGATTGTCTCACTGTCGTCGAGGGGCGCCCGGAACAGACTGGCAAGGGAGACAACTTTTGCGCCCTTTATCACATGTTCGGACGGCGAGTAGCCGGTGAGCATGGTAGCTTCGCTGTTGATGGAGACACGGGTGCTATCCCGGTTCACCATGAGGTTGGCGATGGGTGTGGTCAGAGAATCACTCTGCGTCACATCGCTGACGTCGATGCCGCGAGTCTCCATCTCGTGGAGAATTAGATTACCGGCCACGTCGTTGCCCACGCCGCAGACCAGCTTCACTTGATGACCAAGCCGCGACAGAATCACTGACTCGTTGAGAGCGTCCCCACCGGTGTTCAGGCTGATATTTTCCGCCCGGTATACATTTTTCTTGTAGGGCTTTTCTTCCTTTCCCCTGGTGATGCAGTCGATGACCGCCTGCCCGATACATACGATTTCCGCTGCCATCTTTTCCCTCCACTTCTTCCCATACTTATTTCGTCACATTTTATAAATCTACTGTAACATTTTCCCATAATAAAAACAATACCAGAGTAGAAATGCCCTTCCACTCTGGTATTACAATATTTCTTATCCATGCATGTTCCTACAGATGCATAACTCTCTCTTTAATCTCCTGGGTTCTTCCCTGGTTCCAGAACTGGGTGCCGATGTAGCCGCAGGTCCTTCTCGCCACGTTCATCTTGTTCTGGTCGGTGTTGCCGCAATTCGGGCATACCCAGATGAGCTTGCCGTGTTCGTCAGCCTGAATCTGAATCTCGCCGTCATAACCGCACACCTGGCAGTAGTCGCTCTTGGTGTTGAGTTCGGCGTACATGATATTGTCGTAAATGTGTTTCATGACTGCCAGCACCGCCTCGATGTTGTTCTGCATGTTCGGCACTTCCACGTAGCTGATAGCTCCGCCCGGGGACAGCTCCTGGAACTGTGCCTCGAAGGACAGTTTGTCGAAAGCATCGATCGGCTCTGTGACATGTACGTGGTAGCTGTTGGTGATATAGTTCTTGTCTGTCACGCCCGGAATGATGCCGAAACGCTCCTGCAGGCATTTGGCGAATTTGTAAGTGGTGGATTCCAGAGGAGTTCCGTACAGACTGAAATCAATGTTGCTCTCCTCTCTCCATTTGGCGCAGGCGTCGTTCATATGCTGCATCACCTTGAGTGCAAATTCCTTGCCTTCCGGGTCTGTGTGGCTCACACCCATCATGTAGCGGGTACATTCGCAGAGTCCTGCGTAACCCAGGGAGATGGTGGAGTAGCCGCCGTAGAGCAGCTTGTCAATCTTCTCACCCTTTTTCAGACGGGCCAGCGCGCCGTTCTGCCAGAGAATAGGAGCCACATCGGAAGGTGTTCCCTTCAGACGGTTGTGACGGCACATGAGCGCCTCGTGGCAGAGTTCCAGACGCTCATCGAAGATCTCCCAGAACTTCTCCATGTTCTTTCCGGAGGAGCAGGCCACGTCCACCAGATTCAGGGTGACGACGCCCTGATTAAATCTGCCGTAGAACTTCGGCTTGTCGTTCTCTTCTTTATATACTGTCAGGAAAGAACGGCATCCCATACACGGGTAGCAGTTGCCCTGTTTTAACTTTTTCATCATCTTCTCGGAAATGTAATCCGGAACAAGACGTTTTGCGGTACATTTGGCTGCCAGCTTGGTCAGATACCAGTATTTGCTGTCCTCATGGATATTATCCTCTTCCAGCACGTAAATGAGCTTCGGGAACGCCGGTGTGATGTAGACGCCCTTTTCATTTTTTACTCCGAGAATCCGCTGGTTGAGCATCTCCTCAATGATGAGAGCCAGGTCATCCCTTGCCGGGCCTTCCTCCACCTCATCCAGGTACATGAACACCGTTACGAACGGCGCCTGACCGTTGGTGGTCATAAGGGTGATGACCTGATACTGGATGACCTGTACGCCCTGCTTGATTTCCTTGCGGACGCGCATCTCAGCGATCTCGTTGATCTTCTCCTCATTGATTGGCATACCCTCTTCTTCAAATTCTTTGCGCACCTCTTTGCGGAACTTATCCCGGCTGATCTGTACGAACGGTACCAGATGGGAGAGAGTGATGCTCTGGCCGCCGTACTGGGAGCTGGCGATCTGTGCCACGCTCTGGGTGGCGATATTGCAGGCGGTGGAGAAGCTCTTCGGCTTCTCGATCATCACATCGCTGATGACCGTTCCGTTCTGCAGCATATCTTCCAGATTCACCAGACAGCAGTTATGCATGTGCTGGGCAAAGTAATCGGAGTCGTGGAAATGTATGATTCCCTGTTCGTGGGCGTCCACGATATGCTCCGGCAGCAGAAAACGTTTTGTGATGTCCTTGCTGACCTCTCCTGCCATGTAATCTCTCTGGACGCTGTTGACTGTCGGATTCTTGTTGGAATTCTCCTGGATGACCTCCTCGTTGTTGCACTCCAGAAGACTTAATATCTGCTTATCTGTGGAGTTTGATTTACGAACCAGCGCCCGTTTGTAACGGTAAGTAATGTAATTACTTGCCACCCGGAATGCCTTCTGATTCATAATCTGATTCTCTACCAGGTCCTGTATCTCTTCCACACTCAGCGCGCGGCCCATGCCCTCACAGATGATCTCCACATTTTTCGCGATCTGTTCAATCTGCTCATCGCTCATCTGATCCTGCACCACAACGCTGTTGTTGGCTTTTTTTACCGCGTTGTTAATCTTACTTCTGTCAAATTCGACTTCCATGCCGCTTCTCTTAATAATCTTCATACTCTCTACCTCTATCTTCTATTTTAAATGATTCTTTTCTTCTGCTTTCATAGGCATCGCCATTATACCACAATAAATCGTGGTCTGCAACATATTATTATACTATATATTGTGTCTGTTGGGAATTTTTAAAGAATAAGTTATCGGACATAAAAAGAAGCTGCCACATTCTGCAGCCCACATCTGGATATGATAGCCGACTTTTCCGGCTCTGTCAATATCCAGATGTGAATACATCAGCTGTGACAGCTTTCTGTTATATTTTTATATAATTCTTTATCACTCCGAAACAGTCCAGTTCCGGCACACTGCCGCGAACTGTATACAGCTCCACTTTATAATTTACCCTCAGACTGGAGATAACCAACGATTGCCTGATAAAGCTCCTGGCCATATCGGGTTGTATTGGCATTCATTTCTCTGGCTTCTTTCGTATTGCTGATAAAACCATACTCAATCAGACAAGCCGGCATTTTCGTCCGGTTCAGAACACTTAAATCTGTACGGTTCTTAAGACCTCTGTTAGTAAATCCTGTGGTGGAAACCACGGCACGCTGAATATAGGATGCCAGTTCTCTGGAAGTCATTCCATCCTTGGCTGTCACAGTATTCCGGCTGGAGTTATACAGTGTCTCCGTTCCATGTGCCGAAGCAGATGCTGAGTTAATATGAATGCTCACAAATAAGTCTGCGTCATAATTATTGGCAAGGTTACTTCGGTCTGTCAGACTCGGATAGCTGTCTGATGTTCTTGTATAA
Organism: Eubacterium sp. An3; assembly: GCF_002159465.1. Taxonomy (NCBI): domain Bacteria; kingdom Bacillati; phylum Bacillota; class Clostridia; order Eubacteriales; family Eubacteriaceae; genus Eubacterium; species Eubacterium sp. An3. The sequence continues at coordinate 232,736 of NZ_NFIR01000003.1, forward strand.
TACACCTTGAACCGACTGTCATTGTCAAACATTCTCTTTGCTCCCAACAGGATGGACAGAGTCATGTTTTTCTCTCTGTATCCATTTCCTGTAGCTCCAGAGTCCATACCGCCGTGTCCTGCATCGAGTACCAGGGTAATCTGTCCGTTTTCTGCCGCGGAATTATTATTTGAACTGGAACTGGAAGATGTTGTTGCAGAATTAACTGCACCTTTCATCTTGATCACGCCGTTTTTCAACTTGTAAGTAATTCCCAGACGGCTGCACACACTTTTCAGAGGAACCACCCATTTTGTTTTTCCACTCGGATAAGTCACCAGCATAGCCGGAGCGTTCATACGGTCAGATTGTCCATTTACCGTTATATTTCTGCTTCCATTTTTCAGTACGATAATGTTCGAGCGATACTGCAGAGTCAGGATATTGCCGCTGCTTTTAACGCTTACTTTCAGGGAACTCTTCTTGAAAAGCTTATTGACCGGTCCCATATAACTTCCGTTCTTCATGAAAATCGGCTGCTTTGACAGCTTGATTTTACTGTTATTTACATAAGAATATGTCTTTTTTCCACTAAAAGACTTTGTCTTACCTTTGTATACTACCGTCACCCGGGAAGACGCATCCACCTGTGTCGCCGGCACCGTCAGACTGAAGCATAACATAATGACCATCAATAAACTTAACCATCGTTTCATTGTTATAAAAATCCCCTTTCTCATTGATTTTTAAACATCAAAGCAATATCCTACGCCATATATGGTCTGTATATAAGGATATTCCTTTGTAAGCTTCGCTCTCAGCTTTTTCACCAGAGTGTCCACACTTCGGTATCCTCCGATATAATCATATCCCCAAACAGAATCCAGTATTTTATCTCTGGAAAGAATCATTCCTTTGTGTTTAATAAAATATTCCATTAAATCGAACTCTTTTGCAGTAACCTTCAGAACCTTTCCCTCGAGATAAATCTTTCGGCTCTCGTAATCGATCGTAATCGCACCCGCAGTCTCCACAGAAAGTCTTTTTTCAGAAAATCTCCGGAGAACCGCTTCCACATGTGCCTCAAGAAGAGGCAGGGGTACCGGTTCTGTCATGTAATCATCAATCTTCTTAGAATAAGCATATAACTGAGTGTCTAGACGGCTATCCTTTGAGATCACAATGATGGCCATATCTGACACAGCCCGGATTTTATCAATGATGTCATATCCCTTTCGCCCGGAATCGTCTATATAAAATAAGAACACTTCGGGCTTATGTCTTCCTTTGGAAATCATGTCCATCAATTCATCCGCATCCAAGCAGCACACAACGCCATATCCGCTTTCTTCAAAGTAGGCTTCCATCTGACGGCACTCTTCCTCATTCTGATTAAAAATCATCAGTCTGCTCAGAAGCATCTGCCATCTCCCTTTCCTTTACTTGTTAAAATTATATTACATAAAAGTGTTTCAAAAATGACTTATTTAAAAGTATTGTAACATATTTATCTACAAGTGTACAGAATAGCCATAGAAGAAACCAATGATACATGTTATCATTCTACAAAAAAATATTACAAAAAACAAGACTGTACACACGTTTTGTTTACAATGTACAAAGGCTTTGTAATAAATACAAAGCCTTTCGTAATATCCCATTTAATAAAATGTAGGAAAATATTCTATATTATAACATATCTGCGATTTCATAAATTAACCGTTCCGATTTTTCCCATCCGAGACACGGATCTGTAATGGATTTGCCATAACAGCCTCCGCCGATCTTCTGACATCCGTCTTCCAGATAGCTTTCGATCATCAGCCCTTTCACAAGCTTTCTGATATCGCCGGATATTTTACAGCTGTGAAGAACTTCTTTTGAAATTCGAATCTGTTCCATATAATTCTTACCAGAATTAGAATGGTTAGTATCAATGATCACTGACGGATTCTTCAGATTTGTCTCCTGATACAGTTCATAAAGCTGCATCAAATCCTCATAATGATAATTCGGGAATGTCTGACCATGTTTGTCCACATATCCCCGCAAAATCGCATGGGCATATGGATTACCTGCGGACTCCACTTCCCATCCCCGATAAATAAACATATGACTGCTCTGCGCCGCTGTGATGGAATTCATCATGACAGAAAGATCGCCTCCTGTCGGATTCTTCATTCCCACCGGAACACCTGCGCCGCTGGCAACCAGACGATGTTCCTGATTCTCCACGGAACGGGCTCCTACCGCCACATAGGATAATAAATCCGAAAGATATCTCTGATTTTCCGGATAAAGCATCTCGTCGGCACAGGTAAGGCCGCTCTCGAGAATCGCCTTCTGATGCAGCTCACGTACAGCAATGATTCCCTGCCACATATCCGGTTTTTTCTCCGGATCCGGTTGATGAATCAGACCTTTATATCCGCCTCCTGTCGTTCTCGGCTTGTTCGTATAGATTCTTGGAACAATCCAGATCTTATCTTTCACTTTCTCCTGTACTTTCGCCAGTCTGGAAACGTAATCCAGCACAGAAGCCTCATTATCCGCCGAACACGGACCAATAATAAGCAGAAGTCTGTCAGACGTTCCCTCAAAAATCCTTGCAATTTCCGGATCTCTCTCATTTTTAATCTTCACTACCCGCTCATCCGCCGGGAACTGTTCTTTCAGATCCCGCGGTATCGGCAGTTTTCTATAGAAATTCATCTGCATATCCATGATGTATTTTCTCCCTTCCTCACAAATTTTTATTCTGCAAAACAACTTCTGTTCTGAATCTGATGATTCCAGTCTCAGTCATTGCTTTTTTCTGCAATTTTTCTTATAATTTAACCGGTAATGGACGCATCTCCTGTTTCGGCTCATCACCAGAAGCTATCTTAACATAAAAAAATCAAAAGCACAATACTTTTCGACTTTAAAGCAAAAAATTATATGAAAGGAAACGCTATCTTGAATTCAATTACCAACACCATGTCCAGCGCCTTCCGTCTCATCCAAAATACCGGACAGCCGCTGTCTTTTGAGAATAATTGCATACAGAACATGTTCATACTCCCATCCCGCATAGAAGCTTTTCATGACAACGAGCTTTTTCTGAAATTCATCGAAAGTCTTATCCGGGACAGAAATAATTATGCCTTTCCGGATACTTCTGAAGAATATGACCGCTATTTTGCAGACTGTATCCGGCTGAAAGAACAGATGCAGAAGAAAATATGTTCCGAAGGCGATATTCGGCAATGTGGTACTCAGGAGGAAGTCTCCGGGAAATGCGACTCTCAGAGGAATCTTTTTCCGGAGGAAACCTGGCTTTTGTGTACCGGACGTCTCTTCGAAAATCTGAAAACTCCTTTTTATTCTGTATACGCCGCATCCATGCTCTGCCTGGAGCCATGTTTTACAGATCAATCTTTATTTATGCAGACGCTGCAGGATTTTTATTCTGTCATAATCAAATCCACGTCTTCCAACCAGAAGCTAATCGGACAGATTGCAGAAAATGCATCCTCTTACAGACAATATCTATGCCATAATGAAATACTTCTGGCCGATATCCTGCGCTCTCATCTTGCCTGCTTCGCCGCAGATAAAAATATCTGGCTGGTGAAATTATTTGAGGAAATGTATATCGATACAGTTTCTTCGCTGGAAGAGATTAATATAGAAGGTTTTCTATCTGATTTCCAGCAGAAAGAGCTTACATTTCTTTCGTTTATTAAGCATGAGCAAAATATTGCAAAATCCGGCGTGCCTGATCAGCAATCTTCTCTGGAAAATATTTCTTTCCCTGAATATCTGGCTCAGCGTACAGTCTATTTTTCCGAACGCCGTACAAAAGCCCCTGATACAGTATTTTCCGGACGCCATCATTCAGGCACAGTTTCCATCCTGTCCTCAGACAGCATTCTGAACCGATATGCTTACAACATGACCACGGCTTCTTATATCACCAATCCCGCCATCGGCAGAGAATCTGAGATTAGTGATCTGGAACTGATTCTGATATCTCCGAAGAAATCTCCTATTCTGCTTGGCGAGGCTGGCGTAGGAAAAACCGCCGTGGTTGAAGGACTTGCCTGGCTTTTACAGCAGGGAAATGTTCCAAAACTATTACAACACAAAGAACTTTATAAGCTAACCACCACCTCTCTTTTAAGCGGAACCAAATATGTGGGCGAGATGGAGGAACGCATACGGCAGCTCATGGATGAGTTGGAAAAGCATCCGGATATTATTCTGTTTATTGACGAAATCCATACCATTGTAGGTGCAGGCTCCACAGAAAGCTCCAACAATGATATTTCAAATATGCTGAAACCTTACATCGACCGGGGTGACATCAAGATTATCGGTTCCACCACCAGCGACGAATATAGAAAGTATCTGCTCAGTGACAAGGCTCTGGCACGCCGCTTCTATCCTATTACCATAGAAGAACCGGATGAAGACACAACGCTGCGCATCCTCCTGGGAACCATTCCGTCCATTGAATACGAGACAAAGGTAAGAAATGCATTTTCCGAAGAAGAGACCCGGCACATTCTCCAGATTCTCATTTCACTGTCCGCTGAAAAATACCAGCCGGCAGATAAACGAACAAGGCGTCCGGAGCTTCCTCTCACACTCCTGGAAATGGCTTTTTCCTATGCAGCGCTTTATTCCAGAGACACAGTCTCCATTGAGGATTTTATCTGCGCTGTCCGCCATTCCAATCTTCTGAAACAAGAAGTAAAAGCTAAATGGCAAAATATTTTCATTAAAGAATAACAATACTACCAAAAAAATAGAGATAAAAGCTGATTATTTATAACCAAAATAACGAAAAAAATAGTATAATGTATCAGTGCAGCAGGATATAACAAATTATTTACACTGAAATGGACTATAAATTCATGAACACATACGATAACTATTTATTACTGAAAACAAAAAAAGAGCTCACTCGTCTGGCAAAACTTCACAGAATGTCCGGATATTCTTCTCTGAATAAGGAAGCTCTGGCAGAAAAACTTCTCGAATATATATACCGTCCTTCCGTTATGCATGATTTTCTCGTGTATTTGGGAGATGATGAGATTCAGCTCTTTTCTTCTCCTTCCCGCTCCTCTTTGAAACAGACTCATCAGGTATATTCAGGACGTCCTGCTTTGTACCGCCGGCTGTTGGAAAGCGGATACTGCTATAAGGACACTGACGGAAAGTATCAGTTTTCTTCCGGACTTCGGGAATTTTCTTCTTCCAGAACATTCAGAAAAGAACAGCAGCGCAAAAGTTTCCTTCTGGACTGTGTGAACGCCGCCGGATACCTTTACGGCAGCTGCCCTGTAACCATTCTTTTGAAAATGTACAACACAAACACTGCTCTTTTTTTGAAAAAAGAAGAAATTGTACAGGAACTTCAGGCAGTTCCTCCGTATTTTCATTCTTTCATCCTTGAAAATGACTGGATCATTCAAAAATCACTATATAAAAATAATTTATATAAGAAAATACAGCAGTGTCAGGGCACTCTTCCTTTTAATATACCGGACAAAGAGACTATCCTTCATCTGTCCCGCTTCGGATACTTCCCGGAAGACCCGTATACAAAACAGCTTATCAATACTCTCACTTATCCCCCGGAAATTTCCCGCGAAGAAGCACAGGAAATAAGCGGAGAAATCCAGGCTGTTTTCCGTCAGGGCGGGACCATAGAAGACGCCCTGGTATTTCTGAAAAACCGCACCGCATCGGCTTCTGCATTTTCCGGTTTTCTTCAGCACATCCTGACCGCTGATATGTCGGATGCTTCCCGGCGCCGTCTGCTCTCGGCTTTAAACAGTGTATTTGCTCACTCTGCCCTTTTATTAAACAGAGGATACACCGCTGCGGAAGCTATGCAGCTTAACAAAAAACGGACAAAAATATATCCCAACAGTCCCTGCCCTTGCGGAAGCGGAAAAAAATATAAAAATTGCTGCGGACGACGCTGAATCGCCCGCAGCTTTTTATTATGCCGCTTTACCAGTGAACCACCACCGGATATGTGGACTCAATATTATTATAAATAGTTCTTACCGCATCATACGGTGTATTCACACAGCCATGAGAACCATCGTAGGTATAGATGCTTCCTCCATAACTGCTCCTCCAGGAAGAATCATGAATGCCTACGCCGGAATGGGTAAACGGAAGCCAGTAATCAACCGGAGACGCATAACCCTCGCCCGTCAGTGTATAATCGGTAGTCTTATAAAGGATATAATAAACACCTGTAGGCGTTCCCCGTCCGAGACTTGTATTGCCGGTTACCACCGGAGTTGATACAATCGTCTCTCCATCCTTATAGAACCACATATGCTGAGATCCCAGATCCACCTCTACATATGTATCCCCAATATCATTCTTTTTACGGCTCTTGGCATAATGAGCATATTCCGGTTCCCTCTTAACCTGACGGCCTTTTTTAATCTGCTTGATAAGCTTCTCTGTCTCAGCCTCCTGATCAATGGTCCACCCGTAAGTTCCCCCTTCCACGTCAACTTCATTACCTGCAATGGAAGTAAAATGCCTCTCAATTCCTACCGTATCATATTTATCCGCCAGACGGGAAACATATTTTTCTACCTTTTCTTCGTCTACCTTTACTTTAAACTTCTTTGTCACATCAAGCCATTTATGAATGGTCTTTCCTGTCAGTTCCTGGGTTCTGTCATCAAAATCATACACTATATCCGTGCTCACATACTGATTCAGCGTATTATTGGACTGAACGACTTCATCAGAATCCTTTGTGTAAACCGGATTCTCATAACATCCGGCTTCCTCTATATCAATACTGCTGTCCTGACGGATGATCGCTTCTTTGAGAGCTGTATAAAACTCATCCCGTTTCACCGTATTACCATAAATTTCATCCACAATATCATATGAATTTGTCTCTTCATTATATTTGGACCAGGCATCCACAGGAGCCACTACAAGCTCCTCATCGAAAGCATTCAATTCATTGAATGTATTTTCGTAGGCTTCCTCATCCACCTGAAGAGTAACTCCGTTGACATACTCCTTATCGATAAAAGGAAATGTGATCCAGGCATAAGCCTTCTGACCTTCCTTGATCTGCTCCAGCCTTCCGTCATCCACAAAAGAAAGGCCCACCTGAGAAGATGTTACGGACTCTTCCCGATCATCTCTCTCTGTGATACCAATCTCATAAGTGTCCACACCTTCCTTAATCATTTCCTTCACCTTTCCCACACTTCGGAAACCGCAGGAATACCCGTTAATCTCTGTTCCCGGAAAGTAATGAAAATGAAAAAACACCGCGATCAAAGCATAAATTATCACTGCCGCTGCCACGGCCACTCCTGTTTTCTTTCGTATATCCCATGAAGAAGCGCTCTTCTTCTCTTTCTGTTCCATAACTGTTATTCTCCTTTCCATATAAAGGTAATTTCAAATGCCTGTCTTCCTGTATAAATATCATTCCGGAACGCAGTATTCTGCTATTCTTCAGACGTACCCATCCTTTTTATTTCAAACTCTTCCGGATGTTTCTGAAAATATTCCATCATCTCTGCTGTGAGGCTGACACCGTTTTTAGAATAGCAGTCTTCCAGCTTGTCCCTTTTCACCCATCTCGCCTCGCACAGCTCTCTCTCATCTATATGTATATGCGAATCTCCGTCTAATCTTGCAAAAAAACCGGAAAGAATCGACTGGGAAGACGCCCACGGCTGACTTTTATAATATCTGATATCTTTGACCGATAGTCCCGTCTCCTCCATAACCTCTCTTCTCACCGTATCTTCCACTGTCTCTCCCACCTCGCAGTAACCCGATACCAGCGCATAATATCTGGCATCCGGCGACATTTTAGTAAGCAGAAGCCGGTCGTCATCGTAAATGCCTGCAATAATGGCAGGATAAATCCGCGGATAGATGACATTCCCGCAAATAGGACATACCATGGTACGCTCTTTCTGTCCATGCCTGAGCCTTACACCGCAGGCGCCGCAGAACTTTGTCTCCTCATACCAGCGATACAGATGCCATGCCGTAATCATAGCGAAACTGACGGGTCTTTCCTCTTCATTCTTCTCCCGGAAGATATTAATATCTTTCTGCTGAGCCTGAGGGCAGGAGGACAGATATTTCTCCGGCAGAAGAAAAAGACGCCTTCCGTCAAGGCATAGCAGATAAATCGCATCCCTTCTGAACTTTTCCATGGCTTCTTTCCTGTATTCCACCGGAAGAATATCTTCACATGTCAGAAAAGCTCCTGACGTCTCATCTTTTTGTTTTTTCATATATACGTTTCTGCCCTGAAAAGCGATAATATAATCGTTCTCCTCTAAAACCGCTTCTCCGTCATAGACAACTTCCATTTTATGATGATATATATCCTGTATCATGAAAATCCTTCTTTCTCAGGACTTCTGTCAGCCCCTTTTTGAAAAATTGTCAAAAATCTTTCCTTGGTCATAATCACATTTTCATAGTATAATCCTTTTCTAAATCTCATACAACCCAATGTAGATTAATATTTTGTGAAGGTTTTGTTACATTTTCATAATATTTTATTTTCTATTCCAACGGTTGACAGAGAATGTTATAATAGGGAATACATTACATCATAGATCAAAGGACTGGGATCAGTTATGAATACATTATTATCTGTCATCATCCCTTCTTTTAATGAAGAAGGAATGATTCACAAAACTTCACAGACCATATCCCGGATTTTGGAAAATAACGGGATATCTTATGAACTTATATTTGTCAACGACGGTTCCACAGACAGTACCTGGGTGAAGATTCAGAGCGAAACAGAACATAATTCCTGTATTAAAGGCATTAATTTTTCCAGAAACTTTGGAAAGGAATCCGCCATATATGCCGGTCTTTTCTATTCTTCCGGAGACTGCTGCGTAGTCATCGACTGCGATCTGCAGCATCCTCCTGAGAAGATTGTAGAAATGTACCGGCTCTGGGAGAACGGCTATGAGATCATCGAAGGAATCAAGCATTCCAGGGGACAAAACGAAAGCCGTACTCATTTTTTTGCTGCTAAGTGCTTTTATAAGATTATCAGCAGGCTCACAGATATTGATATGTCCCGGGCCTCGGATTTCAAGCTTCTGGATCGAAAGGCAGTCAATGCCCTGCTGAATATTAAAGAAAAAAATGCGTTTTTCCGCGCGCTTTCTTCCTGGATCGGTTTTAAAACCACAACAGTAGAATTTGACGTCAGAGAGAGAGAGATTGGAGAGACAAAATGGTCTACCTGGGCACTGGTAAAATATGCAGTTTCCAGTATTTCTTCTTTTTCTGCCGCCCCGATGCAGATTGTCTCACTTCTGGGTTCCGTTATGCTGCTGATCTCTCTGGTATTGGGAGGTATTGCCCTGTATCAGAAAGCGACCGGGACTGCCCTGGAAGGCTTCACTACCGTCATAATAATTAATCTGTTTACCGGAAGTATTATCATGCTGAGTCTTGGCATTATCGGATACTATATCTCCAAAATTTATGACGAGATTCAGGGAAGACCAAAATATATCGTCCAGGGTACCTGCGGTGACCTGAAAAATACACCAAAAGAACCAAAAGATATTCTTTGAAGCCGTTTTTTTCTGTGTTAAAATAAATACATATATAATCAGAAGAGCAGGATTTTCCGAAGCCAAACTTGAATCTCGAGGATAGAAGTATGATAATGAAGGATATTCAGCGAATTGCCAATTCGTATTTCAATTATTTCAAATTAAAAGATGTGAATCTGCGGTTTATTCTGGCAGACGATATGTATGAATGTCAGAAGAACTATGGATTCAGTGATGAAGATATAAAGACTCTGGATGAGGCGACTGCCCGTCAGAACTGGAAACATGTGGCTGCCTGTATGAAGTATCCGCGTTCCATGGATGAGCCGTTCTATCTGATTTTTAAACGTCCGTATATAGAGCGTGTGGAAGATTGTGAACTTTACCGTCTTGTTTTTCATGAGCTGACTCATATGTGTGATTACAAAGATTATGCCAGACTGAATCATCTCTCTTCATACGAGGCGCTGTTCAGTAATCCGGAGACTGTTCTTTTCCAGCATTGGTCTGAGTATCATGCCGAACGCCGCGGCTATGCTGCCTGGCTAAAACACCGGTATGGTGTCCAGCTCAAATACAGCCCGGATAAAATTGGTATTATGGAACAGGAGACCATGAACAATATCCGGTATTACGGAGAACATTATACCAACACGGCAGAATATGGTTCCACCCGGCAGATATATTTTACCATGCATCTTCTGGCCCGCATGAGTATCTGGATGCAGATCCTCCCTTATCAGGTCAGTGACATTTTATCCAAAGAACCTTTCAACTACCGGGGCATCATATGGATCAAAAAGCTCATGTATCTTTTCAGCAAATATCCGGAGATTGGTCAGATGAACGACCATTTTATGGAGATTGCTCATATCGTGGCAGAAAACATGACGCTGACCAGAGAAGAACTCTGGGAGATTGTATCCTGATATGGAACTGTATTCACCAGATGATTCCTGAAGATTTTTTGATTTCTTTTTATAAATATTTACATCTCATAATACATAAAACTCCGCATGGATATATATATCAATCTGTGCGGAGTTTTTATGCTGTATCATTTATTTTTGTTCATTTCTGCCGTTATCATAATATCTTTTTATCATATCAAGCTCCTCAGGAAACAGACAGTATTTTGAATTTTTTCTTCTCATTTCCTCAAAACATTTCTCCAGAGACATCCATTTTACAGACTCCACTTCGCTTTCCTGAAGCCGGAGCTTGTCTATATCTACCGGCTGATCATAGAGATACACATGACTGATCTCATGATTACGGAAAGGTCTGCCATAAAAAACCTCCTCACAGTATCCTTCATGGATTCCAAGAAAGATCAGCTCCTCCTCCTTCGCTTCTATACCAAGTTCTTCATAAAGCTCTCTGAGTGCCGACGGCAGATATTCCTGTCCTGCCGGAAGATGCCCTGCCGAAGAAATATCATAACATCCGGGGTAAGCATCTTTATCTGCACTTCGTTTCTGCAAAAGAAGCTCCCTCTGTCCTTCTTTATTCTTACGGGCGATCCACACATGAGAAGTCCCATGGATATCGCCATCTTCATGTACTTTATCTCTTTCTTTCACCTCTCCTGTTATTTTCCCATCCTTTGTCCTTATATCAAGATATTCCATCTGTATTCCTCCTTTTTCTTCTTGTTTTTATAAAGCATATCACAATACATATAATAATTTATACAACAAATGTAATTTATCATTACTTTTATTATCAAAATCTGATATAAACAGAAAAATGTCAAAAAAATTTCTTTTATTTACCGAAAAATATCATAAAATCTCCCCAATATTTACTATCCAAAAAGAACATCTTTTGTTATAATAATTATAATATAAAATATCAGGGAGGTAATACATATGCGCATGACCTTAAACAGAATCACTCTTGAACACATCACTTTAGAACATATGGGATTTATTCACCATGGCTTTGGTGACGAATTACCGGTTTATCTTCTGTAATTGAGCAAAGAGTTTGCCAAGGGGCAAACTCTTTGTCTCATGAAGAACTTTTTCCATTTACCATTAAGAAGGGAAGATGGTGATACCATGAATAAAGATTTAGGAAAAAAAGTTAAAGAGCTTCGAATTGCAAACCATCTGACACAGGATCAGGTAGCAAAAGCTCTGGGAGTAACCCCTGGGTACATCAGTAACGTAGAAAACAACCGAAGCCTGATGACACTGAGGATGCTGACCTATTACGCTCAGCTCACCGGTATGTCGCTTGACTATCTCGCCGGTACCATTGATGAAGATTACAAGGAGACATCTCTTGACAGAGAACTCTTATATCTCATCCGCGACTTCTCTCCTGAAAAAAAGGAGAAATTAATTCAGTTAGTACAGTTATTAGAAGATTATAATTAGTTTTATATTTCCACTATCTGATTGCTTTGATGGCTGCCATACCGCCCCGGCGGTACATTCCGGTAGACCATAACTGCTGAAAATCAACTTCCTGCTCTTCGCCATAGGTATGATATTTTAAAATGCTACGTTCATTCCGCACATCACAGCCAGTAATCATAAACCAGTGCCAGTTCAAATCTTTTAAACTTTTGTCCCTATGACGGAGCAGTAGAAAAGGAACCGGAAGGTTCTTTTTCAATGCATTTTTTAAAAATATTTCCGCCTCTTCAAAGGATTTTTCTCCCGGACACAGATCAAATGTTACATCGTATCCCCTGTCATTCAAATATTTTCCATATCCGTCCGTGAACAGGGAAAGTTCTGCCACTCCGCCCATCCTCGGATGAATATACGGCTTCATCACCATAGAAAAATCCACATACTGCTTTTTTGTCATATTCTCCGGGTCATAAGGACAGCAGCCCGTCAGTCTCAGATTCTTCGACAGACAGATGGACAGATCGCAGGCTGCCAGCGCCGCGCATCCTCCCAGATGCATCCAGAAATCCGTGCACCAGTCCTGGTTGCCCCCTGGAGTACCTTCTATATTAAAATAGTCAATTCTTATGGAACTTTCTGTATTAATCATGAGCATCTTTCTTTTCTGTATTATGTATTTTCTCTCACTATACTACACCATGCCTTTTTTTGCAACGTTCTCTCCCTTTCTGCTGTTATGTATATATATTTCTCTCACCATTTTTTTACATGATCATCCTCGTAATCACCACGCTGGCGATGGTTCCTGCTACCGTAGCAACCATGGCTCCGGGCAGAGTCCATCTTGTTCTGGTGATCTTCACGCTCATATAATAGATCGTAATAGTGTAGATTACCGTTTCCGTACAGCTCATCATAATAGAAACCATCATCCCGATACTGGAATCCGGGCCAAATTCCTTGAAGATATCCAGTACAAAGCTTGTGGCTGCCGAAGAAGAAAAGATTCGGACCAGAAAGACGGGCAGCACCGCTGCCGGAATATGCAGCAGCTTTCCCACGGGTTCCAGAAGTCCGGACACAAAATCAAGGGCGCCGGACGCCCGGAAGATTCCAATGGAGACCAGAAGCGCCACCATAGTCGGAGCAATATTCACTACAATCTTAAATCCTTCTTTCACTCCATCCAAAAAGTTCTCATAGACGTCAGACTTATTAAAAAATCCGTAAATGACTATGTAAAACATGATAAAGGGTACAATAAAATCCGAAAAATAGAGAAAAGCTCTCATAAACGTCTCCTTCTTCTATTTCTCAGAACTTCTATCACTTTGATAAATATAATCCCCGCCAGAGTTGATATGGCCGTTGAAACAATGGACGGCAGCACGATAGATGCCGGTTCCACCGAGCCGTACTGACTCCGGTAAGCAATCATATTGATAGGGATAAGCTGAAGGGATGAAATATTAAGAACCAGAAAAGCACACATCATATCAGATGCATGGCCGCCGGCATCAGAATCCGGAACGCCGCCGATCATTTTCTTCCTCCCTGGCGATTTGTTTGATGTCTTTTTGTCCAGTACTTTCAATTCCTGCATGGCTTTCAGTCCTGCCGGCGTCGCCGCCCAGCCAAGCCCCAGCATATTTGCCGCCATATTAGCTGCTATATACTCATTTGCCTTATGTCCGGGCGGAATATCCGGAAACAGCCAGTGTATAAAAGGATACATCACATGGGCGATTCTTTTCATCAGTCCGCTTTTCACCGCAATTTCCATCATACCATTCCACACGCCTATGACTCCCAGCATAAAAATGCAAAGATTGATCGCTTCCGTTGAAGAATCAATAAAGGCTTCCGTAACCGCTGCCATATTTCCCTGAAAAGAAGCGAACAGAATACCTGCAGCCATCATTATGACCCATAATATATTCAGCATATTTAACCCATTTTTCTTTTTATTCCATTATATGGCCGCCTTTACCGGAAAATGTATTTTTTATACGTCTGATTCATTTCTTTCACAGCCGCAGTCCTTTAATGTCTTTAATCCTTGAGAGAATCATGCTGCAGCTGCACTCTGTCACACCCGGAAGTTTATCTATAATACCGGATATCAACTGCTCCATTTCCTCATTGGAAGATGCCACCGCATGAACATGAAGCCTGCTTTTTCCGGTCACACGATATATCTGGGTAATGGTGCTGCATTCATTGAGAATCTCCGCTGCTTTCATCAATGCCTCCGGCTTTGTCTCAATTTCAAAATAACAGGACACTGCTCCGCTGATTTTCTGAGGATTGATTATAGTCGTATATTCTTCAATGATTCCTTTCTCCTCCAGAGCCTGGACCCGCATTTTTACGGCAACCCTGGATATTCCTACTTTCTGCCCTATCTCCGAATAAGACATACGGGCATTCTGTATCAGAAGACGGACAATCTTCTGATCTGTTTCATCCAATCCATCCAAAAACATATTTACTCACACCTCCTTGTCATAATATCCGTATCGCAATTATATAATTGACAATCTCGTTCTATAATACTATAATTAATTACAATTGTTAAGTAATATATTTCAAATAGAAAGCAGTGATTGATCCAATGCAAAATGAACTGACACACGGACCCGTTATGAAAACCATGCTGCGTTTTGCCATCCCCATGATCCTGGGTGATCTTCTGCAGCAATGCTACAATATTGCCGATACTCTCATTGTCGGACGATTTCTCGGCGCCAATGCTCTGGCTGCCGTAGGCTCCGCCTTTTCACTCATGACATTTTTAACCTCCATTATTTTGGGACTTGCCATGGGAAGCGGCACTGTTTTTTCCATCCGTTTTGGCGAGAAGGATGAGGTCGGCCTGAAAGAAGGTATTCTCGCTTCTTTCTTCCTTCTGGGTATTGTAACGATTCTTTTAAATATTGCAATTTTTGCAGGCATTGATGGAATTATCTGGTTTCTCCGCACGCCGGCAGAATTAAAAGTAATGATGAAGGACTACCTCATGGTTATTTTTGCAGGAATGATCGGAATTTTCCTGTACAATTTTTTTGCTTCCCTTCTTCGCTCCCTTGGTAATTCAGTCATTCCACTGGTATTTCTGGCCGTATCCGCCTGCCTGAATATTGTCCTTGACCTTATTTTCGTTACCGTTTTGCACAGAGGCGTAGCCGGCGCAGCCGAAGCCACAGTGATTTCCCAGTACGTATCCGGTATCGGAATCACCATTTATACCTGCGTCAAATTTCCTGAGCTGCTTCGCAGAGATGAAAATGTAAAACTTCGTCTTAACCGTGTCCGGGAAATCACCAGTTTCTCTGCTCTTACCTGCCTGCAGCAATCTATCATGAACCTTGGTATACTTGCCGTACAGGGTCTGGTCAACAGCTTCGGAACTACCGTCATGGCCGCCTTTGCCGCCGCTGTAAAAATCGACGCTTTTGCCTATCTGCCCGTGCAGGATTTTGGCAACGCATTTTCTATTTTTGTCGCTCAGAACTTCGGAGCAAAACAAACGGATCGCATCAAACAGGGAATTCGGACGGCATTCATCACTTCCGTCACCTTCAGCCTGGTGATTTCGCTCTGCGTCTTTATTTTTGCCCGTCCGCTCATGTCTCTGTTCATTGATGCAGGCGAAACGGCTGTCATCGCAGAAGGCGCCCGCTATCTCCGTATTGAGGGTTCTTTTTACTTTATGATCGGAATGTTGTTCCTGCTTTACGGTCTGTACCGTGCACTGGGCAGACCAGGCATGTCCGTTGTTCTGACCCTTGTATCTCTGGGCATCCGTGTCATTCTGGCCTATGCTCTCTCCGCCGTCCCATCCATCGGTGTTGTGGGTATCTGGTGGTCCGTACCTATCGGATGGTTTCTGGCAGATACATTAGGTATCGTTTATTATCTGCTTCTTAAAAAGAAGCTTCTTCAGATTGCCAAAGGTTAATTTACAAAAAATCCGAAGACATCGCCGTAAGCCGTCTTCGGATTTTGTTTATTTTTCATATGATACCGTATATCATCGTATCAGACACCGATGCTGCTGTCTCAATCCTGTTTTCCCATAGCATACAGAAGAATCTTCGCACACTCGTCAGTAGAAAGCACAGAGGTATTCAATTCCATATCATAGTTTCCTCTGTCCGCCCAGTCCTTCTGAGTCCAGAATCTGAAATAATTCCTTCTTGCCTTATCTCTTTTGTCCATCATTTTCTTTGCCTCGGATTCCGATACATTTTCTGTTTCTACAATCCTCCTGATTCTTTTCTTCTCATCAGAAGAATAGATAAACACCCGCAGCACTCCAGGATTATCTTTTAAAATATGTGTAGCACATCTTCCGATAAACACAGAAGGGGACTCTCTCTGCAGCCTCTGAATGGTCTCTCCTACCTCATATCCCATCTGATAGATCTTGGACTGGTCATTTCCCTGACTATAGCCTGCAGCCATAGAAATATTAAACAAGAGGCTTCCCGTCCATTTTTCATCATACGTATTTAATATATTGGCGGACTCTCCGTACCGTTCCGTCACTTTCTCCAGCAGATTGCCGTCATAATAAGAAATTCCGGCTGCCTCAGCCACTTTCATTCCAACCTCTCTGCCGCCGCTTCCAAACTCTCTTTCTATTGCAAGTGATTTCATAGAACTTCCTTCCTTTCCTGTTAAATAATATATGATGCTTTATTATCAGCTGTCCGGAAACAGACAATTGTCCATATCCTTTCAGCCGGTAAAAGTCTATTTCAGATACACTCGTTTTACTCTCTGTCCCACATCACAGACAAACTCATAATTAAAGCTTCCTGATAAATCTGCCATATCTTCCACAGAGATTCTCTCTTCCCCGTCCTGTCCGATAAGAGTCACCACATCTTCCACCTTCACATCAGGGATATCCGTGATGTCCACCATGGTCTGATCCATACAGACTCTTCCAACGATCGGGGCTTTCTTCCCATGAATCAGCACCCAGCCCTTATTGGATAAGCTTCGCGGATAGCCGTCCGCATAACCGATAGATATGGTAGCGATACGGCAGGGACGGTCGGTAACATAGGTGGCGCCATAACTGATTCCTCTGTTCATCTCCGGCTCCATAACATTTACCACATGAGTTTTCCAGGACATAGCCGGTGTCAGTGACAGTGCGTCTTTTTTTACTTCCTCTGAAGGATACAGACCGTAAATAATAATGCCTGCCCGAACCATATCGTAGCGGTGATGGTCAAATTCCATGATCCCGGCGCTGTTGCAGATATGTTTTACCGGAATGGAAATATTATTTTCTTCCAGTAAATGTACAAAAAAATCAAATCGTTCCATCTGTTCTTCCGTGTAGGTCTTATCCTCCATATCCGCACAGGAAAAATGTGTGAACAGGCCCGTAATTTCGATTCCCGGCAGTTCCCGTACCGCTTTAACGAAAGCAAGTCCCTTCTCATCCGGCGAGACGCCTATTCTCGTCATTCCCGTATCGAGAGCGATATGTATTTTTGCCTTCTTTCCGGCTCTCAGAGCCTCATCTGATATCTTTTCAGCCGTCTCCATGGAATAAATCGTCTGTTCCACATCATACCGCAGATTCAGGCTGTACAGAGACGGAGAGGTATAACCAAGAACGAGAACCGGCTTCCGGATATCCGCTTCGCGGAGCTCCACAGCCTCCTCGATGGTCGCCACGCCAAAATAATCTGCTTCCCGGTAAATGTATTTTCCTATCTCCACGGCGCCGTGACCATAACCGTCCGCTTTAATGACCGCCATAATCTTTGCGCCCTCTCCGGTTTTCTTTCTGATATTTATCATATTTTGCCGTATCGCTTTTAAGTCCACCTCGCACCAGGTTCTTAAATATGATTCCATTTTTTGAACTCTTCTTTCCTTTTTTGTATATTCATAAGCCGTTCCATGACTGCAGTTATTTCATCTTCAGAAGCTCGTTATAGACGTCTCTCTTCCGGACTCCCCGATCTTTCGCCACCAGTTTCATGGCTTCTTTTCTGTCCACTCCCTGATCAGTGTATCTGGCCATATGTTCCTCCAGAGACAATTCCATCCATTTTTCCTGCGCTTCCTGCTTAATTTCCTGCCGGCTCTTTCCCTCAAAAACAAGAACATATTCTCCCCGAGGTTCATTCTCTTCATAGAAAGCAATAACTTCATCAAGAGTGCCTCTTAATTTTTTTTCATGCTTCTTTGTAAGCTCTTTGCACACCGTCATTTTCCGGTTACCCAGATATTCCCGGCATTCTATCAAAGTCTTTTTCAGATGATGCGGTGCTTCATAAAGAATAATCGTCCTCGTCTCATTTTTAAGCTCATTAAGAATCTCTTCCCGTTCCTTCTTATCATAGGGAAGAAATGCTTCAAATGCAAATCTCCGGGTAGGCTGTCCCGACATAGTCAGCGCCGTAATACAGGCACAGGCTCCCGGAAGGGAAGTCACGGTAATACCTGCATCAAGGCATTGCCGTACCAGTTCCTCACCCGGATCGGATATTCCCGGCGTTCCGGCATCAGTAATCAGCGCCACATTGATACCCTGTTTCATCTTCTCCACCAAAACGGCGGCCTTCTCTATCTTATTATATTCGTGATAGCTCGTAAGCTTCGTCTTAATCTCAAAATGATTCAGCAGGCGTATGCTGTTTCTTGTATCCTCCGCGGCGATCAGATCCACCTCTTTTAATGTGCGGAGCACCCGGAGGGTAATATCCTCCAGATTGCCGATGGGTGTGGCGCATAAAAACAAAGTTCCTGTCATGGTTTTCCTCCCTGTTGCCTCTATTCTGCCGGCGCATCCGTCATGACACATGCGCACCGCGTCCTCCACTTATCCGGGTTATACGCGTCCCCCGTATATTTTATAAATCTCATCCATATAAGAACCGTCCTTCTTATAGATGATCAGCGGTGATTCCACTGTAATACGCTGTTTTCCGCCCTTTACCGCTTCGATGAGAACCATATTGGGCTCTTTATCCACATAAGGATAAACAAGACGCATCCGTTTGGGCTCCAGTTTATTTTCTTTCAGACAATAAAAAATCTCCGCCAGGCGGAAGGGACGATGCACCATAATGAGATGCCCGGTCTCTTTCAGCAGCCATTTGGCTGCCTTTACCACATCTTCCAGAGAACAGAGAATCTCATGTCTGGCGATAGCCTTTCCGTAGTTTTTGTTAGCCTGCCCATGATTTCCCGTCATATAAGGAGGATTGCAGGTCACATAATCAAAAGATCCCTGAGGATAGTGTTCCTTTACTTCTCTCACATCTCCCGCAGACATCCGGATCTTTCCTTCCAGACCGTTCATACTGACGCTTCTTCTCGCCATATCCACACAGTCTTCCTGATATTCCAGACCTTCAATGTATTTTGCCTCATACTTTGCTTCCAGAAGAATCGGAACAATTCCTGTGCCGCTGCACAGATCCATCACTCTGCTGTCTTTTTTTATACCGGCATAATCCGAAAGCAGTACTGCGTCCATGCCAAAACAGAACTTTTCCGGATTCTGAATGATCCGAAACCCCTGAATCTGCAGGTCATCAATTCTTTCATCCGGACGCAGGAAAATATTCTTATCATCTCCCCTGTCCTGATTTTTATCCGTTTGTACTTTGTCCGGCTTCATCATATCTTTCTCAAGCCCCATTCTATTTTACCACCTGCAAATGATTTTTAAAGCTTTGATTTTCTTTCTTTTTTCTCAAGAGCTTCCAGACGTTTCAGCTCATCGTCCATTTTGACTTTTTCCTTCTTTCTGCGTGGTCTGAAATGTAAATCTTCCACTTTATATTCCGCCAGTTCTTTTTCCCCTTTTTCGTCAGTTATCAGGACTTTTACTCTCTGGCGCAGCACATTAACACCCTGTACTACACCTTTTCCACCGTCGGCAATTTTTACCTCACTGCCCACATCCGGCAATTTGCTGTTGAGATACTCGTAAGTATCCTGTTCATTTTTCAGACAGCACATGAGTCTGCCGCAAACTCCTGATATCTTTGTTGGATTTAAAGAAAGATTCTGCTCTTTTGCCATCTTGATGGATACCGGTATAAATTCCGATAAAAAAGTATTGCAGCAAAGGTTTCTGCCACAGATACCTATACCTCCCATGATTTTTGTTTCATCCCGCACACCAATCTGACGCAGCTCAATTCTCGTTTTAAAAACAGCAGCCAGATCCTTTACCAGTTCCCGGAAATCAATTCGTCCCTCTGCGGTAAAATAAAACAGTACTTTATTATTATCAAATGTATATTCGCAGTCTATGAGCTTCATCTCAAGACCGTGTTTCTTAATCTTCTCAAGACAGATACCGAATGCCTCTTTACTTTTTTCCTGATTCTTACGATGAATCTTCTCATCCTCTTCCGTGGCAATACGAAGCACCGGTTTTAAAGTAGATATGATTTTTTCTTCCTCCACTTCCCTGTCTCCAAGGACAACCCGTCCGTATTCCACTCCCCTGGCTGTCTCCACAATCACGCTGTCTCCTAGTTTTACGCCCAGATTACCGGAGGAAAAATAATAAATCTTTCCGTTATCCCGGAAACGGACTCCTATCACTTTTGCCATGAATTACCTCCATCACCACATTTATCCCTGACAAACATCAGTAACACCTCCAGGACCGTGTCATAATTAACGTTAGCACGAAGTCTCGCCCTGGCATGTTCTATTTCAAGAAAAATATCGTTGAGTGCTTCAAAAGAAAGTCTGTCGCTCTGCCTGCGAATAAAAGAATATTCATCTCTGAATATTATCTCTTTCTCACCGTCGGCAAGCTTCAGCACAAGGACATCCCTGAACCACATTAACATGATATCCAGAAAGTCTCCCGCCGATTCTTTCCATTTTTTTAAGCCCTTCACCTGTCCCGCCAGTTCAAAGGGCTCCGCCTCATGTATATATTGTAACACAGAAATGGAAAATTGTCGCAGTTCCAGAAATTCTTCCGACAACGCGGCGTCCACCGCCTTCCCCATATTTCCCATGGAAAATCCCACGCAGAACTCTGCCGTGGCCTCCGGCACATGCAGCGTATTTACCAGATAATCTTTAATTTCCTGATCCGGAACCGGTTTCACGGACAGAAGGATACATCTTGACAGAATCGTCGGAAGGAACGCTCCACGGTTGGCAGTTAGCAGCAGAATAATCCCGTAAGAAGGCGGTTCCTCGATGGTCTTCAGAATAGCATTCTGAGCCGCCAGATTCATTTTCTCCGCCTCGTCCACGATATAGATCTTATACGGTCCTTTATAGGGCATGATATCAATAGTATTCACCACCTGCTCGCGGATTTCCTTTACACTGATTACGCTAGGCTTCTCATGGCTTACCCAAATAACATCCGGATGATTCTTATGTTCCACCTGTATGCACGAAGCGCAGGTGCCGCAGGCAGTCGGCGCCTGCCTGTTTTCACACTGCAGAATCTTTGCAAAGGCAGCCGCTATCATTTTCTTGCCGCTTCCTTTTTCTCCTTCTATAATATAAGCGTGAGAAACTTTATTTTGTTTTACCGCTGTACGGAAATGCTCTTTGAGAATTTCATTTCCGAGAATATCTTTTAAATCTGGCACTGATGATCTTCCTTTAGCTTAACTTTCCTATTCTTTTCTTAAGTTCCTCGCGGATCTGATTCTGAATATGTTCTACAGAGGCGGATCCATCAATATGAATTACTTCTTCTCTTCCGGACAGCACTTCTCTGTAACCTCTGGATACCATAGAGTGGAAATCAATACTTTCCTGTTCCATCCTGTCCAGCTTTTTCTGAAGCTTCTTTCTTCTGATTCCTTCTTCTTCAGATATATCAATAAAAAAGATACAGTCCGGCTCATACTGTCCGATTCCAGGCCGGTTGACTGCCGCCACAGTATCTGTTCCAAGTCCTCTGGCAATGCCCTGATATACAATGGAAGAATCCACAAAACGATCACTGATGACAATTTTTCCCGCCTCAAGGGCCGGAATGATCACTTCTGACATCAGCTGTGCACGGGACGCCGCGTACAGAAGCATTTCTGTTACATCGGACATCTCCTCATGATCCGGATTGAGAATAATATTTCTCACAGCTTCCCCGATTGCGGTTCCACCCGGTTCTCTGGTAATCAGGCATTCACATCCCACCTCATCCAGATACTGCTTCAACAACGCAATCTGTGTTGATTTACCAGAACCATCCGGTCCTTCCATCACAATGAATATTCCCTTCATATGTACCTCCTGATATATGATCTGTTATTTTAACACAGGCATGTTATCCCCTGATAACCCAAGTACATTATATCCATTATAAATGTAATATCTCAGTTTTTCCACTGTTTCTTTTACTATTTTTTCTCCAGGCACCAGCAGAGGACTCCCGGGCGGATACAGAGTCACATAGCCTCCTGCAATTCTTCCTTCAGCATTTTTAACACTGATCCATTCTTTTTCCATGCCGATGCATTGCCATGATTCCATCAATTTCTCCGGCACTAAAAATCCGTCCGCAATTATTTCTGTCCTTTTATTTTTTTCTTTTATTCCCTGCGCTGCGATTTCTCTATCTATTTCCTTCAATGCCTCAAATAATCTATCGTACATTTCTGCGCTGTCACAGACAGAAGTCATGGCAATACAATTACATTGATCCGCCATCTCCAGCTCAATATGATATTTATAGAATAGTCTTTCAAACAAAGTGATGCCATTCCATCCTGACAGCTCTACAGAAAATACCAACTTACTTCTGTCATAATCCAAGCAGCACAGATCTTCTTTTTGAATCAAATGAATGAACTTGAGTTGTTCACATTTCTTTCTGAAAATCTGAAGGTTATCCACATATCCCTGTACCTCATCCCCATTTTCATTCATAAAAGCTACAGAATATTCCGCTGAGGCCATCAAAATATAAGACGGACTGGAAGATTCGTAAACGGACAGCATATCCGATATTGCTTCCGGGGTGATCTTGTCCGTGCACAGATGAAGAAGCGCTGTCTGAGTCATGGCAGGAAGAGTTTTATGCGTACTCTGAATTACAATATCTCCACCGCAGTCTATGGCGCTTTTGGGAAAATACTCATGAAATGGAAAATGCGCTCCATGAGCCTCGTCTACAATCAAAATCACATTGTATTTTTCCGTTACTTTTTTTAAACGCGCAATATCCATCACAACTCCCTCATAAGTAGGGGAAGGTAATACCATAGCTCTTATTTTTTTATTATTTTCCAGAATATCTTGAATCTCTTTTATCTGTCGGTCTCCTATATTTTCAATCAGATCATACCTTTTTGACAAATCCGGATAAAAATAATGGGCTTCCAGATGAAGCAGACGAATGGCATTATACACAGATTTATGACAGTTCCTGGCAATCAGAATTCCATCTCCCTGCTCACAGCAGGCAGAAATCGCCGCCAGAATCCCCACTGTGCTGCCATTGACCAGATACCAGGATTCTCTGGTTCCATAAATCAGCTTTAATCTGTCCATAGACTCCCGTATGATACCTTCCGGGTGATGCAGATTATCATAATCCGTAATCTCTGTAATATCCAGGTTTTCTATTTCTTTAAAAACGCCGTTTCCTCTCCGCTTATGTCCCGGCATATGAAAAGGAACTCTTTTTTCATTTTTCAATTGCATCAGTTTAGTGTAAATGGGCGTGTTCATTTTACAGATTCCTTCCATATTTTCTTTTTATAAAAAGAAAAAACCGTTGAATTACTTCAACGGTTTCATCATGAGACATCGGGGATTCGAACCCCGGACAACTTGATTAAAAGTCAAGTGCTCTACCAACTGAGCTAATATCCCATATGCCCAGAACCGGAATCGAACCAGTGACACGAGGATTTTCAGTCCTCTGCTCTACCAACTGAGCTATCTGGGCATAAAATTGCGGGGGAAGGATTTGAACCAACGACCTCCGGGTTATGAGCCCGACGAGCTACCAGACTGCTCTACCCCGCGATATAAAATTGTATGGATATTAAAATATCCTAATGGGCGGAGGTGGATTCGAACCACCGAAGCAATTTGCAGCAGATTTACAGTCTGTCCCCTTTGGCCACTCGGGAATCCACCCATATTCTATTATAAATATAATAGACAGCCGATGAACGGACTCGAACCGTTAACCTGCTGATTACAAATCAGCTGCTCTGCCAATTGAGCCACATCGGCAAAGTGGGACCTATAGGGCTCGAACCTATGACCCTCTGCTTGTAAGGCAGATGCTCTCCCAGCTGAGCTAAGATCCCACAATATGAAATAAATATCCTTTATTAAGGATAAGCGACCCGAATGGGATTCGAACCCACGACCTCCGCCGTGACAGGGCGGCGCTCTAACCAGCTGAGCCATCGGGCCTTACAGGATGTACTCCTGAAAACTACACACAGTTTACCAGATTCTTGCTTATTTATCAAGCTTTTTTCAGGTCAAGCTTTCGACCGATTAGTAGCAGTCAGCTCCATGCATCGCTGCACTTCCACCTCTGCCCTATCTACCTCATCGTCTCTAAGGGGTCTCTCACATTTCTGCTAGGAGATCTCATCTTGAGGGGGGCTTCACGCTTAGATGCCTTCAGCGTTTATCCCTCCCCGTCTTGGCTAC
>NZ_NFIR01000030.1:0-34918 GCF_002159465.1 Eubacterium sp. An3
TGCCAATGGAGGGGTTCCTCCCATGGTAAAACGTAGGCAGTATTATGAGACTTTGGAGCTGGTGGCATAGTCAGTGATATCCTTGAGAAAAATGTGTCAACTAATCTTGACAATATCAGGAATCGCCCTGCTTGCTTTTGTGTTCATCTTCGCTGTTATCCTGAAACAGTTTAATGGAGCGGATACATTCTGGAAAGGGGTTCGGGATTCCTACATGATCTGGCTGATCATTGATTGGTATGATGCTCTTGTACTCGATAGCATCTGGTTTTGCCATTCGAAAAAAGTCAGGATACCAGGCACAGAGGATATGGAAGAATATAAGGATTACTGTTTTCATATTAAGCAGTCCTGTATTGGTATGCTTCTTGGCTTGCCCGCCTGTCTTGCAGTGGGAGTGATTACAGCAATCCTCTGATCAGCCATCAAATGATATAAAACAGAATATGATTCGCATTCAGTAGGAAATCTCTTACTATGTCTCCTGCTCTTCCTTTACTCTAAAATGGAAGGAGGTTTCTCATGACCCGCCATGTCACTATCAAATGATTAACAGGTAAAAAATGAATTGCAGTCCTATACGTCTCCTGATATAATATTAGTTAGTTGTTGCTAACCCGATTGTGTATAGGAGGGTACATCTATGTTTACTGTTCGTCCATATAAGAAAGAAGATGCTGCGGCCTGCGGGAATTGCTTTTACGAAGGATTCTTTTCATGCCCTGTGGATCAGAACGATAAAATACTTCTGTGTGATTACGCACAGATCCTGATTGAAAAATGTAATTTTACCTATGTTGCGGAAGCGGAGGATCATCAGGTCGTAGGATTTATCTGTGGAAAATATGATAAACATTTCAGCAAGGCCCTGTCAGCTCAGTATGAAACAAAAAGGCACTATGGCCGTTGGTGTAAAATGTTTCTCAAGTTCTATCTGAAAAGATATAAAATGTCAGTACCATTCCAGAAGCAGTTTGATGCCTTTTTCCGCCAGTTACAGGAAAGGGATAAGGAAACCTTTGGGAATTGCGATCTGGAACTCGTTGCCCTTTCGTCCAGAAGGAATTACAGAAAGGGGTTGGGAACCGCATTGGTTACACAGTTTATGAAACAGGCAAAAGGCGATGGAGCGGATCGTGTGCGGCTTTTTACAAACACTCTTGCATCGTGGGAGTTTTATGAAAAACGTGGATTTAAGAAAGTGGCAGAGAAGCCCTTTCAGGATGGCTCCGGCAATCAGTCCCTCGTTTATGAGTACGTTTTGAAGGAGCATGAATATGAAAAACACCATCTGTGAAAAACTGATGTGGTCAGCGATGACACCTGCTATTTTCAAATATATCGCAGCCAATTGCAAAAATACGGATACATTCAGGGTGAAGAAGAAATCGCGTAAAAACTTTAAAGATATGTTGGCGAGGACACCCGACATAGGCGGTTTTACGAAAAATCCTCTGCGAATCTGTCTTTCCGGCGGAATTGTCTGGATGGCAGTTTATAAGGCAATGGATGGGGCGATGAGCCATGAGCAGTTCGGGGAAATGGTGACAGCCACGATGCAGGCGTCGCTCATTAAAAAAGCTTTCGGGAGTAAAAATCCATTTGATATGGAATATCAAAAAAAGAAAGTCAAGAAGGACAGAATTGCAAATGCCATATCCGACAGCGAATTCAACTGGATGACGGAGACGATTCCCGGAAGGGATGCAGACGAATACACCATCAACTATCACAGGTGCGGCCTGTGTGCGCTTGGAAAACAGGAGCATTTGGAAGAACTGATACCCTATATGTGTGCCATGGATTTTATTTCTGTTGATCTCATGGGCGGCGTGTTATACAGGACAGGTACACTTGCAGAGGGCGCAGAAAAGTGTGATTTCTATGTTTGCAAAAAGGACTCTAAATGGGATAAAGAAAGAAAATACGGAAAGCAATCCAAGCTGCAAAAACAGGGAGAGTTGGGAAAGTGGAATATGTGACGGTTGCACAGGAGGGCTTCTATGGACTTTATCATGTCCCTGTTAAGAATCATGATCCCAAAAAGGTCGTCATCGTAGTAGGCGGCAGCGAAGGGAATGAAAATATCCCGATGAATGTGGGTGCTATGTTTGCCAGGTGCGGCATCGCCGCGTTAGGTATTTGTTACTGGAACGTAGACGGGCTGCCGAAAGAACTGGTTCGGGTGCCTGTCGATCCATTTGAAAAAGCGATCCTGTGGCTGAAAAACAAAGGATATGAAAAGATTATCATGTATGGCATTTCAAAAGGCGCTGAACTGGTATTGCTTTGCGCTTCTCTTATGCCGGATATCTGCGGCGTTGTTGCCCTCTCCCCGATCCACTGTATATGGGGAGGCATGTACGGGAATAAAAGCATGGCATCGAAAACTTTTTCATCTGCCTCCGAATTCACATACAGGGGAAAAGATTTTCCGTGTATGACAGCGCATCTGAAATATGGGCCGGCAATCCGGAACCTCATCCTCCATCAGCAGTTCGAATTATCCTACATCTACGAAGAACCGCTGAAACATTTTGATGAGGATACAGCCATTCGCGTGGAGAACATCCAGGGAAACATTTTATTTATTTACGCAAAGGAAGATCTCATGTGGCCCAGCAAAGAGGCGGTGGCATATATGGTAAACCGCCTGGAAAAATACCGGTTTGCTTTCCGGGTGGATGTTCTGGAATATGAAAAAGCAAGCCACATTCTTGTCCCATTAAATCCATCTAAGCTGAAAATGTTTAAAATTGAGAGACAATATCCGGAAGATTGCAGGCGCAGCCGTGAAGACGCTTTCCATAAAACGATAAAATGGATATCGGAGGTAAAGTGAATATGGCGGTCATGATAGAAAGTCTGATTGGTATCTTATTATTCACAGTTCTGATTGTGTCACTGACGCTGAAAAATCCCCTTACCTCAGTGGGAGATTATCCCCCGGCCATACGGGAGAAATGTATGGAATTAGGATTGATCGAAAAAAGAGAACAACGCTTTACCAGGGCAGATATCCTCCGAAAGGGGATCGCCTTGCTTGCTTTTGTGTTCATTTTCGCTGTTGTCCTGAAACAGTTTAATGGAGCAGATACATTCTAGAAAGGGTTTCGGGATTCCTACCTGATCTGGCTGATCATTGATTGGTATGACGCTCTTGTTCTTGACTGCATCTGGTTTTGTCATTCAAAAAAAGTCAGGATACCAGGCACAGAGAATATGGAAGAATATAAGGACTATCGTTTTCATATCAGGCAGTCCTGTATTGGTATGCTTCTTGGACTGCCAGCTTGTCTTGCAGTGGGAGTGATTACAGCAATCCTCTGATCCGCCATCAAATGATATAGAACAGAATATGATTCGCATCCAGCAGGAAATCTTTTATGTGAGGTCTCCTGCTTTTTCTTTACTTTAAAACGGAAGGAGGTTTCCCATGGCCCGTCTGGTCACCAAATTCAAGTACCTGAAGCCGGATCAGGAAAAGCCCATCGGTGGGTACGCCACCTACATCGCCACCCGTGAAGGTGTGGAGAAGATCGATGAGTCTTTCAAGCTGGCTCCCGCAACAGTGAAACAACAAAAGCTCATCGAAAAGCTCCTGCGGGATTTCCCGGATAGTGCCACGATGCTGGAGTATGAGGACTACCAGAGAGAAAAGACCGTAGGAGTTGCCTCTGAATTTATCACCCGTGCCATTGAGGACAATGCCCATGAGATCCTGAACCAGAAAACCTATGCTGACTACATTGGAACTCGGCCCGGTGCGGAGCGATTCGGCAGCCATGGGCTGTTCACGGATGATGGTGTCCAGGTCAAGCTGAAAGAGGTATCCCAGGAGCTGAACGCTCATCAGGGAAATGTGTGGACGCTTATCATTTCTCTGCGCCGGGAGGATGCGGAGCGCCTTGGTTTCAATACCGGCATCCGATGGCGGGATATGCTTCGGACGCAGACGCAGGCCCTGGCGGACAGCCTGAAGATCCCCATGGATCATCTGAAATGGTATGCTGCCTTTCACAATGAGAGCCATCATCCCCACATCCATCTGCTGGCGTACTCTACCGTCGAGAATGAAGGTTTCCTTACCAAACAGGGTGTGGCAAAGATGCGGTCTTCCCTGGCCAAAGATATCTTTGAGCAGGATCTGCTCTGCATTTATGAAAAGCAGACGGTTCAAAGGGATGAGCTGCGCCTGCACAGCAAGGAGCTGATCGCAGAGATCGTTTCCCGCATCAATGCCGGAACCTATGATAATCCCAAGGTGGAAGAAATGCTGTTACGTTTAGCTGACCGGCTTTCTAAAACCAAAGGAAAAAAGGTCTATGGCTATCTGAAAGCAGATGTGAAAGCGTTGGTGGATGCCATCGTGGATGAGCTGGCTGCTGATGAAAAGATCGCTGCTCTTTACAATCTGTGGTACGAACAGAAAGAAGAAGCACTCCAGGTCTATACAGAAACACTCCCACAGCGGGTGCCGCTCTCACAGAATAAAGAATTCAAGCCGATAAAGAATGCAGTGATACAGGAGGCCATGGGCCTTCATGCTGACCGGCAGGATGTGGAAGAACCGGCCCAGGCCGATGCTCCCGATCCGGAAATGCCAGAAGCTCCGGAATCAGATTCTCAGGCGGACGATCCCATCGAGCCAGATCCGCCTCCCGCCTTTCGCTCTTATTCTGGCGGAAGGGGCCGGAAGAAAGATACCTGGTGGACAGATGAATATAAGGCGGCCCGTGCCTTCCTCTATGGCACGAAGACATCCAAACCGGATTTTGAACAGGCTCTGGCCGCTCTGAAGAAAGAAGCTCTGCGTGGCAATGGTTTTGCCATGCATGATCTTGGGAAAATGGCTCTGGCCGAGCTTGGCTGTGAAAAGGATGAAGAACAGGCACAGGAATGGTTTCGGAAAGCGTTCTCTGCTTTCTGCGCCAGAGAGCCAAAGGAGGAAAAGCCAGGGTATCTCCGATACCGGATCGGCAAGATGTACGCCTTCGGCTATGGCGTGGATCAGAACTATCTGAAAGCTGCCGAGTGGTATGGAAAATCGGTTGCAGAGGGAAATCCCTTCGCTGCCTATGCCTTGGGCAGTCTGTATCACCGAGGCCAAGGCGTGGATCAGGATGAAGAAAAAGCGTTTGATCTGTTTACCATGGCGGCCACAGATGAGAATAAGCCGAACGCTTACGCTCAGTATGAGCTGGGCCGGATGTGCCGGGATGGGATTGGCACTGCGCCGGATCAGGCAGCATCGGAACAATGGTACAGCCGAGCGTATCAGGGATTCCTGGAAATCGAACAAAACATGGCGGATGACAAATTATACTATCGCCTGGGCCAGATGAACCTAACCGGCACAGGAACAAAGAAAGATCCGGATCAGGCCAGAACGTACTTTGAAAAGGCGGCGGAGCTTGGCAATGCCGACGCCATGTATGGCCTGGGGAAACTGTATCTGAGCAGAGATTTCTCTGGCCGGGATGTGAAAAAAGCAATCGACTATCTCATGGGCGCAGCGGGGAAAGACCATGATTATGCCATGTACACTCTCGGCAAGTTGTTTCTGGAAGGAAAAGAGATCCCTAAGAATCCGGAGTACGCTTTGCGCTGGCTGGAAGAAGCCGTGGAGAAAGAGAATCCCTATGCGGAATACCTCTTGGGGAAAACATTGCTTCAAGGTGTGGATCTTCCCCAGAACATTCCCCGTGCGGTTTCTCTTCTGGAACGAGCAGTGTCACGGAATAATCCCTATGCGGCGTATGCCTTGGGGAAGGCCCTGCTGGAAGGAACCGTTCTTCTACAGGATCTTCCAAGAGCTATGGAGTTGCTTGCTTTCTCTGCGGATCGAGGATTCTCCGCAGCGCAGTATCTGCTGGGAAAGGTCTTCTCCAATGGAGAGCTATGCCCGAAGAATATCCCCAGAGCCATCCATTATCTGACAAGGGCCGCTGAGCGGGATCACGAGTACGCACAATATCTTCTTGGAAAACTCTATCTGGCTGATGAAGGTATCCCCAAGGATGCGAATGCGGCGCTATATTGGTTTACCAGGGCGGCGGATCAGGGGAATGTCTATGCTGCCCAGCTTCTCCAAAGCGTTCACAGCAACCGGAATTGGTCGGCGGCCCTGGGCAGCCTGCGGCTTTTGCAGCATCTGGCACGGATCATCCAGAACCGGATCGAGGATGAGCGCAAAGGCGGTAAGGGCGGGATTGACAGAAAGTTAAAACGCAAGATCGATGAAAAGAAACAGGCCCATGGTCTGAAACAGGGCTGAGAAAGGAGGCTCCATGGCAACAACTTATATTCACTTTACAGAAGAACAAAAAGATCAGGCCCGCTGCACGGATCTGCGGTCTTTCCTTCTCAGGCAGGGGGAAAAGGTGGAGCGGTCCGGATCGGAATACAAATGGAATCACGGTGGAGCAAAGATTACGATCCGGGGAAATCTCTGGTTTAATCAGTACAACCCGGAAGGCGGCGATGCTATTGCATTTGCCAGAGAGTTTTATGGCCTGGATTTTCCGGAGGCGGTGAAGTTTCTCCTGGAACAGCAAGGCGTTGTCATCCTCCCGCAGAAGGATGTACCGGCGAAGGAGAAAAAGCCTTTTGCCCTTCCAAAGAAGAATGAGGACATGCGAAGGGTTTATGCGTATCTTCTGAAAGCTCGATTTCTGGATCGGGAGGTTGTGAATGCCTTTGTCCGGGCTGGCCTGCTCTATGAAGATGCGGAATATCACAATGCGGTCTTTTGTGGGAGTCGATGAAAATGGGATTGCCCGCCATGCCCATAAGCGAGTCACCTACTCGGACAGCGGATTCAAGGGCAACGTAGACAGTAGCAATCCCGATTACAGTTTTCACTACATCGGGAAAAGCAACCGGCTGTATGCGTTTGAGGCCCCGATTGATATGCTGTCCTATCTTTCTCTGCATAAGGAGAACTGGCAGGAACACAGTTATGTGGCACTCTGTTCCACAGCCACTTATGGGGCAATGCATATCCTGAAGGCGAATCCGCAGATCAATACCGTAATCACCTGCCTCGATCATGACAGTGCGGGTATCGAAGGGAACTACCGTCTGAAAGAACAAATCCTCCGACTTGGGGCCTATACGGTCATTGCGGAGCAGCCCCGTTTTAAGGACTGGAACGAGAGCCTCAAAAGCGAACATGGGTTGGAACCCATCCCCGGTACAGAGCATCCCGGCCTTCAGCGGATGCAAGGACTCTGCAAAGATTTATCCTCCACATTTACCGGCTGTAAGTGCTTAAAATATCCGCTGGACGAGCTGCAGAAACGACATTGCAGAATCCGGGAATTGAAACAGAATGATTGGGAAGAACTGTTTATGCAATCCTATGAAATGGCGGGGATTGCTTTTTTATTGGGCCAGAAACAATTCGCTTCACTGGAGAAGTCCTACACAGCAGAACAATACGGAAAGATCCTGTTCCGTCTCTATGCGCCTCATCATGATAAGATCGGATACAAAGCCCGTATCTCTGAGATCGGGGATCGCCTGGGAGAAATCCGGCAGGCTTTTCAGAAAAATGAGATCCTGCCGGAATCCGCACAGATGGAACAGATCAAGAATACGCTCTCCCTGTCCGTGGACTGCCTGCGGCTGTATGCTTATGTAGAGCGTGAGCAACTGGAAATGCAAAGGAGGGAATCATCATGCCAAAACGAATCTTTATCAATGGCAATGCAGCAATGAAAATCTGATTGAAAAGGAGTGATACAGAAAACTGGAAAGCGTGTTGTCCTATGGACAATATTGCAGCTCTCATTCTTGTGGCTGTTGTCATGCTTGGCGTCCTGGGCGGCGTCTCTTTGCTTGCCCATATGTACACGCTCAATATCAAGAGCAAGACCGTTGGCAATGGCCAGCACGGAACTGCGAGGTGGGCTACGAAATCGGAGATCCGGAAAACCTATAAACACATCCCCTTTGAGCCGGAGCAGTGGCGGCAAGGCAAACACTTGCCCAAGGATCAGGGAATTGTGGTGGGATGCACCAGCTCCAGGGGCGGAACCACAGCCCTTATCGATACCGGCGATGTCCATGCCCTGATGATCGGCGCCGCCGGTGTCGGTAAAACTGCCTATTGGCTTTATCCCTGCATCGAATACGCCTGCGCTTCTGGTATGAGCTTTCTCTCAACAGATACCAAAGGCGATGTCATGCGGAACTATGGAACCATCGCCAAAGAGCATTATGGCTATCAGGTATCGGTGATCGACCTGAGAAATCCAACCCGGAGCAATGGCAACAATCTGCTCCATCTGGTAAACAAGTATATGGATCTGTACAAAGAGCATCCGAAAGAGCTGGTCTACAAGGCCCGCTGTGAGAAGTATGCCAAGATCATCAGCAAGACCATCATCCTCTCCGGGATGGATGCGGCCAGCTTTGGCCAGAACGCCTATTTCTATGATGCGGCGGAAGGTCTGCTGACTGCGACCATCTTATTGGTCGCTGAGTTCTGCGAACCGGAGAAGCGTCACATCGTCTCCGTGTTCAAGATCATCCAGGAGCTGTTGGCTCCCTCGCAGAAAAAGGGAAAAAATCAGTTCCAGCAGCTCATGGAACTTCTGCCCGATGACCACAAAGCGAAATGGTTTGCCGGGGCCGCCCTCAATACTGCCGAACAATCTATGGCCAGTGTCATGAGTACAGCCCTGTCCAGGCTAAATGCTTTTCTGGACTCCGAGCTGGAGCAGCTCCTATGCTTTGACACGGAGATTGATGCGGAGAAGTTCTGCCGGGAGAAATGTGCCATCTTCCTGATCATGCCGGAGGAAAATCCCAATACCTTCTTCATGATCTCCCTGATCATCCAGCAGCTTTACCGGGAGATCCTGGCCGTGGCGGATGAGATGGGCGGGAAACTGGAAAACCGCTGTGTGTTCTTCTGCGATGAGTATGGCACCCTTCCAAAGATTGAGAGCGCTGAGATGATGTTCTCCGCCTCCCGATCCCGCCGCCTGCAGATCGTGCCGGTGATCCAATCCTTTGCCCAGCTTGAAAAAAACTATGGCAAGGAAGGGGCGGAGATTATCGTGGACAATACCCAGCTCACCATCTTCGGCGGCTTTGCGCCCAACAGCTCTTCGGCGGAGGTGCTATCCAAGGCCCTGGGGAGCCGGACGGTCATGTCCGGATCGGTCAGCCGGGGGAAGAACGATCCGTCCCAATCCCTGCAGATGATGGAACGGGCGCTCATGACACCAGATGAACTCAAGAGCATGCCAAAAGGCCAGTTTATTGTGATGAAGACTGGCTTCTATCCCATGAAGGTTAAGTTGAAGCTGTTCTTCAAATGGGGCATCCAGTTTGAAGAAGAATATGTTGTAGAGGAAAAGGGCAACCGGAAGGTGGCCTATGCCGAGAAGCAGGAGATCCTGGACGGGATCGTGAAGAAGTACCACCCGGAGTGGCTGATGGAGGATGCTCCGCCAGCAGAGGCCATCCCACCGGCTGGAGGGCAGGCACAGGCCATGACGGAGCGAAATCAGCCATCCTCCAGGGAGAAAAGAAAAGGCGGCGGCACAGGGCTGCGGACTGCGCCAAGAGCCGCCAGACCGGAACGTAAGGCGGAGGAAGGCATACGGGAGAACCGGATGCTCCATCCGCCAAAAACTGTGGAGGTGAGTGAGGATGGGCAGGCTTGATTTTCTCTACTGCATGGAACTGCCGCACCGGGCTGTGGCAGTGTATTTGTATCTTTATGATCGGGCCAACCGGGATGGAGAATGCTGGCCCTCCATCCCGACCATTGCCCGTGAATTGAAACTTTCAGAATCAACTGTGAGACGGGCAATCCAGGACTTAAAAAAGGCAGAGCTTCTCGTCACTGAGCAAAGGTACCGTGTCAGAGGCGGCAAGAGCAGCCTGCTTTTTCAGATCCGGAAACTGTGACCGTGTAAAAATACCACCTTCCGCCAAGGGGCAACTGCGCCCTTTTGATGAAAGGTGGCACCTGGCATGATGACAGGAGAAGGTGAACTTCCCACTGTAAGAGATATTTACAGCAGAAAAAGAAGAACAGCAGCCTGAGTGGATCAGACTGCTGACTCTTATTTTTCTGCTTGTACTTCAAAACAGTATCCGACTTCCCGGACGGATCGGATGGTAAAGGGAGCATTGGGAGCTGCCTGGTACAGTTTTTCTCGTAGATTACAGATGTGAAAGCCGATGGTGTTGTTTTCACTACCAGACGGGCAATCTCCCCAAACCTTCTCATAAATCTGATTATAAGTAAGTACATGCCCCTTGTTGGCTGCAAGCAATAGAAGGATTTCGTATTCCTTCGCGGTGAGCTGAATCTCTTGGCGATTACGAAAAACTTTCCGCTTGCTTGGATAGATCTCCAGACCAGGGAGGGATAGCATCGGCTCCCTGGCCAATTCGTATGTTTCTATCTCCGGATGGCATTTCAGGATGGAAAGAATCTCATCGAATGCTTCAGAGTCTTGTTCTGACAATTCTAAGATGATTACTCGTCCGATGGTACCACCTCCTGGTTGTTGCTTTCAGAAGACTTTTTAAGGCGTTCAAAACTTTCTGTGCTGATAACATGTTCGATTCGACAAGCATCGGCCTCTGCTGTTTTAGGATCTACCCCTAATGCTATAAGTCGTTCTGTAAAGAAACAGTGACGCTCATAAATTTGTTCCGCAACCTCACGGCCCACATCAGTCAAATGGAGAAAGTGATTTTCGTCCATTGTGAGAAAACCCCCTTCTTTTAGTGTATTGACCGCAACACATACGCTGGGCTTTGACACCTCCATGTGTCGGGCTACATCTACGGAGCGCACCATGCCCATCTTCTTGTGGAGAACAAGGATAGCCTCCAGATAGTCCTCCCCGGACGCATGAAGTTTCATTAGAACCTCCCTTACTGTATCCGCCAGCCTTCGGCTTGTTCACGGATTTGGATAAACTTTTTATAAGTACCTTCCTGTTGCAGCAGTTCCTTATGTGTACCTCTCTGAGCCACAGTCCCGCCATCAATCACAAGGATTTGGTCGGCGTTCTCAATCGTGGCCAGGCGATGAGCAATCGTAATAATGGTCTTGCCATGTGTCAGGGCAGAAATAGCTTCCTGGATCAAATGCTCATTCTCAGGGTCAATGCTTGCTGTTGCCTCATCCAAGATAACAATGGGAGCATCCTTGAGCATTGCCCTGGCGATAGAAATTCTTTGCTTTTCACCGCCGGAAAGAGAAGAACCCCCTTCACCAATCACCGTGTCATATCCGTTTGGCAAAGCCATTATGAAGTCATGACAGCGGGCGGCTTTTGCGGCGGCGACAATCTGCTCATCCGTAGCGTCCGGGCTGCCGAATTTAATGTTATTCTTGATGGTATCCTGGAACAAATAGACATTCTGAAAAACCATACTGATATTTTTGAGCAGACTATCGCAGGTAAATCTGCGAATATCCGTTCCACCAATGGTAATCATTCCGCTGTTAACATCGTAAAAACGGGCAATCAGGTTACACAGCGTAGATTTTCCACTGCCAGATGGCCCCACGATGGCCGTTGTACTATTCTGCGGAATTTTGAAGTTCAGGTCATGCAGAACAATCCGGCTGTCATATCCGAAAGAAACATCCCTAAACTCAATATCATAGGTTGCCGGTTTTATGTCGGTGCCATCCTGGTCGATATAGTTTACATTCTCCAATGCTTCCAGCTTATTCATAGCAGAGTCCACAACTCCAAGCATATGGGCCGCGTCATTGATATTCTCCACGCTGCCAAACATCACAAAAGAGAACAGAACAAACATCAGGAAGAATGCTATACTCATTTGTCCCTGCAATGCCTGCCATGCACAAATAAAGACAATTCCCATCGAAGCCAGTTTCAAGGCAAACAAATGCAGACAGTTAAAGGGAGTAAAGCCTTTTTCTACCTTGATATGAATATCTTTCAGGTCTTTACTGGCATTACGAAAGTTCTCGATAGAGGCTCCTTCCTGTCCAAAAGACTTTACAATGGAAAGCCCCCGGATGTATTCAATCGCTGCGCCGGACATATCCTCCATTGCTTTATGGGTTGTTGCAGCGGTTTTTTCACTGTGTCTGCTGATCCCCTGCAAAGCCAGCGCCGAAAGAGCAACGCCGACAATGGAAATAACCGCAGCAACGGGGCTGAAGAAGAGCAGGCATAAAACGATGGCAATAAACTTTGCGTATCCATTGATGATGACATCCACCATTTTCATACCCTGTAATTCCAAAGTAGACAATTCCGTGGTAACACCTGCCAGAATGTCACCCACACTGTTCTGCGAAAAGTACCCAAGGGGAACCCGTTTCAGTACATCGCCCAGATGAATACGCTGTCCGGCGGCCACTTCATATCCAATGCTTTCCTGCAATACTGCCCGGAGATAAGAAAGCAGGAAGTTCAGTGCAATCGAGCCAATAATGATCCCCAGCATTTGCCAGATTAAAACAGTATCAATCGCAGTATTCGTCCAGTATGCCTGGATTGCTTTATCCAGTGCGAATGCGGCTGCCATTGTAGGAATAGCAGTAGACAAACTGCTGAAAAAGGAACACACAGAACCAAGATAGAGGCGGCCTTTATATTTACCAGCCCATCGGATAATGCGTTTCATTGACTTAAACATTGACACCCACCTCCTTTTTCTCGCCCACAGACCAGTTCTTTGCACCAATATGTGCCTGCCACATATCCGCATAAAGCGGGCAGCGTTCCAGGAGTTCCTCCTGCTTTCCGCAATCAACAATCTGTCCTTTCTTCAAAACGACAATCTGATCTGCGTTTTGAATGGTAGACAGACGGTGTGCAATCACCAGCAGGGTTTTTCCTTTGGAAAGGGCCATGATGGATTTCTGGATTTTATCTTCATTCTGCGGGTCAGTGAAGGCAGTTGCCTCGTCCAAAATCACAATAGGCGCATTTTTCAGGATTGCTCTCGCAATAGCAATTCGTTGCTTTTCTCCGCCGGAGAGCCGCTTGCCAGCGTCACCGGCCGGGGTATCATATCCTTTTTCCAGTCGAACAATGAAATCATCACAGCAGGCCGCTTTTGCGGCGGCATATACTTCCTCATCCGTAGCATTTGGATTACCCAGGCGGATGTTCTCTTTGAGAGAGCAGTTGAACAGGAAATTGTCCTGTGTCACGAAACTGACCAATTCGGAAAGCTGCCGGATGGAAAGTTCCTTGATATTCGTGCCGCCGATGGAGATGCTGCCGCCGGTCACATCCCAAAACCGGGCAATCAGCCGGGCAACGGTGGACTTGCCCCCGCCGGATGGTCCAACCAGGGCTGTAAAACTTCCCTGCGGCATTTTCAGGCTGATGTCATGCAACACTTCGTTTTGCCCGGTGCCATCATAGGAGAAAGACACATCCTGTAAAACAATATCTGTGTGCCTGATCGGAACAGTTTTACCAGAGTCCAGCAATACAGGCAGGTTCAGAAGTTCATTTGCAGCTTCTACTGCATACTCCATTGACTTTGCCTCGTTGATAAAAGTAGTAGCTTTCATCAGCGGGCCGACAATACTCAGCGAAAGAATAATTCCCATCGCCAATTCAGCAGGCGTGATACTCCCGCTCTGCGTCAGCAGCAAACCGATAGGAAGTACCCCCAACAGGGTGGTGGGCATAATCGCCATCATCAGGTTCATTGTTTTCCAGGTGCTTTTGAACCACGCCAGAGTAAAATCCTTAAAGGACTTTACCGCTCCCACGAACTTCTCATAGGAACTGGTGCTTTGATTGAACGCCTTAACAACCTCAATGCCCTCTACATACTCAATAATGACATTGTTTACATGATTGTTTGCCTCCATATAAGCTGCGTACTGGCTGTTATAGTTCCGCATGAGAAAGAACATGGGGATCATAGACAGAACCGGGGCGATCAGGACTGCAAGGCCCAAACGCCAGTCAATCGCCAACATCCAGATAAAAATAGCAACCGGAAGGAGCAGGTTCGATGTCAGCTCCGGGATCATGTGGGCCAGAGGCGGCTCCAAATCCTCTACCTTATCCATGATAATATTCTTCAAATAACCGATCCTTCGTCCCATTACTTCGCCAAGGGGCGCCCTCATCAGACGGTTTGCGATTTTCAGGCGAATGCCTTCCAGTATCGTGTAAGCGGAGATATGTGCCAAAATTGTGGAAATGCCAAAGCAGATGACACGGATCAGGTATCCGCCTACTCCTACCAGACACCAGAGCATGATATTGTTCAAAGTAGCGGTCCGGTTAATGAACAGGAGTAAAATTTCATACACCGCCCAAAACGGAACAAAGCCTCCGGCAACACTTAAAATGGCACACAAAACCGAGAGGGTCATTTTCCCTTTGCAGGGACCTGCAAAAGAGAAAAGCGTTTTGACCCAATGCTCTTTTTGCTGCTTCATATCAATTCACCTCTCTCGATCAATTTAGCCAGCAAAGAAAAAAGGATGGTTAATCTTCGCTAACCATCCTTAATGCTATCACAATTTAATTTTTCTTTCCGCTCCACACGGCCTTTTTTATTCCAATCAGATAATTGATTTTCGATATTCCAACGGCGTTTTCCCCATTGTCTGGTGAAATGCGGATGCGAATTTGCTGGGACTGTCATATCCCACAAGTCCCGCAATCTCCGCCACCTTCAGCGACCTATCTGATTTCAGTAAAGAGGCAGCATAGTTCATGCGATAGTTTCTCATATATGTAAAAATCGGGCTGCCATATACCGATTTGAAACAGTTTTTCATGGGGGTCAGGGCAATATCAAACCGCGCGGAGAGTTCTTCCAGAGTATAGTTTTTTGTCAAATCCTGCGTCAGAAGTGCCTGGATCGCTTTGATTTTCTCAACCTGGCCTTTATAAAAATAGGGGCGTTCTTCTGTATGGCCTGAAAGTTCCAGCGCATCCAGATACAGCAGCAGCTCCAATACTTTGATCTTGAAATAGTCCTTTTTGATTTTGACCGGCACATTGTAGAGTTCGGAAAAAATATGCTCAATGGCCGGTTCTCCTGGAATGACATAAGGTGTACGGTCGCTGCAATACTTTTTCTGCAATTCATAAAGATCCACAGAAAAGCCTTTCATAGAGACTGGGATTTCCTTTGCCGCAGTCTCCATCTGAAAGCCAATGGAAATGCCGTGGTAGTGAGAAAGTGGAAATTCCACCTTGCCGGAATGATGGATGCGGCGATCCACTCGAAGATCGCCAGCCTCCAAATAGCTAAAGGCATTTTGACCGACCTCCTGCTCAATGCGCCCTTCCCGGCAGTGGTCGATACAAAGCAGGTCCATATCTGTCTGGAAGCCCGAAACGCACTCCTTCATGTGGAAATCATTATACATGAGAAATACACCGGGAAAGACATGATAGAGCGTCATCATGCCTTCGCCGGAGTTATCGCTTAAACGCATGACCTTGCAATCATCGGACTCGACCAGGTTTTGAACATTGGGGCCGTAGTACATTTCCCGGAACAGTTCCGGCATAGACGCTACCTCCTTTCTTTGGAGCATCCCTCCATATCAAATATTTTATCACAAGTCCGGCCCAAAAACTCAAAATCATGGGAAACAATGATGATAACTTTATTTTCATCATTCAACTTGCGGATCATGTTGCTCACTTCCAGCATACGATGATAGTCCAGCCCACTGGTAGGCTCGTCAAAGACAAGCACATCCTTGTCGGAGAGAATAGCGGTTGCCACCGCAAGGCGCTGCTTCTGGCCTCCTGACAGGGCCATCGGATGACGGTCTTTGAAATCCAGCAAATCAAAAGACCTGAGAATTTCTTCAATCCGCTCCGGCGGACAATCCGGCTGCGCCAGTTCACATTCGTTCCATACGCTGTCTGAAAAAAGCTGATGGTTCACATCCTGCATAACACAAAAGCTGGCCTTATTACGCTGTTTTGCTTTCAGTGTTTGCCCGTCCAGCCGGACTGTTCCATTCACTTCTTTCAAAAGCCCGCACAGGCAGCGCGTCATCGTCGTTTTTCCCGCGCCGTTATGACCGACAATCCCCAACACTTCGCCCCGTTTTGCAGAAAAGCCAAGACCGCTGAATACCGGCTGATTATCAAAGGCACAGGAAAGATTTTCTACAGACAAGCCTTCATGCGCCCCTTGCGGATCAGCGGGAGGTAACTCCAGTACAGGATGGACAAGACTTCTAAGCCCCA
Source organism: Eubacterium sp. An3 (assembly GCF_002159465.1). Taxonomy (NCBI): domain Bacteria; kingdom Bacillati; phylum Bacillota; class Clostridia; order Eubacteriales; family Eubacteriaceae; genus Eubacterium; species Eubacterium sp. An3. Next base: position 16,212 of record NZ_NFIR01000030.1, read on the forward strand.
TCTTGATACGCTGCTCATCCGAAAGATTGCGAAACTCATCTCTTGAAAAAGTCTGAACAATTTTTCCTTTTTGAATGAAGATCGCCCGGTCAATCAGGTCCATCAGAAAATATAGACGGTGTTCGGCAATAACAACCGTCCGTCCTTCTTTTTTGATCTGAATAATCTGCTGGCGTAAAGTGTCAATCGCGTCGGCATCCAGATTTGCTGTCGGCTCGTCCAGCACAAAAACGGACGGGTTCATGGCATATACAGAGGCAAACGCAAGACTTTGTTTTTCCCCTCCAGACATGGAAAAAATGTTTCTTCCCAAAAGCGATTTAATTTTTAAGGCGGAAACAGTGGCATCATATCGCTCTTTGATTTTACTTGGTTCGACACCCGCATTTTCCAGGCCAAAAGTGATCTCGCTGTCCGAGTCAATATTGAAAAACTGAGATTTCGGATTTTGGAACACAGAGCCAACCTGCTCTGCCAGCCGATACATTTCTGTTTTCGGTACTTCCATACCGTTTACAATCGTTGTACCGGATAAAGTGCCGCCCTCGACAAAATGAGGAATTAAGCCGTTAATCAGTTTTGTCACTGTTGTTTTGCCACAGCCCGACTCCCCCGTAAGGACAACACATTCTCCCTGTTGGATATTTAGGTCAATATGGGAAAGCGTTCCCTGCTCTTTCTCATATTCAAACGATACATCCTGAATTTGGATCACATGGAACACCTCCTTAACCTACTGTAATTGAAATCACACAAAAAATCAAACCTGCTGCCAGACACAAAAAGTCCTGCACACCGAACTTCATTTCAATCATGCTTGTCTTTGGTGCAGGATTTTCAATACCTCGTGTAACAGCGGCTGCGGATAATTCTTCCGCTGTCGTTGTTGCAGAGATCATGATCGGCACCAGTAAGCACTCAATTTTTTGTACCCCATGAATATTACGGAGCTTCATGGCATCCCGGATATAGCCGGTTTCTTCTTTTAAGGCCGGAAAATACCGGACGGTTACAGACAAAGGAATAATCAATCCCTGCGGGATATGCCATTTCCGAAGCGCAACCATCAATTCCCGGACGGGCGTTTTCTGTAAAACCATCGTACCGACAATCAAACAAGGGAAAATCTTTCTTGCATAAGATACAATGATCGTGAAGCTGCTGGCTAAAATTTTCGGCCCGTTTGGGAATACATAGTATTGCAGCGCCAGACAAATCCCAAATGCGATTGCCAGTTTGCCTGCGGATTTTTGGCACCCGCAGGCAACGATCAGCAGGAGCAGAAAAACAACCCATGTAATTTCAACCCATACGGAGTGCTGGGTAAAGGCCACAATATTTGCCAGCACCAACAAAAGCAATTCCGTCCGTGGATCGAACCTTAATGTATGTTTTTTGCCCTCCCCATTCATCACACAATTCCTGCCTTTACAAAGTGCTTTTTGAACAGACCTCTGGCAATAAATGCACCGATGATACCACCGATGATTGGAGCAACAAACAGAACGATTAACATTGCATTGGACGACAGAGCTTCAACTGCCGCAACATAATCAGCGGGCATTCCCTGTTCTGTAATCTGTGCCAAAAAATCGGCCTTAAATAACCAGATAGGAAGGGGAGAACCAACCATCCCCAGCGAAAAAATCACATAGGCAATCGAATTCCCCTTGAAGCTATTATACTTAGTCACTACTCGGACAACTTCAGCCAAAATGCAAGTAGAAGCCATCGAGATCAGGATCACCAGGGTAAATTGTCCAGTGACAAAATAGATAAGAGCAGTGATAAGCCCCATCAGGAAAACTGCACCCAGTTTTTGAACCTTTGCGACCATTAGCATAAAGGGAATACCTGCAAACACAGCAATGAAGCCAGGCATCAGCATCCAAAGAACAGGGTGAATGCCTCCAAGAAGCATGAAGGCAAAGTTGATGACAAAGTAGATTGCGGAAAAGATACCGATGGTAATAAGGTCTTTTCCTTTCAGTTTTTTGTCCGTACTTACTTCAGACATTGAACATTCCTCCTTTTAGTTAGGTAGTGCTAACCCGTAGGCTTTTTGAAAGCGCCTTTCGGCGCTTACAGTAATTATCATAGCAGACCTGAAAAGTCTTTTCCGCTCCAATCGGCCTTTTTTATTCCGATAAGACTTTTTAATAAAAGTAAGAGCATTGAAGGAAAAGAAACAACTCGCATGAAAAGAGATTTTCTTTATCATACGAGCTGTTTCCATTTTCCTTTCTGACAGTGGGAGCAGCTATTACATCCCCAACTTCCACTGTGACGTTTCTCTTTGAAGTTCAACCATACGCTGGTAAAGACCTCCCTGTTCCATTAGTTCTTGCGGCGTGCCCTGTTGAGCCACACAACCATTCTCCAGCACTACTATATGATCGGCACCGGCCACAGTACGCATCCTGTGGGCGATGACCAACACCGTCTTGCCTTGCAGCAGGCGGGAGAGAGCTTCCTGAACAGCACTTTCGTTTTCCACATCCAGGCTGGCGGTTGCCTCATCCAGAAGAATGACAGGCGCATCTTTCAGAAGAGCTCGTGCGATGGAGATTCTTTGCCGTTCACCGCCGGAGAGGGTGGAGCCGTTTTCTCCGATCATGGTCTGATAACCCTGCGGGAGTTTTTGTATAAATTCATCGCATCGGGCAGCTTTAGCAGCAGCGATGACTTCCTCGTCTGTAGCACCCTGGCGTCCCAGACGGATATTTTCCATCACCGTATCCCGGAACAGCACCACATCTTGGAAAACCATGGAATAGTATGTTAACAGTGTCTCAGGATCTACACCGGACACGTCCACGCCCCCAAGAGCAATTTTCCCTCTGGAAGCGTCCCAAAAACGGGCGGCCAGTTTACACGCAGTGGACTTTCCACCTCCGGAGGGACCAATAAGGGCGGTTACTTCTCCCTGTTTGGCGGTAAAGCTTACATCCTCCAGTACACCGTCCCCTTCCCGGTAGGCAAAGGATACGTGATCAAAGGTAATGTTGTAGTTTTCAGGCGTAAACTCTTTTGTACCCTCCTGTATCGGCTGTTCTAAAATGGAACGCATCCGTTCAATCTGCAGTTTCGTATTAAAGGTGGCGGCGATATTCTGCAGTACCAGCCCCAACGGGTCATAAAGCCTTGCGGCGGCAAAGAGGAATCCCAGAAAATAGAGAAAAGAAAGTTCGCTTGCTGCCAGAAGCGCTCCGCCAGTCAAAATAGTAGTGGCCAGCCCAAGGCGAAGGAAGGCTTGAGCGGAGCAGACAAATATACCGGTCGCCAGCTCTGAGTGGATGGAACCCTTTTCCATAGCAGCCAGCTTTTCCTCCAGTTTTCCCATGTAAGTTTCCTGTCGGTTGCATGCCTTAATATCCCGTATGGTTTCCAATCCTTCCTGGATACAGTCAGCGACAGCCCGCTTATTTAGAATATTCTTTGTACCGAAGGAATCCTGGATTTTCTTGCTCCCTGCTGTGAGCAGAATTGCCACCGGCACCACCCACAGTACGGCCAGCGCCATCCGCCAGTCACAAAAGAACATAGCGATGCCGATCACAAGAGTGGAGAAAATGGATGCGAACAACTGTGGCACATAGTGGGAAAACATCTGATCCAGGCTGGAGCAGTCTGCGATCATGGTAGAGGTCAGGTCGCTTAGATCCCGGTTTCCGAAAAAACTCAATGGCAGTCGGCGCAAAGTCTCGGCCAGGCTTACCCGGCGATTGGCGCTCTCCTTATAGGTTGCCAGATAAAGCGAAGCATACTGGAACCAGTGAAGAATGAACAGCAGGATCAGGACAGCTATGCCAAAGCCTGCATAAATCCAAAAGCCATCCATAGGACTGCCTCCGTTTTCCATGGAATCCAAAAGATGCTGCACTGTAAACAGGACGGCTCCAACCGGAAACATCAGGCTTAAATTGCACACAAAGCACCAGATCACTGCTTTTACCAAATCGTTTGCTCCTTTTTCACTGAGCGCAAACAAATGTTGTAGTTTTTTTGTCATACCGCTTCCTCCTTTCCGACCTTCCACCTGGCGCTGCGCTGGTAATCTTCCCACATGGCAGTATAAACACCGCACAGTGCAAGCAGGCTTTCGTGGCTGCCCTGTTCGACAACTTTCCCGTCGCTCAGGACAATGATAGAATCTGCATTCTGTACGGTAGACAGTCTATGGGCAATCATCAATACGGTTTTGTTCTTTGTCAGCACTTCAAATGCTTTCTGAATCTGATATTCATTTTCCGGGTCAGCAAAAGCAGTGGCCTCATCCAGTACTACAATGGGAGCGTTTTTCAAAATGGCCCGCGCCAGAGCAATCCTCTGCTGTTCACCGCCGGAAAGATAAATGCCTTTTGTCCCAACCACAGTATCCAGACCCTGCGGCAGTTTTTGAAGAATATCATCGCACTGGGCGGCATGGGCGGCAGCCAGAACTTCATCTCTGGTCGCTTCTGGTCTGGCAGCCCGGATATTTTCCAGAAGGCTTTCCTTAAACAGCCGGGTATCCTGGAAGACAAATGCTACCTGACTCATCAGATCTTCTGTGTTCATCTCCCGGACATTGACTCCGCCGATTGCGACAGTACCGCTGTCCGTATCCCAGAAACGGGGGATCAGGCTAGCGGCTGTGGTCTTGCCGCCTCCAGACGGACCTACCAGCGCCGTCACCTGTCCAGGACGGACGGAAAATGACACATTATCCAGAGCTGGCCGGTCTGCGCCTGGATAAGTAAAGGTCACATGGTCAAAGGAGATATTGGCATTTACCGGACGTTTCTGCATTTTTGATTCTTCCATGGGTTTCTGGCCGAGGATTTCATCCAGACGCCCCACAGCCTCGTCAGCTTCCATGATAGCCTCGCTCATATACATGATCCGGTTGATCATCTGGCCGCAGGCGGGAGCAAACAGGGCGTAGAAGATAAAGTTGACAAGCACTGTGCGTATATCTCCGCTGGAAGACAGCAGCAGTGCTGCCGGGATCAGCAGAGCGAAGGCTCCGTTGATAAAAGTCAGGAAACAGGTCTGTCCCACACGGCAGCTCATGGCATACTGGCTGGCCAGATCGCTGTAGTCTCTGATAGCGGCGTAAAAGGCTTTGAAGGAATAGACCGTCTGCTGGAACATCTTTACAACCGGGATGCCTCGGACATATTCCACCGCTTCGCCGCTCATGCGTTCAATTTCCTTCTGGTACCGATGGAAAAATCCGGCGTTCTTTCCTCCCATCATCATGCACATGGAAAGAAGGGCGAGGACCATGGTAAGCAGGCAAAGAAGCCCCATTTTCCAGTCAAAGAGAAACAGCATTACGATGGCAGCGATCGGGGTGACGATGGTTCCCGCCAGGTCAGGGAGTTTGTGGGCCAGCAGATCTTCCGTAAGTCCCGCATTGTCATCGATCAGTTTCCTGAGCCGTCCTGACAGATTTCCTGTAAAGAAACCCAGAGGCAGTTTCAGTACGTGATCCATCGCGGTACGCCGGATGTTCCGGGCGGTACGGAACGCAGCGATATGAGTTGACATGAGCGCCGCAAAATACAGGGCGATACTGCCGATGGCAGTCCATACCGCCGTCCAGCCCCAGCGGGCCAGGCCGGAGATCCCCTCAAGAGCGGGCCAGGACTCCAGTACATTCCTTGCTGCCAGCCAGACGCACACATAAGGGATCAGTCCCAGTACCGCAGACAGGGCAGAGAGGATACAGCCCAGCAAGGTGAGATTTTTGTGCCTGCCTGCATAGCTCAAGATGCGGGACAGGCTGCTTTGCTTCTTTTGCATCACAAGAATACCTCCTCTACTTGTTGAAAATATTTATCATGAAGTTAGATATAGCTAACTACCATGCAAAAAAGATTGGGGCTATTGCCCCATCAATTTCAGCCATCCGGCCGTGTAAAAATCCCGCAATTGATCCACATATCGCAGGGCTTTATCCCTTGGCATATCGTGTATCACGATCTCAAATACCCCGTTAAACATGCCGCTGGCAATGATATGGCACATTTGCTCATCCAATTCCGGGATGTTCCGTCCGAGGCGGCGGAGGACTTCCATATATTTTATCGTGTATTCTACTTCCACCTCCACCATGTTATGAATAAAATGCTCATAGCTGGTGCCTTCTGACCGGCACAGCAACAGTTTTACCGGTTCCCGGTGCTGACAGATGTATTCCACCATCCAGTGGATACAGTTCGAGGATTCCACTCCCATGTGGTCTGGCTGCTGTTCTTCGGGCAGCTCGGCGAAAGAGGTCTGGGCCTCCATAAACTTTCCCATGAGCGCCGCGGCATGAGGTTCCACAATGGCATTAAACAAAGCCTCTTTGCTGGAAAAATATCCATAGAAGGCGCCGGTGGTCACGCCGGCCTTTTTTACGATCTGACGAAGGGATGCACCCAGAAAACCTTTGTCAGAAAATTCCTCCATGGCGGTCTGCAAAATATTTTCTAATGTGGCAGATGATTTTTCCTCCATAATGTCCTCCATATAACAGTGTCATATAACAATGTTATTATATGTCGCAGAATAAGATTTGTCAATAGGAGAGTATGTATAAAAAACTCGCAGTTCAGAGTAATTAAACTCTGTCCTGCGAGTCTTATTTTTCTTTTGCTATTTCTTCCGGTGGCACAAACTCCAGCAGATCACCGATCTCACAATTCAATACCGTACATAGTCGAGCGAGAACATCTATATCCAATCGAGTGATCTGGTTCCTGCAGTAGTTGTTGATCTGCGTCCGCTGCATCTCTGCCTGATGACTCAACATATTATCGAAGGATACAAGTCGAATATAAATTATGAAGAATAGAAAAGAAGAACAGCAGCCTGGGTGGATCAGACTGCTGACTCTTATTTCTCTGCTTGTATCTCAAAGCAATATCCAACTTCCCGGACGGATCGGATGGTAAAGGGAGCATTGGGAGTTGCCTGATATAGTTTTTCCCGTAGATTGCAGATGTGAAAACCGATGGTGTTGCTCTCACCTCCAGAGGGGAAGTCTCCCCATACCTTCTCGTAGATTTGGCTGTATGTAACCACACGCCCCTTATTGGCTGCGAGCAATAAAAGTATTTCATACTCTTTTGCAGTGAGTTGGATCTCTTGACGATCACGGAAAACTTTCCGCCTACTTGGATAGATCTCAAGACCAGGGAGGGATATCATCGGTTCCTTGGCTAATTCATATGTTTCTATCTCTGGATGGCATCTAAGAATAGAAAGAATCTCATCGAATGCGTCAGAGTCATGCTCTTGCAGATCTAAGATGATTATTCGTCCGATAATATCACCTCCTAATGATTTTCCAAAGCAGCCTCTTTGAGCTTTCTGTAACTTGTTTCGCTGATCACATGTTCCAAGCGACAGGCATCCCGAGCTGCAATATCTTCTGGAACGCCAACTTTTAATAGTTGCTGGGTAAAGAATTGGTGCTTTTCATAAACCTGACTGGCAATTGTTAAGCCTGTTTCTGTTAAGGAGAGTGTACCATCTGCCTGCTTTATCAAGTATCCCATTTTAGATAGTTCTTTAACAGCCCGACTAACAGAGGGCTTGGTAACACCTAAGTGTAGTGATATATCAATATTACGAACATTCCCGTATTTTTTCTGAAGAATGTGTACGGTTTCTAAATAATCTTCCATGGATGATGTCAAGGCCAATGGTGCACCTCCTCTCAACAGATATTTTTTTAACATCAGGCAATACTCCAACCCTCTGCCTGCTCACGGATTGTAATGAAACGGTGATAAAGTCCTTCCTGCTGAACAAGCTGCTGATGTGTTCCTTTCTGAACAACTTGACCTTTATCCACCACTAAAATCTGGTCAGCGTGTTCAATCGTCGCCAGACGGTGGGCGATAACGATAACCGTTTTTCCAATGGTCAATTCACTGATTGCCTGCTGGATCAGATGCTCATTTTCGGGGTCAATACTTGCTGTTGCTTCATCAAGAATGACAATGTTGGCATTTTTCAAAATGGCGCGGGCAATAGAAATGCGCTGTTTTTCTCCGCCAGACAGCGTAGAGCCGCCCTCACCGATCACCGTTTCATATCCATCGGGAAGAGCCATAATGAAGTCGTGGCACCGAGCCTTTTTCGCAGCTTCTATAATTTCTTCCTGCGTTGCACTTGGATTGCCGAAACGGATGTTGTTTTCAATGGTATCGTGGAACAGGTAGACCTTTTGAAAGACCATCGAGATATTGCGGAGCAAACTGTCACAGGTCATGTTCCGCACATCCTCACCGCCTACTGTGACCTTGCCGCTGTCCACATCATAGAAACGGGCAATCAGGTTGCAAATCGTGGTCTTGCCGCTGCCAGATGGCCCTACAATGGCCGTAGTGCTGCCCTGGGGGATGGAAAAGCTGATATTCCGCAAAACGGGAACTTTATCGTAGGAGAATGTCACATCACGGAAAGCAATGTCTGTGTTCTGCAAAGAAATATCTTTCCCGTCTTTGTCTATAATGTCAGCGTGTTCAATGCCGTCCAGTTTATCCAGCGTAGCATCAATAACCTCCAATACATGGGCGGCGTTGTTCATGGCTTCCACACTTCCAAAGATCATAAAGGAGAACATATCCAGCATGAGCATGGTAGGAAGTTCCATACTGCCGTTATAGGTCAGCCAAGCGGCCACAGCTACAATGGCAATGGAGGCGGCCTTCAGCGAAAACAGGTGCAGGCAGTTGAAGGGCATATATTCCACTTCAATTTTGATGTTGATTTTCTTGCTGTCGTTGTATGCTTTGCGGATACCGGCAATAGATACGCCTTCCTGCTTAAAGGCTTTCACCACCTGCATCCCTCGCAGATACTCGATGGAACTTTCCACCATATCATCCTGTGCCTTTTGATGGATAGGCGCGTTTTGGTGGCTGCGCGCCTCCAGCAGATGAAGAAACAGGGCTGACAGAAGGACACCAGCCAGAGCAATTCCTCCCGCCAGAGGGCTATAAAATGCAAGGAACAATATCAGGACGATAACGGTGATATAGCCATTAACAACGGTGTTGACCATATTCATGGTGAACATTTCCATAAACGAGAGGTCGGTTGTGGCCGCTGCGGACAGTTCTCCCATATTATTCTTACTGAAAAAGCCCAGCGATACCCGCTTCAAAATGTCTCCCAGCCGTATTCTCTCGTCAGCGGTTGCTTCATAACCGACACTTTCCTGCGTGATGGCTCGGAGATATGAGAACAGGTATCGGCCCAATACAGCTAAAATCATGGCCCCCAGCATGATCCAGATGTCCCGGCCCTCCAATGGTTTAACGCCACCCCAGTCATCCAGAACAGCACTTAATCCATTCGCGGCCAGCATAATAGGGATTGCGGTAAAAATGCTGTGGATGAAAGCGTAGATAAACCCGATGTAAATACGCCGTTTATATTTCCCTGTCCATTGGATCAGTCGATTTACAATCCCAAACATATCAGTTACCTCCTTTCCCGGAACCGGCAGACCAGTTCTGCGCTCCGATATGCGCCTCCCACATATCCCGATAGAGAGAGTCGCCATCTAAAAGCTGCTGATGAGTACCTGTGTTCTCAACCTGCCCGTTTTGCAGGACAATAATCTGATCGGCATTTTTGATGGTGGACAGACGATGTGCAATGACCAGCAGCGTTTTCCCTTTTGTCAAAGCAGCGATAGACTGCTGGATTTTTTCTTCGTTCTCCTGATCGGTGAACGCGGTTGCCTCGTCCAAAATCACGATGGGGGCATTTTTCAAAATCATGCGGGCAATAGAAATGCGCTGTTTTTCACCGCCTGAAAGCCGGTTCCCTGCATCCCCGGCCATCGTGTCATAGCCATTGTCCAATTTCTGTATAAATTCATCACAGCAGGCGGCTTTTGCTGCCGCATATACTTCTTCGTCCGTAGCATCAGGGTTTCCCAGCCGGATATTTTCCTTGATGGAGCAGTTAAACAGGAAGTTATCCTGTGTAACAAAGCTGACAATATCGGCAAGCTGGGCCAGCGGCATACTGCGAATGTCCACACCGCCAATGGTGATCTTTCCATCGTTCACATCCCAAAAACGGGCAATCAAGCGGGCGATGGTGGACTTGCCTCCACCGGACGGGCCGACGAGCGCCGTAAACTTTCCCTCAGGGATTTTCAGATTGATATGGGAGAGCACCTGCTTACCGCTTTCTTTATCATAAGAGAACGAAACATCCTGAAGTTGAATGTCTTTGGACTGCACCTCCACTGATTTTCCAGTATCGGGCAGTTCTTCCACATGGAGCAACTCGTCCACGTCGTGGACGGCGTATTCAATCGCCTTCGTCTCATTGATGTAAGTAGTAAAGTTCATCAGCGGGCCTACAATACCCAGCGAGAGGATTAGGCACATTGCAAGGTCCTGCGGCGTAAGGCTACCGTTCCAGTAGAGATACATACCAATCGGGAGCGTTCCCAAAAAGGTGGACGGTAGCACAGCAGCAACAAAGTTCATCACTTTCCAGGAACTTTGATACCATTTGAGGGTGTAGTCTTTGAAGGACTCTACCGCCTTGGTGAACTTTTCGTAAGAACTGGAGGACTGATTGAACGCCTTGATAACTTCGATACCCTCCACATACTCCACGATCACGCCGTTCACATAGTTGTTGGACTCCATGTAATCAGCATAGAGCTTGTTAAAATTCTTCATCATCATAGCAAAAGCAATCAGAACGAAAGGCAGCGTGACCAGCATCGCCAGCGCCATGCGCCAGTCGATGCAAACTAGATAAACAAAGACTGCCACGGGGAGCAGCAGGTTGGAGATACACTCCGGGATCATGTGGGCCAGCGGCAGCTCAATCGTTTCCACCCGATCTACCAATACATTTTTCAGTTTACCCACAGACTCTCCGATGACTGTCCCCAGCGGTGCTTTCATCAGCCGCTGGGCAAGAGCCAAACGAATATTCTCCAAAATGGTATATGCGGATATGTGGGACAGGCTCGTTGAAATACCATAGAGCAAGAAGCGTATCGCATAAGCGCCAAGTCCAATCCAGCACCATCTCCAAACCTCTGCCATCACAGGTGAGCCGCCGATAAAGAGCGTGATAATCTGGTAAACACTCCAATAGGGTATCAGTCCGGCAACCACACTGATGATCGCACATAAGACGGACAGGACAATCTTGCCCCGGCACTGTGAAGCAAAGGAAAACACAATAGAAATCCAGCTTTTTTGCTTCATTTCCATTCCTCCTTTAGCAAAATAATAGAGAGCATCAATCGACTTGATACTCTCTAAGTATTGCAGATATTCATGTTGTCCGCCACTCTGCCCGGGCGGGTTTTACTCCATTTAGATTTTAACTTTTCGATATTCCAGCGGCGTTTTTCCTTTTACCTTCTTGAATGCTTCGGAAAATTTGCTGGTATTCGTATAACCGACTTTTCCGGCAATCATCGTAATCGGTTCATCTGTCTGTGTCAAAAGAGAAGCTGCCAGGTCCATACGATAATTTCGCATATAGGTATAAATGGCGGAGCCATACACGCCCTTAAAGCACTGCTTCAGAGCAGAAGTGGAAATATCGAACTTTTCAGAAAGCTCCTCCATTGTGAAATGGTGCTCCGGCTCATTTGTCATAAACGACATGATAGCCTTGACTTTCTCTACCTGCGTTTTATAAAAATAGGGACGTTCCACACCTAAGACCGTAGGGTCTACCGTCCTGAGCGTGACCAACAGTTCTAACACCTTTACCCTGAGATATTCCAGACGGATATTTTCCGGCACCTGGTACAGTTCCGAAATCACATGGTCGGGAACGGAATTTCCGTGCATAATGAAAGGTCGAATCTTTAAGGTGAATTGCTGCTCGATTTGCTCCAGGTCAATGGAAAACAGGGACAGGAGATCCCCCAATCCCTCTACCGCTTCAGGAACAGAGATCGTAATTGTGATCCCGTGGTAATGGCTTACGGGAAAGCTGCAATGGTTGTTTTCCGTGGCAGAACTGTCCAGCATAATATCGCCGGACGCAAGATAAAGATAAGCGCCATTGCTGACTTCCCACTCGACGCGGCCTTCTCTGCAATGGTGAATTGCAAAAGTGTGCGTATTTTGTTCAAACTTCCTTGACGGGCAGTGCTCCATGTGAAAATCATTATACATGACACCTATTCCGGGATATACTTCATAATAGGTTGCAGTTCCGTCTCCTGTTTCATTTTTCATTTGGTAGACCGAGCAGGATTCATCCCGGCAGAGCAAATTCATATTTTGCTGCGAGAAAAACAGGTCGCTTCTGTTCAAACTGAAATCACCTCGATTCTATAAAAAAATTTTGGAGGCGCTGGAGCCCTGCGGCATCCAGTGCATATTGTTCCTGTACCATACCATGCTCCAAATGCAGAACATGAGTACAGCAACTGACGATCAGCTCATAATCATGGGTGATGACAAGAGATGTCTTTCCCATTTTCTGTATCGTCACAAGTTCATCAGCCACTTCTTTCATGTGCTGTAAATCCAGACCGCTGGTAGGTTCATCCAGCACTAAAATCTTACGCTCGGAAACAAGAGCGGTGGCAATCGCCACCCGCTGCTTCTGACCGCCGGAGAGCGCCATCGGGTGCCGCTCCTTAAACTGTAACAAATCCAATCGGTCAAGAACTGCATCCGCCTTATCGGTAGCCGGTTCCGCCATGCTAATGAGCATTTCTTCCTCTGTGCTTTCCGTAAACAACTGATGGTTAACATCCTGCATGACCATATAGCACAGGGACAGCCTTTGCTTTCTATTATACGGTTTTTCATCTATTTTCACAATGCATTTGCAATGCTTCTCCAATCCGCAGAGGCAACGGGCCAAGGTGGATTTTCCGGCTCCGTTATGACCGATCACTGCGATAATGCCCGCCTGTGGCAGCGAAAGACTGTCAATATCCAGCGCATCCCTCTGCTTTGTATAAGCAAAATGAAAGTTCTCACATTCGATAGAACCACTGCTTGCAACAGGATGTGCTGTCACAGGGAACGCACCCAGGTCAAAAGGCCGCAGCCCCATTTCTGCCTGTTGCGTCACGGACAGTTTAAGTGCATCCAGAGCCGAGTAATCTTTTTCAATTTTCCCATCTTTTAGATACACAACACGGTCTATCAATTCTTTCAGATAATAGAGCCGATGTTCCGCAATAATAACTGTTTTCCCCTGCTGTTTCCAGATCTGGATCATCCGGCGTAGATCTTTTGTGGCTGACATATCCAGATTAGAAGATGGTTCGTCCAGAACGATGATGGGCGGATTACTGGCTGACACAGAGGCACAAGCAATTTTCTGCTTTTCTCCGCCGGAAAGAGAAAAGATATTTTTCCCCAGCAGATTGTCCATATCAAACTGCTCCGCAGTTGATTTCACCCGCCGAATGATTTCTTCTTCAGGCAAACCCTGATTTTCACATCCAAAGGCCAGTTCGCTGGTAGAGTCCACCGTAAAAAACTGCGTGCGGGGATTTTGAAAAACGCTCCCCACATATTTCGCTGTTTCATAGAGTGGAAGCCTGCTGATGTTCTTGCCATCCAGCAGGACTTCGCCGCTTAACTCGCCCTCATAATAATTCGGAATCAGCCCATTCACCAACCGGGCCAGGGTTGTTTTTCCGCAGCCAGATTGCCCACACAAAAGGATAACTTGCCCGTCCGGGATGATTAAGTCAATGTTTACAAGCCCACCGGCATCCGTTCCCCCAGCATATCGAAAATTGATATTGCGAAGTTCAATCATAGACTTCTTCCTCCTAACAAATAAAGAAACCGACCCAACAGGGTATCGCCAGCAGGAAGAAAAAAACATCCAAAGGTCCAAACCCAATTTTACAAATATTTGTCCGTTTCTGCGGCGCTCCAAGCCCTCGCGTGAGAGCCGCCGCAGACAGTTCTTCTCCGATCTTGGCAATCGACATCATCAGAGGAACCACCCGGTATTCCAGCATCTTCATGGGACTGCGGAGAGTAGTGATGCCGCGCATCTTCATGGCATCCCGTATAGCCGCATATTCCTCTTTTACCGTCGGGAAGAAACGAAACACCACGGACACGGGGATTACTATTTTCTCGGGAACATGCATCCGCTCCATAGCTGCGACAAATTCGCTAACGGTTGTAGTGCTTACCAGATAATATCCCATAATAAATCCGGGAAGCATGTGCGTATAAATCCCAACTGCGGCTCCCAGGATAAAATTCCATGTACCAGTGAGCAGCGGCAATACCGTTAATTCCAACGCAAACAAAATAGCGTATGTAACTGCAAATCTGGCTGCGGCCACCCATTTCCTTGAAAGAAGTAAAAAAATGATGGGGCAAGCCATTAGACACGGACGGACAAAATTCATAAACCCGCCAGTGCCGCCGGTAATCATAATGGTGCTGACTGTAACAGTCAAAAACAGTTTTGTCCTCGGATCGGTGGGAATAACAGCTTTGCTTTCAAATTTTAGCGTTGTAACCGCCGCATCCATCAGGCAATCCCTGCCTTTTCAAAATGCTTCTTCAACACAGCTTTACCAAGAAGCGCCCCCAAAATGCCACCGATAAAGGTTACAACGAATAAAACAGGGAACATCCAATTTGGGGTGTAGGACATAAGCGTATCTACATATTCCTGTCCATAACTACTTACAAGCGAAGCAAAGAACTCTGTGCGGGTGAGGAACATCCGGCTCACATAACCCATGATCCAAAGGGAAAACACACCATTGGCAAGGAATGTGCATTTCCAACTTTGATATTTTCCGGCTCTTAAAATCAAATCGCTTGCAATGCCAAAAATAATCCCAGCAACCAGCACCAAAATTCCGCTACCCATGATCAAATTCAGTAAGCCAAGGATAATGCCGGTCAGTGATACCATGCCAAACTTCTTAACCTTTGTTAAGTACAGCATAAAGGGAATACCGCACAGGATGGGGCACACCAGTCCAAGCAACGGGATAAAGATAGGGATATATCCCAGCATCATACCCGCAAAGAAAATGACAAAATAGATGGCGGTGAAAATGCCCACATTGATAAGGTCTTTTGCTTGTAGCTTTTTGCTTTTTGTTTCCATTTACACATACCTCCAGAGAAGTTAGCAAAAACTAACCTATTGTGATTAAAAATGGCGAAGCAGAATTTCGCACAATCAGATTCTACTATAATCTAAACAGGCTACGCCACTCTAAATAGATTGAAAATACTCCAAATGGTTTTTGATTTTCATATGTAATGTAAAAGAGCTGTAGCAACTTACAAATCATTATGATTTTTCGGGTTTATTAAAAAAACGTCTCCTGAACCGTGTTTTTCAATCCGTTATTTTTCTATAGACTTTTCCAAAAGGATAATGCCACTCGTTCTTTATTGTGGTCAGTATGGACTAATAAGTTCAGGAGAATTTCTACATAAACAAAACTCGCAGCTTAGAGTAATTAAACTCTTTCCCGCGAGTTTCATTCCTTCTTTTCTTCTGGTGGCACAAATTCCAGCAGATCACCAATCTCACAATTCAGTACAGTACATAAGCGTGCGAGAACATCTATATCCAATCGAGTGATTTTGTTCCTGCAGTAGTTGTTGCTCTGCGTTCGCTGCATCTCTGCCCGGTGGCTCAACATATTATCGAAAGATACAAGTCGAATATAAATTATGAAGAATAGAAAAGAAGAACAGCAGCCTGAGTTGGATCAGACTGCTGACTCTTATTTTTCTGCTTGTACTTCAAAACAGTATCCGACTTCCCGAACGGATCGGATGGTAAATGGAGCATTGGGAGCTGCCTGGTACAGCTTTTCCCGAAGGTTGCAGATGTGAAAGCCGATAGTGTTGCTCTCACAGCCAGAGGGAATATCTCCCCATACCTTCTCGTAGATTTGGCTGTATGTAAGCACATGTCCCTTGTTGGCCGCAAGCAATAGAAGTATCTCGTATTCCTTTGCGGTGAGCTGAATTTCTTGGCGATCACGAAAAACTTTTCGTTTGCTTGGATAGATCTCAAGACCAGGGAGGGATAGCATCGGCTCCCTGGTCAGCTCATATTTTTCTATCTCTGAATGGCTTTGCAGGATGTCGAGGATCGCCTCGAATGCTTTAGAATCTTGTTCCTGCAATTCCAGAATGATTACTCGTCCGATAATATCACCCCTATGCGTAAGTACTTTTGAAAATATTCTTGGCCTCAAATAAGCCGATCTCATATGATTTTTGCCTAAATAAAGCAATAGCATGTTTACAGTAATACAATATGGCCCCTCTGATTTTGTGTAAATCCTTATTTCTCAATTACTGTTGCCGAACAGTTACACTTGCCTAATGAAATTGACTTAGGTTGTGTTTATCCGCTTTTTGAAAGAAATAGTTCCAGAGATGCCAGCAGCGACACTTGCCACCACATGACTGAGCAGAACCGCAGCCCAAATTCCATTTAGGCCAAAGTCCAGATAGGAAAGTAAATAGGCCAGAGGCATACGAACTACAATGTAATAAAAGATCATTAGGAACATACTTTTTGAGGGCTTTCCCATACCGTTAAGGGAACCAAGATAGCAGTTTGTAATCGTGTTCAGAATGTACCCGATACTGACAATCAGAAAATAAGTTCCAACAATGGCTGCCACATCATCGCTATTAACAAATAGACCAGAAAGTTGCTTTGAAAATCCGACTACTAAAACAGAAAGGATTACAAGCAGGCCACAGCCATATCCCAATGCACATTTCAGATAGTCTTTAGCTCTGTCGTATCGACTTCCGCCAACGCACTGCCCGATGATGGTAGTTAAGACCATGTTCAGCGCCATTGCCGGATAGAAAAGAATGGTTTCCAACTTTCCTGTTACCCCATAAGCCGCTATTGCTGTGACGCTATATGTGCTGACAAGTGCGGTAAGAAAAGTTGTGCTGATGGCCGGAATACTTTGTTGAATGACAGAGGGAATTGCCTTCTGAATAAGAGGCAATACTTCGCTCTTATCAAACGCAGAGATTTTGAACGCGAACAGTTTTTTCTTTTTCAGATAAATCAGCATAAACAGCAGACAGATCACCTGAGAAAGCAGGGTGGCAATCGCCGCACCGTGAAATCCGATGAAGTGGATAAAAATAGGGTCGAGGATTGCGTTCAAAATTGTTGATACCAGCATTGCCACGGCCTGAAACATAGAATTACCAAAGCTCCGCAAAACGGCAGTGAAATAAAGATAGAGGTAGACCGCCAAATATCCAAGGATATAGATTGCCAGATAGCTGTATGCCATATCATAAGTTTCAGCCGGAGTGTTTAGAGCTTTCAAAATTCCCGGAAGAAAAGCCTCAAGCAAAATCGTCACAAGGAGGGAGAAAGCTACCGCAACGCTGAATGATGTGGCAATCAAACTCTCTGTTTTTTTCTTATCCTTTGCGCCAATCGCCTGAGAGATCAGAATGGATACACCATTGGTTGCCCCCATTGCAACGGAAGTCAAGATCAGAATAATAGGGGTGGAGTTTGTCAAAGCGGCATAAGCCGTTTCTCCGAGCAAATTTCCGATCCACAGACTGTCTACGAGGTTATACATCATATTGAGGAACATGGCGGCAATCATCGGGAGCGCCATCGCCATAAGGCAACGCTTTGTATTTCCGCCTATAAAGTCAATTTTGTTTGGCATGATAATCATCCTTTCATCAGTAAATGAATGAATAACATTCATATAGTGGTCAAAAATATCTGCCGCGTCTTGCGGCAACATCTGAATGAAAACTATTCATTATTGGCCCTTGAAAATCCCCCGCCCCAAAGCGGGGGATCAGTTTCAAAGGTGCAGTGCAAATATAAGAAATTCACGAATTCTTTTTGACTTATCTTCTTGTGTCAAATCGTCTGCCAGCAGGATACCAAGCTGCCCATATACGCAGAACATCGCGGCAGCCTGCAAATCGTCAAACTGGAGCTCTCCCTGTTGTCTGGCTCGCTGCAACAATTTTTCTACAATCGGAACCAACTTCTCACACACTTTGAGAGAAAGCTGATCGTGGAATTTCTTGTTTTCTGCTCCGTGAAAAACAGAATAGTATTTTGTGTCCCGTTCTTCCATAGTGGCAGGCATATCTTCAATGATCTGCCTCAAGGTCTTGTGATCGTCCTTTTCAGAGCCTACAAATTGCTCCACAATGACATCGGCATATTGTTCAATCGCACTGTCAAACAGCGCCTCTTTAGACGGGAAATAGCGATAGCATAGACCTTGTGCCACACCGATTGCTTTTGCTATATCTGTAATCGAGGTTTTTTCATATCCATTTTCCCCGAACAATTTGAGGGCAGTATCTAAAATCTCTTGCTTGCGTACTTCCGGCTCCTTTGTAACCCGCATAGTCTGAGCCTCCTTTCTTTCTATGATAGCATGCCCATTCTAAAAATTCAATGAGTGAATATCAATCATTTTTCGCCCATAGCAATACACGCTGTGTTACCAACCTGTTCCCATGACACATTATGAAAATATGCTGAAAGCATGGAAACGAGTTCTGTTTCAGAGTAAATCTTTACATCCCCTTCTTTGCTAT
The DNA here is from genome assembly GCF_002159465.1 of Eubacterium sp. An3. Taxonomy (NCBI): domain Bacteria; kingdom Bacillati; phylum Bacillota; class Clostridia; order Eubacteriales; family Eubacteriaceae; genus Eubacterium; species Eubacterium sp. An3. The sequence continues at coordinate 34,784 of NZ_NFIR01000030.1, forward strand.
GGCGCATATATAAATCGCTTATATCAAGCCGAATAACTATGAACAAGCAAAGAAGCGCAGGTATCAACAGGATATCGGACGCATGGAAAATATGACATACGATCCGGAGCAGGATCATTATATCTGTTTTAATGG
>NZ_NFIR01000031.1:0-32964 GCF_002159465.1 Eubacterium sp. An3
AAGAAACGGTATGCGATAGGAACAAATCCGGAAAAATATCTGGATGAACTTATGAACTTGTAAAAATTTTAAAAATCGATAGGTTTAGTTGGGAAACACATTCATGCGTTTGTCGTGGATAAACGATATGTTTTGCTGATAATTTTGCCTGGATATGGTATGATGCTTCTTGAAAGGCTTTCATCAGTTGTTTATGAGAATGAAGCCTTGTTTATTGTGAGAATAGAATTCCAGGAGAATATAAAAGGAGATAAATGATGATCAGACATAAGGCAGTTTTTGAGGCGGGACGTGGAGAGATTGTTGAGAAAAAGTCAAGATTTATTGCTCATGTGCAGGCGGTGGATTCTGTGGAAGAGGCGCAGGAATTTATCGAAGCGGTAAAAAAGAAATACTGGGATGCCAGGCATAACTGCTCGGCGTTTTCAGTTGGAGAGATGAATCCTCTGACCAGATGCAGTGATGACGGAGAGCCGGGCGGTACAGCCGGCAAGCCGATCCTGGAAGTGATTCAGGGCAGCGGCATCCGTAATATTGTAATTGTTGTGACACGGTATTTCGGAGGAACGCTTCTGGGAACAGGAGGACTGGTGCGGGCTTACACAGAGGCTGCCAAGGCAGGGATAGAGAATGCGGTTATCATTGAAAAGATACCTGCCACTAGAATGAAGCTTTTTACAGAATATACAGATTTGGGAAAGATTCAGTATATTCTGGCACAGAATCAGGTGACAGTGGAGAATACTGAGTATACAGATAAGGTAGAGATCAGAGCGCTGTTTCCGGAGAAAGAAAAAAAGGCACTCTGCCGGGCGCTTACAGAAGGCACCGGGGGCAGAGTGCATATAGAGGACGGAGAAGATGTGTATTATGGCACAGCAGAAGGAGAAGTTATAATTTTTTAAGCTTGTCCGTTTCGCTTTGCACGATAGCGGGCGGTCGGATCAAGGATTTTTTTGCGCAGGCGGATGTTTTTCGGCGTAATCTCAACCAGCTCATCGGTATCGATGAAGTCAAGCGCCTGTTCCAGACTTAAAACCCGCGGCGGCGTCAGTTTCAGGGCGTCGTCAGAGCCGGAAGCTCTTGTATTGGTCAGCTTTTTGGTTTTGCACACATTAACTTCGATATCATCGGTTTTGCCGTTCTGGCCGACGATCATACCGGAATAAACTTTTTCTCCGGGACCGACAAAGAGTGTGCCCCGCTCCTGAGCGTTGAACAGACCATAGGTGATGGTTTCTCCTGATTCGTAGGCGATGAGGGAACCCTGTTTTCTGTATTGAATATCACCTTTATATGGGCCATAGCCGTCAAATAATGTATTCAGAATGCCGGTTCCCTTAGTATCGGTCATGAATTCTCCCCGGTAGCCGATGAGGCCTCTGGATGGAATAGAGAATTCAAGACGGGCGGAGCCCGCTCCGGAAATACTCATGTTGCGGAGTTCGCCTTTCCTTTGGCTCAGCTTTTCGATGACAGCACCGGAGAATTCTTCAGGAACATCAACTACCGCAATCTCCATCGGCTCTGTTTTCTTTCCATTTTCATCGGTGTGATAGAGAACCTCTGCTTTGCTGACGGCGAATTCATAACCTTCCCGGCGCATGTTCTCAATGAGTACAGAAAGGTGAAGCTCGCCCCGGCCGGAGACTTTGAAGGAATCTGTATTTTCCATTTCCTCCACGCGGAGGCTGACATCAGTGTTGAGCTCCCGGAAAAGGCGGTCTCTGATGTGGCGGGAAGTGACATATTTTCCTTCCTGTCCTGCCAGAGGGCTGTCGTTTACAAGGAACTGCATGGCGATGGTTGGCTCAGATATTTTCTGGAATGGAATCGGCTGCGGGTTTTCCGGAGAGCAGAGCGTATCGCCAATATGGATGTCAGCGATGCCTGAGATTGCCACGATAGAGCCCACGGAAGCGCTTTCCACTTCCACCTTGTTCAATCCGTCAAATTCATAAAGCTTGCTGATTTTTACTTTTTTATTGACGTCAGGGTCGTGGTGGTTGACCAGGAGAACTTCCTGATTCACGCGGATGGAACCGTTTTCTACTTTGCCTATACCGATACGTCCTACATACTCATTGTAGTCGATGGTGCTGATGAGTACCTGGGTGTCAGCGTCCGGATCACCGGTAGGAGCAGGAATATGTTTGATGATGGTCTCAAACAGAGGTTTCATATCGGTTCCGTGCTCGTTAAGTTCCAGCATGGCGATGCCTGACTTGGCGGATGCGTATACAAAAGGGCTGTCCAGCTGGTCGTCATCGGCATCCAGCTCCAGGAACAGTTCCAGAACCTCATCCATGACTTCTTCTGGTCTTGCTTCCGGGCGGTCAATCTTATTAATGCAGACGATGACCGGATGATTCAGCTCCAGTGCCTTTTTCAGTACGAATTTTGTCTGAGGCATAGGTCCTTCGAAGGCGTCCACCACAAGGATAACGCCGTCTACCATTTTAAGTACGCGCTCTACCTCGCCTCCGAAGTCAGCGTGGCCAGGTGTGTCCACAATATTGATTTTTACGCCGTCGTAATGGATGGCAGTATTTTTGGAAAGGATGGTAATTCCTCTTTCCCGTTCGATATCATTGGAATCCATAATCCGCTCGCCGACATCCTGGTTTTCGCGGAAAGTTCCGCTTTGCTTTAAAAGTTCATCGACCAGAGTGGTTTTGCCGTGGTCTACATGAGCGATAATGGCAACGTTACGGACGTCTTCTCTTGCAATTTTCATAAAAAAGCCTTCTTTCTAAAATCGGTGATACTGTGTATTGCGTAACATTTCTCTCAAAAGATAAATGAATTTTCTTATTCACAAGAAGCGAAACCATTCTAGCACAAAGATTCCGAAGAAACAATAAAAAGTTGTTTTCATGCAGGGAAAACAGCGAAAATCATGATATCTGCCGGTGTTTAAAGGTTGACATTTTAAAGCAGAATTATTATACTGAATCTGTTTTACATCAAAATACATCTTGGGATGTGATGTCACGAATATCTTCCTTAAAGATACGGTGCCTGCAGATATTGTGAATGAAAAAAACAAGTTTTTATTCATATTTTCTGCAGTATTTGAATACAAATAGATGTATACAGACGACTGTGTTATATACAGGGAGGAGTAAACATGACAGAAAAAATTTTAAAAAATAACCAGGCGGTTGTCGCTGGAGAGATTATTTCTGATTTTGAATTCAGCCATGAGGTATTCGGAGAGGGATTCTACACGGTGAAGCTGAAAGTGAGCAGACTCAGTCATTCAAGTGATACGATTCCGCTGCTTATTTCCGAGCGTCTGATCGATGTCAGCCAGTCCTGCATCGGTCGTTTCATGGAGGCGAGAGGGCAGTTCCGCTCTTATAATAAGCATGAGAATAACCGGAATCATCTGGTGCTTTCTCTTTTTGTGAGGGAGCTGGAGCTTTTAGATGTCCTGGATAATCGTAAGCCGAACATGATTTTTCTTGACGGATATATTTGTAAGGAGCCGGTATACCGGACTACACCTCTGGGCAGAGAAATCGCAGATGTACTTCTGGCAGTAAACCGTGCCTACAGCAAGTCGGATTATATCCCGTGCATCTGCTGGGGCAGAAACGCAAGGTACGCAGGAAAGCTTCCGGTGGGCAGCCGGATTCAGTTGTGGGGCCGGATTCAGAGCCGTGAGTACCAGAAAAAGCTTGGTGACGATACAGTAGTTAATCGGATTGCCTATGAAGTTTCGGTCAATAAAATGGAATACTGTGATGACGGCATGAATCTGGAGCGGAAGGTGGCCGATTCCGGAAATATAGGTTAGGAATAAGCGGACTGCTCGTTTGGGTAGTCCTTTTTCTATGATGGTACGTTTACCGGGACTGTAAGTCAGAGCGGGATTCAATCTGGAAAAGGGAAGCGGACGCCAATATAACAGGAGGATAGAGAAAATGAAGATTACACCAGTAAAAGGAACCAATGATTATCTGCCGGCGCAGGCGGAGTTAAGGGATTACCTTCAAAGAAAAATTTGTGAAACATATGAGAATTGTGGTTTCCAGAGAATTTTCACACCGATTCTCGAGGATATTGAAAACCTTGACAAAAGTGAGGGCGGCGAGAATCTCAATTTGATTTTTAAGGTGATGAAGAGGGGAGACAAGCTGAAAAAAGCGATGGAGGCAGGACAGGAATCACAGCTCGCAGATATGGGCCTTCGTTATGATCTGACGCTTCCGTTAAGCCGTTATTATGCTAACAATCGGGCGCATCTTCCGAATCCGTTTAAGGTTATCCAGATAGACAAAGTATATCGGGCGGAACGTCCGCAGAAGGGACGTCTTCGTGAGTTTATGCAGTGTGATATTGATATTCTTGGTTCAGAGTCTCCAAGCTGCGAGATTGAGCTGATACACACAACCGCGAAAGTGCTGTTGAATATCGGTATAGATAATTTTAAAATCAAAATCAATGATAAGAGAGTATTAAAAGACATTCTTCTGACAACAGGATTTAAAGAGGAAGATTTGGACAGCGTCTGCATTTCTTTTGACAAATTGAATAAAATAAAAGCGGAAGGTGTGGCTCGTGAGCTGACAGAAAAAGGTTTTGATGAGAAAGTTATTGCTGATTTTATGGAATTAATTGGAAATGCTCCGTTTACCCTTGATTACGTGAGGACAATCAGCAATAATAAGGAATATATAGATTCCCTTGCCAATATCATTGATATTTCCAACCGTCTGGCAGGGGACAGTTACAGTGTGGAATATGATATGACTCTGGTGCGCGGACAGGGATATTATACGGGAACCGTATTTGAAATCGAGTCTCTGGATTTCAACAGTTCCATTGCCGGTGGAGGAAGATACGATAATCTTATAGGTAAGTTTGTTAAGGAACAGGTGCCGGCGGTGGGATTCTCCATTGGTTTTGAGCGGATTTTCAGCATATTATCAGAGCGGCAGGCAAAGCTTGCAGATAAGCCTGAAAAAGTAGTGCTTTTGTATGATGAAGATCAGATTGAGCAGGCGATCATTCGCGCAGAAGAGCTTCGCGGTCAGTATACCACGGCTCTCTATGTGAAACCGAAAAAGCTTGGCAAGTTTTTGAACCGGCTGGAAGAACAGGGATTTGACGGATTCCAGGTGCTCGGCAGAGATGAGGATGTGAGAATGTTTAACGCCCGATCAGAGGATAATTAGCGTGCCATTGTTTTAACAGCCGGCGCACCTGCTATTTTTCAGTGTGGATTTTTAAGGCAAAATATGGTATTATTAACAAAACATTGCCCGATACCGGGGTGCGTTAAGACACTTTGGTACGAAAAATGAATAATCAGGATGAAAGGTCAGGACATGGACGGAAGTATACAGGTATATTATGGTGAAGGAAGAGGGAAGACCACAGCGGCTCTGGGGCTGGGGATTCGTGCTGCCGGCATAGGGAAACAGGTGATTATGGTACAGTTTCTCAAATGTAAACATTCGGATACCCTTGATTTTCTCAAAAAACTGGAACCGGAACTGCAGATTTTCCGCTTCGCGAAAGCGGCCTGTGCCTATTCCGATATGGATGAGGAAGAAAGGCAGGAACAATTGTCAAATATCAGAATGGCTCTTGGATATACAAGAAAGGTTCTGGATACCGGACAATGTGATCTGCTGATTCTCGATGAAATATTTGGTCTGATTGATTATAATATCATCACCATGGATGATCTGCGGGAATTGCTGGCGGCAAAAGATGAGTCTACAGATTTGATACTCACCGGAAGGAATCTTCCGGAAGAAGTTCGCGAGCTGGCAGATTGCATTTATTATATCCATACGGAGAAAGAACAGGCAGGAGAGATTCTTAGTGCCGACAGATAATGACAGAACATACTGACATCACAGAGGACTGACAGAAGACAATAATCTGCCGTATGCAGACAGATGAAGAAAACACGTATAGCCGGCCGGCGGTTTTTCCAAATGGCCGGCTGTATGATAGAAGAGCAGAAAGGAAGGATGAATATGGCAATTTTTACTGGCGCAGGTGTTGCAATCGCCACACCGTTTGACGAGAACTATAATATTGATTATGACAGTTTTGGGAAGCTGATTGATTTTCAGATTGAAAACAAGACAGATGCCATCATTGTATGCGGTACTACAGGTGAAGCTTCTACGCTGAATCATGAAGAGCACATTGCAGCGATTCGATATTGTGTGAACCGTACCAATAAAAGAGTGCCGGTAATTGCCGGAACCGGATCCAACGATTCGAGAACGGCATCCTGGCTGACCCATCAGGCAGAGCTGGCGGGAGCGGACGCTGCTCTGGTTGTGACGCCGTATTATAATAAAGCTACACAGAACGGTCTGATCGACCATTATTCTTATGTGGCAAGACATACCAATCTTCCGTTGATTTTATATAATGTGCCGAGCCGCACCGGATGTAAGATCAATGCGGATACGATGGCGTATCTGGTAAAGAATGTAGACAACATTGTGGGTATTAAAGATGCGGTTGGTGATGTTTCCTATACTGCGCAGTTAATGTATGAAACGCAGGGAGATATTGATGTGTACTCCGGAAACGATGACATGATTGTTCCGATGATGTCATTGGGCGCGAAAGGCGTTATTTCCGTTTTGTCCAATGTTGCGCCGGAAGATACTCATAATATCTGTGCGGAATACATGGCAGGAAATGTGGAGAAAAGTCGTGAGCTCCAGATTAAATACCTGGAATTGATTCATGCCCTTTTCTGTGAGGTGAATCCGATTCCTGTTAAGAAGGCTCTTGAACTCATGGGAATCTGCGGACCACATCTGAGACGTCCGCTGACAGAAATGGAAGACGCCAATACAGAACGTCTGAGAAAAGCAATGATTGAGGTAGGGATCCTTTAAATAAAGAAAGCGAGGAGCATTATGACAAAGGTACTGATGTACGGATGTAATGGCTATATGGGACATGTCATTTGCAATTTAATAAAAGATATGGACAATGTGGAAGTGGCAGCCGGCGTGGACGTGACAGCCGGAAAGCAGGAGGATTTTCCTGTTTTTACTTCACTTGACGAAGTAAATGTACCGGTGGATGCCATCATTGATTTCTCTGCCGCTCCGGCAGTGGATGCAGTTCTTGATTATGCGGCGGAGAAACAGATTCCTCTTGTAGAATGTACCACAGGGCTTAGCGACGAACAGCTTGCTCATCTGAAAGAATGCAGCCAGAGAACAGCGATCCTGCGCTCTGCCAACATGTCTCTTGGTATTAATACACTCTTAAAAATGGTTAAGACAGCAGCAAAAGTTCTGGGTGATGCTGGCTTTGATATTGATATCGTTGAGAAACATCACAGAAGGAAACTGGATGCTCCTTCAGGCACGGCGCTTGCCCTGGCGGACTCCATCAATGAGGCCAGCGAAGGCAGATATGAATATGTTTTTGACCGCAGTCAGCGCCGGATGCAGCGTCCGGCGGATGAGATTGGAATTTCAGCAGTGCGCGGCGGAACTATCGTTGGTGAGCATGAGATTATTTTTGCCGGTACAGACGAAGTTATAGAATTTAAACACACTGCTTATTCCAGAGCCGTTTTTGGAAAAGGAGCCATCCAGGCAGCTGTTTATCTGGCAGGTAAACCGGCGGGACTTTATGATATGAGCGATGTGATTGACGGAGTGGAATAAATTATTTTACCGCGGGAGACTGTCCCGCACACATAAAGCGCCCCATCCCACAGAGGGATTGGGATATTGTGAAAATTCAGGCAGAGGTCTTGCTCCCTTTTGGAGCAGGGCCTTTACTTTTTCTCCGTATAAAAAAGGATCGTTTCCCATGACGATTCCAAATTGCATCAGCAGAGCGGCTGCGCCGGTTACAAAAGGAGCGGCCATGGAAGTTCCGTTTCGTACGCTGTATCCTCCGCCTGGCGCGGTGCTTAATATGTTGACTGCAGGTGCGGTGAGATCTGGTTTGGCATCCAGTATACTGGTGAAGCCTCTGCCGGAAAAGGATGCAAAAGTATCTGTGGCGCTGTCATAACCGCTTACGCTGATCACGTTTCTGGCGGTAGATGGGACGGTCATAGTCATTTCAGCAGAAGCATCCAGAAATCCGGTCGATGAAGAAGTCGCTTCCCGGGAAGGAAGCCAGAGATTTACATATCCGTTAGTGGAAGATTCAGAGACAATGTATAATTGCCAAATACCGGGATGAATCGTTGCCTGAGAGGATGGAAGAATAACGAGGAACATTTCCTGTAAAGGCTGATAAGGTGTTGGTTCACTTATTATCAGACGAATGAGGTTATCATCCAGTTCAAAACGGTAAATGCCTGGCAAACCGGGAATTACAATCTCCCTATTTTGAGACGGCAGAGACAGCCGGTAACGGAACTGATCGCCATAATATTTCCAGAGCTGTACATACAGACTTGTTTCGCCGGGGGCAACACTGAAAGCGACACTTTTTTCCTCGCCGGATATGACCCGGAGACTGCTGTGACGCCGGGAGATTCCTTCATTGCCGGTGGCGGTAATAACGACATTTTTTCCGTAAAAAATGCAGCTTTCAAGGTAGCGTTCAATCAGGCTGCTGCCATCGTGGGGGCCGTCATTGGAACCATAGCTGATATTAATGCAAAGGGGAAGCAGCCTTTCTGATGTGAAGCGAACGGCATAGTCCACCGCCATCATAAGGTTCGCATAATCGGTAAAAACGGAATCCGCGTCATTTTTGAGTTTGACGACAAGCAGAGAGGCTTCCGGCGCCACTCCGCGGTTTCGTCCGCCGCTGCTGCGTCCGTTACCTGCGCAGATGCCTGCAATATGTGTTCCGTGACCGGTGGAATCAGCAGAAGGACGAGGCAGAATTGCTGAGCCGTTTGTCCCGTCAGTTGTGCTCAGTAAATTATTCAGATCATCGTTGGAAAAAATACGTCCCAGTCCATAGCGGTTATTTCCATCATAAGCAAGAGTCTGATCCCAATAAGTGATGATACGGGAAGCTCCTGATTCGGAGCGAAAATCCGGATGCCGGTAATCAACACCGGAGTCCAGAATTGCAACGACTGTACCTCGTCCGGTCAGAGATTCATAGGGAGGATTCTCTGTTAAAACGCCCGGACTGAAAAAAAACGGCCGTCCGGACAGGCAGGAATCAGAAATTCCGGTGATTTCTTCCTCGTAAAGAGGACGTGGAAGCTCCAGATAAAGTACTTGTGGATATTGAAGGAGATCGGGTATCTGTGCCGCTGGAATTTTAATAATGGCATAATTGCCGAGAAGAGGCACGATCGATATAGTAAAATTTGCCTCAATTTCCGAAAGTGAACCCTGATAAAGCAGAATTAAAGTCCAAAGGCGGGTTGACGGTTCATAACCGGAACGCAGTACTGGGTTTTTTAATCGTTCTCCTTCGGGAAGAGAGAGGGACAGTGACAGTTCAGAATCTAATTTTTGCTCCATAGAATAGGGGTACTCCTCTTTTGATTCAGATCTTTTTAATCATATGAAAGTGAGAGGCAGTTTATTATCAAATGGAGATTTACCTGCCCTTGCCCGCTAAGCGATAATGTGCTATATTGAAGACGTTTGTGTGTAGAATGGAGGAAGAAAGATGAAGGCAGTAATTCAATTAGTTTCAAAAGCTGCTGTCACTGTTGAGAGGGAGGAAAAAAGGGAGATTGGCCCTGGTTATGTGATTCTTCTTGGTGTGGCGGAAGGCGATACGGAAGAGACAATGAAAAAAATGGTAAAAAAGATAATCGATCTGCGCTTGTTCCAGGATGAGAATGGAAAAACCAATCTTTCTGTTGAGGATGTGAAGGGAGATTTTCTTGTGGTGTCTCAGTTTACTCTTCTGGCAGACTGCCGGAAAGGGCGGCGTCCGAGTTTTGTGAAAGCCGGCAATCCCGCAGAGGCAAAAAAAATATATGAAGCATTTATTGAAGAATGTAAAAAGAGAATTGATACAGTGAAACATGGAGAGTTTGGCGCATATATGCAGGTGGAACTTGTGAACGACGGGCCTTTTACCATTGTGCTTGACAGTGATGAACTGTAAAAAATGAAGCAATTTATTAAAGAACTTGCATTTTATGGGTGATTTACTATATAATACCTCTGGGCAATGCGTTTAAAGCGCCGATCGCTCGGTCCGCATTGCGGCTGGAAAGTTATACAGGAATCACATGTATCAGGAAAGGAGACCGTAATGGATAAGATCAAAATGACCACTCCTCTCGTTGAGATGGACGGAGACGAGATGACCAGAATCCTCTGGAAGATGATTAAAGATGAACTGCTTCTGCCGTTTATCGACTTAAAGACAGAATATTACGACCTGGGTCTGGAACACAGAGACGAGACCAGAGATCAGGTGACGATAGATTCCGCCAATGCGGCGAAAAAATACGGCGTTGCGGTAAAATGTGCGACCATCACGCCAAATGCGGCGAGAATGGATGAGTACAATTTGAAGGAAATGTACAGAAGCCCAAACGGGACTATCCGTGCCATCCTGGACGGAACGGTATTCCGCGCGCCGATCGTGGTAAAAGGTATTGAACCGACCGTGAAGACATGGAAGAAGCCGATCACCATCGCAAGACATGCTTACGGTGATGTGTACAAGGGAACAGAGATGAAGGTTCCGGGTCCTGGAAAAGCGGAACTTGTCTTTACCGGAGAGGACGGACAGGAAGTGCGCGAACTTATCCATGAATTTGACGGCCCGGGCATCCTGCAGGGTATGCATAACCTGGAAAGCTCCATCAGCAGCTTTGCGAGATCCTGTTTCAACTATGCACTGGAAACAAAGCAGGATCTGTGGTTCGCCACCAAGGATACCATTTCCAAAAAATACGATCATACATTTAAAGACATTTTCCAGGACATTTTCGATGCGGAATACAAAGAGAAGTTTGACGCCGCAGGTATCGAATATTTCTATACACTGATCGATGACGCCGTAGCCAGAGTCATTCGTTCCGAGGGAGGCTACATATGGGCATGTAAGAACTATGACGGCGACGTTATGAGTGATATGGTGGCTACAGCTTTCGGTTCTCTCGCCATGATGACTTCCGTGCTGGTGGCTCCGGATGGAACCACGGAATACGAAGCGGCGCACGGAACCGTGCAGAGACATTATTACAAACATCTCAAAGGCGAGGAGACTTCTACCAACTCCGTGGCAACGATCTTTGCCTGGTCAGGCGCTCTCCGCAAGAGAGGAAAGCTTGACGGTATCGAGGAACTGGTTCAGTTTGCAGATAAGCTGGAAGAGGCAACCATCGAGACCATCGAGGGCGGCACCATGACAAAAGACCTGGCGCTGATCACCACCCTTGAAAATGTAAACACAGTAAACAGCGAAGGCTTTATCAAGGCGATTCGCAGTCTGCTGGAGAAAAAATTAGGATAAATTACCTTGACTGTATGGGACCATGGCGTCATATGCTATATGATGCCGTGGTTTTGCAGCGTTTTGACCAACAAAATCCGGACAATAGTAATTAGAAAAAATGTAAGTGTATCCGGAAAGATATGCATTAGGAAAGAGGTTATTATGGATTTTAAGCCTGTCAGGGCAGAAGACAAGGAAACGATAAACAAGTATTTGCAGCATGTGAGTTCCAGAAGCTGTGATATGAGCTTTGCGGCCATCTATCTCTGGAAGGGATTTTACCATGTGGAATACGCGGAATGTGAGGGAATGATCGTGTTCCGATCCAACGAGGAGAAAACGAGCTTTTCCTTCCCGCTGGGAGCAGGAGATCCGAAAAAAGCCATCGACAAGCTCATGGAAGACTGTCGGGAAAAAGGAATCCCTCTGGTTTTTCACGGTATTTCCAGAGAGATGGAGCAGTATCTCGGGGAGAATTATCCGGGCCAGTTTGAGGTGGAATTTGAACGGGATATTGCCGATTATGTCTATGAGACCCAGGCGCTTATTGAGCTGAAAGGCAGAAAATATCACGGAAAGAAGAACCATATCAATAAATTCAATAAAACCTATGACTGGAGCTATGAAGCGATCACATCGGAAAATACCCAGGAATGTCTCGATATGCTGAAAGTATGGAAGTCGCAGAACTGCGCGCCTGAAGATCTGGAAAAACACGCGGAGATCTGCGTGTCGGAAGCTTCCCTCAAAGAACGGGAATTCCTTGGATTAAAGGGCGGCCTCATCCGTGTGGACGGCAAGGTTGTCGCCTTTGCGGTGGGAGAAAAGATTCACCCGGATACATTCTGTGTGCATATTGAAAAAGCATTTGCCGATGTGCAGGGCGCTTACTCCGTCATTAATCAGCAGTTTCTTGTCCATGAAGCGCAGGACTGCAAATACGTCAATCGGGAGGACGACGTGGGAGACCCGGGACTCCGCAAAGCGAAGCTCTCCTATCATCCGGCATTCCTGGAGGAGAAGGGGTTCGCCGTCTATAAAGAATCTTAAAATAAGAATCTTGACATGCATAAGGGAAAACTGTATTATCAGATGAAGAAAGTTGATTCTTCATCTGATGGACGCTCTGATATATCAAAAGAGCGTCATGGAATTGACGAGACAAAAAGGAAAGCAATATATCCACTTGGAAAAGGGAGGTCGTCATGAGACATTTAATTGATCCTATGGACTTATCTGTGGAGGAGATCCAGCATCTTCTCGAGCTGGCGGATGATATCATTCTTCATAAGGAGAAGTATCAGGAAGTCTGTAAACATAAAAAACTTGCCACTTTATTTTTTGAACCAAGTACAAGAACGCGTTTGAGTTTTGAAGCAGCCATGATGGAGCTTGGCGGCAATGTACTTGGTTTTTCTTCGGCTGATTCCTCATCAGCAACCAAAGGCGAGAGTGTTTCAGATACTGTCCGCGTGGTATCCGGTTATGCAGATATTATCGCCATGCGTCACCCGAAAGAAGGTGCGCCGTATGTGGCGGCTCAGAAAGTAAATATACCGATCATCAATGCCGGCGACGGAGGACATAATCACCCGACTCAGACACTGACAGATTTAATGACCATCCGCCGGGAAAAAGGACGTCTAAACAACCTGACTGTGGGGATGTGCGGCGATCTGAAGTTCGGACGAACGGTTCATTCTCTGATCAAAGCGCTGTCCCGGTATGAAAATATTACATTTGTGATGATTTCCCCGAGAGAATTATGTCTGCCGGAATATATCATTAAAGATGTATTCGAAAAGAAAAACATTGCTTACAAGGAAGTGCGCACCATGGAAGAAGTCATGCCTGAGCTGGACATCCTGTATATGACCAGGGTGCAGAAGGAGAGATTCTTCAATGAGGCAGATTACATCCGCTTAAAAGACAGCTTTATTCTGGATGAGAAGAAGCTGGAGACTGCCAGGGAAGATCTGTGCATCATGCATCCGCTTCCAAGAGTTAATGAAATTGATACAAAGGTAGACGATGACCCGAGAGCCTGCTATTTTAAACAGGCCCTCTACGGCAAATATGTGAGAATGGCGTTAATCATGACTTTACTGGGGGTGAGTACCGATGAAAATTGACAGTATTAAAAATGGTATCGTATTAGACCATATTAAAGCGGGCAAAAGCATGGAAATTTACAAATATCTTGGTCTCGACAAACTGGACTGCAGCGTCGCTATCATTAAGAATGCGGTCAGCAGCAAGATGGGCAAAAAAGATATTATTAAGATCGCCGATAATCTGGACCTGAATCTGGATGTGCTTGGTTACATTGATCCGGATATTACCGTCTGTTACATCAAAGACGGAGCCATTGTGAAAAAGAAACACCTTGAGCTTCCGGAGCAGATCACCAATATTATCCGCTGCAAGAATCCTAGATGTATCACTTCCGAGGAACGGGGACTTGATCACATTTTCAAGCTCACCGACAGAGAAAACCGCGTATATCGATGCATTTACTGCGAATCGAAGAAAAGTGAATATTAATTCTGCCGGCGCGCCGGATAGCATCTGTATTTTTAAGGAAAACAGGGAGCGTCCAGTGAGCCCGGCAGTGCAGAAGACCCGGTTTCGGCCGGGTCTTTTATATTGCAAAAATTTATAAAAATGAACTGAAAAAATGAAAGTAATGAATGAAATTATATAGATAATATGATATAATATAGAAAATTAACTGTTGTTTGTGACATTTTCTGTGAAATATTGCAGATAACAGTGGGAGGGTACGACATAAAAACTATATTTATGTGTAAAGGAGGAGGAATTATGAAAAAATACGCTAAAGGAATATTCCTGTGCGCAGCGGCATTTGCCATGGCGGCGGGAATCCGCATCTCGGCGGACGCAGCAGTGGCAGCTCCGTCCATTTCCTTAAAAGAGCAGACCGGCAGTGGACAGATCGTCACATCGTGGACATTTAAGTACGCAGATCTGCAGCCGGGACAGACACTCTACTTCAATGTGTACGGCAATAATAATCCGAAGAAGAGCGAGACCGGTCGGTGGAACAAAGATCTGAACACCGGCAGGGAATATTTCTATGGTTATTACAGCGACGCCGGAACAACCGGTGCCAGAGACACGGAACTGACCATCGGCAATGGCGATCTGAAACCGGGCAGAAAAACGGTAGTGGCATATCTCTTTAATGAGGGCGCCTATGATGCTGCGTGGGAAGCCTATTATAATGATACGATGGCAGAGACTCCGCAGCAGGCCGATTATTACAGCCCGGCATCCAACGCCATCACCATTGATGTCTCCATGGAGACGGATGTATCTACCACCATAAAGAAGAAGTCCATCACACTGGATATGAATAACAGACGGGCCACCGGTTATCAGATATACCGGAAGGTGGGCAAGAAGTTTAAAAAGATTGCCACCGTGGCAAAGGATACTTACAAAGACACTGGTCTTACGGCCAATACACAGTATACCTACAAAGTTCGCCCGTACTACAAGGATCCGGACACCGGAGCAGTGGTGTACGGCGAAGACACAACGTTGAAACGGGTTACCAAGGGCGGCTCCATCAAACTCAAAGCAGAGATCAAGAAGAGTAAAAATGTAAAGCTCTCCTGGAAAAAGGTAAAAGGCGCTTCCGGCTACGAGATTTACCGTTCCAACGGTTCTTCATCTGCCACGGAAATCGCAAAGGGACAGAATGATTATTATGAGTCCTATACTCTGCTGAAGACTCTCGGCAAGAAGAAAAAGAAATTCGTCGATAAAAAGACCCAGGCCAACGAAGAATACACGTATATTGTCCGTGCGATACTGCCGGAGGATAAAAAGGCCGACGGCGATTCTGATACTATAATAGAAGAAGAGGCATATGTGGATCTTTCCTTCGGTATGCCGCGGTTCAGCCGGAATTACAATAACGCCAACGGAGACGAGACCGTAGAGTGGCGGAAGGTATACGGCGTCGACGGATATATCATCAAGAAATACGTGGAAGTGTACAATGCGGACGGCACCATAAACGAAGACCAGACCGACTGGGTGGAGATTGGACGGCTGGGCAAAAATGCAACGCGATACACTTTCCGGGCAGAGCTTGTCAGAAAAGTGGACGGCACCTACGACAATACCACGCGCTACAGAATCTCGGCTTACAAGGGCAACACTGTCAGTGAAGGAAATGAGATAGAAACCACGAAGAGCCTCGGCCTTGTCAGCAACGTTTCCGCAAAGAACATTGGCAACGGAGTACAGGTATCCTGGACGGCAGTGCCGGGAGCGGCCTACTACGAGGTATACCGCGTGAGAGCGGGCTCTCTTGTAGAGAACAAAGATCTGGGCGGATACGCGAACAACTACGGCCACCAGGTAACAGAATACGTGGGTGCACAGGCTCCTGTGGCAGTCAATATGGCGGCAATCAACGCAGCGGTCGGCACGGAAAATGCAGTGATTGATGAGAAACTGGATCCGGCCAAGACCTATTATTACAGAAACTATCAGTATGCCCGCGACACATTTACCGGTACATCCATGATCGACTATACCTATGACATGTACCCGGGCAACTACTACACCAACTGGGATGACTCCGGCAAACCGGTTTCTTATGAGGTATATGGATTTACCGAGGCAGATTCGGACGACGTCAGGCAGGAAGGCCCGGAAGACGGCGTGGCATACCAGTATTATGTGATTGCCTACGCGGCGGACGCCAATCCGGACAACCCGGCCTACGAAGCGTCCTTCATTCCGGGCACCACCAAATCGTCCGTTGTTACCCTGCCATCCTTCAAGAACGTAAACCAGGAGACCCTCGGCTGCAAGAAGGTCGGCTCCGTGAACTTTGATTCCACAGTCAAGACCGGCAAGGCAGTCATCAAATCCGTAAAATCCACAGCAAAGAAGACTGCAGTCATCAAGCTGAAAAAGAAAGTAAGCGGCGCATCCGAATACAAGATTTATCGCTCCACCAAGAAGAAAGGTACCTACCTGTGCGTAGGCACCACAAAAAACCTGAATTTCAAGGATAAAGGACTTGTGTCCGGAAAAACCTACTACTACAAAGTAAAAGCGGTGGCAAAGAACGCCTCCAACGCAGATGTGGACTCCTCGTTCTCCAAAGTGAAGAGCGTCAGAGTACGCTAGTGCACGCGTCATTTCGGCGGAAAGCACTCGCGAAAAAAGAATAACGACTGTTACGTACCCTCGCAGTTATGAAAAACACGCCGGGGCGGAAGCTGGAAGACCAGCGGCCGCTCTGGTTTTTTGTGCAATAGTGGTCGAAAAGACTGTGAAAAAAAGGGAAATTTGTGTTATATTGTAAAAAGAAGAATTTGTAAAATATTTAAAAATAAAACAACAAAAATAGAAAGGGGAAGAAATCTATGGCGTCATACGGGGAAATTTTACGAAAATTTATCAAAGACAGCGGTATGTCCGTCCGCAAGCTGTCCGTGGAAACTGATATTAACCGCACACTTCTGCAAAAATATCTGTCAGGAGAACGTCTGCCCAAAAATATCAAAGAAGTACAGCATATTTCTGAGTGTCTGATGTTGTCACGGGAGAAGAAAGAAGCACTACTAGAATGTTACAACCGAAGCCGCTACGGAGCAAAGCGATATGACAGCTTTTTGATGATCCGTGATATGCTGAATGGACAGGCGGATTTTCGAACACATTCAGTCTCATCTACGGCCATGACAGGTTCGATGGAGTCGTTTACTGATGCAACAGAAGAGAATGGTTTTCTGCAGGTTGCGGAAGGAAGCAGAGCCTGCGTGGGAAGAATGGAAGTAGAAAATGCATTGCGTGCTATTCTGAAAAGACAGCAAAAATCCGGCGGTGAATGGGGAATACAGCTCATCGCTCAGCCGGAAACAGGAAACCTTTTGAAAACGATACTCTCTGTTTGTGGTTCCCAAAGTCAGCGGGGAAAAGTGGAGCAGATTATCTGTCTGGATGAAGATTCATCAGAAGGTAATAACAATATACAAACGGTCTATAACCTTCTCCCCATGCTTTTTGGCAGCGTCAGCTATGAGAGTTTTTATTATTATGACAGAAAAGACTCCCATATTAATTCTATGAGTCTTCTTCCTGTCATGATTCTGGCCGGCGACTCTGCTATGATATGCAATTATAAAATGGACGAAGGCATTGTTTTCTCTAATAAAGAAAGCGTCAGTTTCTGCTGTCATCAATATCAGACCATGAAAAAACGAACCAGCCCGTTGACAAAATATTTTAAAGATAACGTCACAGAGTGGATGAGCTTTCGGCAAAATTTCATGACAGATCTGGCAGTGGCGGAAATCTGTGTTGGGTCTATCCCGTGCATCACCTATGCCCTCAACGAAACAATTCTTGCGGCTGTTCTGCGCCTCGATACAGAAGGTAATCAGATGCTGATGGACATATTTGCCAAAAACAGAAACACCTTTCTTCGTGCTTTGGATAAAAAAGCGCCTGTCAATATTTTTGAAGAAAAAGGACTGCGATATTTTATGGAAACCGGCCGCACTGACGAGTATCCGTACGAATGGTACATACCGGTTCCGGTTCCTTACCGCCTCCATGTGTTGGAAAGCATGATATTTATGGCAGAAAATAACTATATGGAATACATCATGACCAACTCCGATCTGCTCACCATTGACGAAAACCTTCTAATCTATGTCAATGAAAATGTGGTCTTTCAATACCATCAGGACAACCAACTGAGCCAATACTTCAGCATCAACGAGCGGGGCGTCCGCCGCAGCTTCCAGGAATTTATCGGCTTCGCCGAAGAAAACGGCTGGCTGCATGACGCCGATGGCACGACCCGGCGGATGAAAGAAATTCTGGAGGAATACAAGAGGCTGTTTGAGACCGTATAAAAGAACGACAAGCTCGGTCATAATGAATCACATAAAATTATTATTCTGTAAAAAATCTTGATTTATATAGTAAAATTCGATATACTATAACAAAAATATACAGATTTGAGGTGAATTGTTATGAACCAGTTCTGGTTATCACAAAAGACAATCGCCAATCTGTTTTTGGAGATGGAAGGATACGACAGAGAAGTTTTGCTGAAATTTCTGCTGGAAAAGATGGAGCAGCGAGACCGGGAGGAAGTCCTGGATGTCCTGGAGGGGCGGCGCCTGCCCTCACTGTCAGCAGATATCATTGCGAAGAAAGTGTTTGCTCCGGATGAGCATCCGGAGAGATTACAGAAGATGCTCCGTGACCTGACGGGAGACGATGGAATTGTTGTGGGCGATTCTTTTCGTAATGAAGGATACATACAGTCGGAGTCAAGTAAGAAGGTTATCTTTGACATACCTGCCAGGTTGTTGGACGGACGAATCTCTGATCTGGAGGTACAGGCTGCGGCGCAGGAGTTTATTTTTGAGAGGGCGGACATTTATTCGGCAGAGCTGCTGATGATGCAGTATTCTGTAGAGGAAGGACAGAAGAAATCAGAGCTTGATTACGGAAATGTATGTGGAACTCTTGTGATCGTTCTGATGAAGGAGAGTCCGGATTTGTTTGAGAGTTTTCCGTCAGAGCGTTATATTCACCGCTTTTGCAGGAGACAGGCGGATTCCGGGTTATCATATCAGCCGTTGAGTCATATTATTTATGTACAGGTGGATAAATGTTTCGCGCAGTTCCGGGAAGGGACAGACGGAGAGAATAATAAAGAATTACAGCTTTTGCTATCCATGATAGCAGATATCAACGACGAGAAGGTGAGATGGCAATCAAAAGGCAACAAGATGATGGAAGACATTTATGAAGAAGTCTTTCGCATATCACAGGACAGGGAGGTGCAGGCTATGTGGTTTGCAGAGAAGTATGTGGACGCCGACTGGAATGCGGCTAAAGAGTATCAGAGACGGAAAGGCATGAAAGAAGGGGTGAAGGAAGGTAAGAAAGAGATGGCCCTGGAATTATTAAAGAATGGTGTTTCGCCTGATATAATTGCAGCGTCGGCGGAAGTTTCTGTTGAGACTGTGGAACAGTGGGCGCAGCAGAGCAAAAATTTTGCGGAAAAATAAAATATTATAGTAAGTGGTAAATTTGTTTGCCGTTTACTATACATTTTTTATGAAAGAGAAAAGCTGTGAATGTTGTCCGAATATTACTTTTGCAAGGTGATATTCGGATATTTTTATTTTTGAAATGGAAAGCAAATTGGAAAAACAAATAAAAACATGCCACACTTTTTGTCACAGATTGTGCAGGATTTTGCAAAAAGGTATAATTATAGTAAAATATCTGTCTGCAAAGCCGCATGCAAAACGACAAAAACAGACAGCGCAGCCTGCTTCTGCGTGATTATGTAACCACATCTCCTCATCGGTGTCCGGCAGATAGAATCTGTTAATTGCCTTCTGTCCGGAACCGGCGGGGAGATGTTTTATTTTTGTCAACTCGAGAATTTATGCATTTATAACGAAAGGGGAAGAAGAGAATGAAAAAATGGATGATGATGTTTTTATTGATGCTGGCAGTGCCGGTGCTGATACTGGTAGCCGGGATGAAAGTGGAGGCGGAGACGTCAGGAGATTGGGAGTATGAGGTAGTAAATGAATATGATACAACATATTCTGAGGATACAGTAAAAATAACGGGATATTATGGTTCGAATGATGTGCTGGATATTCCTGATAGTTTGGATGGATATATAGTAAGTAGCATTGACATCGAATCGTGGGAGTTTCCAGACCGTGATAATGTGATTAAAGTGGTGATTCCAGCCAGTATAACAGGGGAAATTACTGCAGGTACTTTTGGAAGGGCGGTACAAACTATAGAAGTGGATTTGGATAATCCGGTATATTGTTCGGAGGATGGGATATTATATGACAAAAGAAAAGAAATACTGGTATGTTGTCCTGCGGGTAATAAGATAGAAAATATGGAAATACCATCTACAGTAAAAACAATATCGCAGTACGCATTTTATTACTGTAGCAATATAAAAACAATCGAGATTCCGGAAAGCGTGAAGACCATCGGTGCTTATTATGAGTACACTTATGTTGATGAAGAGGGTTATTATTTAGTATTTGATGGTACCAACGATTATGAATGGCGGGTTTTTGAGGAATTGAATAATTTATCTACCATTAATGTGAAAACAGGCAATACGGTATGGTCTTCTATAGATGGTATTTTATATAATAAGGATGTGACAAATGTTATTTTCTGTCCGGAAGCCAAAAATGGGGAAATTAGTATCCCGAATACAGTGACAGAAATTGGCTCGTATGCTTTTTCAGGATGTAGTAATCTGATGAGTATTGAAATTCCTAGTACGGTGGCAGAAATTGGCTCGTCAGCCTTTTCGGGGTGTAGCAATCTGGAGAGTGTTACGATACCTGATGGGGTTACAAAGATTGACGGAGCTGTTTTTTCAAGATGTACTAATTTGGTTTCAGTTGAATTGCCGGAAACAATAACTGAGATTTCAATGGAGGCATTTGCACACTGTAGTAAACTAAATAACATTAATTTACCAAAAAGTTTGGAAAGAATTTTAGAAGGAGCATTTAAAGACTGCGTTAGTTTAAAAAGTATTACGATTCCAGCCAATGTTCGACAAATAGAAGGAACCAGATCAGTGGGCGGCAGTCCTTTCTCTGGATGCGTTAATCTGGAAACAATAAATGTGGATAATTCTAATACTGTCTACTTATCAAAAGACGGCATTGTTTATGATGAAATGGGAACGGTATTATATTTGTGTCCGGAAGGAAAGTCAGGAACAGTCAATGTCCCAGATGGGGTTACTCAGATACCAGGATTCTATGAGTGCGGTAAGTTGACGGAAATTATCCTTCCGACCAGCATTACGCAAATAGACGAGTATGCATTTTATAATTGTAAAAGTCTGAACACAATTACGATTCCAAGCAGTGTCAAAAGCATTGGTGTGTTATCCTTCTGCGGTTGTACCAGTTTGCTGGAAGTATCAGTACCGGACAGTGTTAAAGAAATTGGTATCAATGCGTTTGGATATTGGGATGAAGAAATTACATGGGGAGTT
Organism: Eubacterium sp. An3; assembly: GCF_002159465.1. Classification (NCBI taxonomy): domain Bacteria; kingdom Bacillati; phylum Bacillota; class Clostridia; order Eubacteriales; family Eubacteriaceae; genus Eubacterium; species Eubacterium sp. An3. The sequence continues at coordinate 21,461 of NZ_NFIR01000031.1, forward strand.
GTTGACAGACATAAAATGGAGGACTTTACACTTAGTGGATTCGCAGGTTCTGCGGCAGAACAATATGCAAAGGAAAATGATATTCCATTTACAATCATTACTGAACTTCCAGAAGAAGGGGACAAGCCATCCACAGAGCCAGAAGAAACACCAGGAACGGGGGATAATCCAATACAGTCAGCTTTGCCAACGGAAGACTTCCCATCTGCAAATAAAGGAGCCTCATCAGTGGGAACGCCTTCCGTCGTAATTAAAACTGCAAGAATGAGTCTCTCCGGTTTCTCCAACAAGATCGCCGCAGGCAAAAAGGTTCAGCTGACCGTTTCATTTACTCCGTCAAACGTTTCTAACAAAAATGTTATCTGGACTTCCAGTAATCCGAAGATTGCCACGGTTAATCAAAACGGCGTTGTCGCTTTTAAGAAGAAATCTGCCGGTAAATCTGTCATTATCACCGCAACAGCGACCGACGGCAGCGGGGCTAAAGCAGTTTTCAAATTGAAATCCATGAAAGGTGTGGTAAAGAAAGTCTCTATCTCAGGTGCCAAGAAAAGAATGGTAAAAGCTGGAAAAGCATTAAAACTGAAAGCGAAGGTCGCAGCAACAAAAGGCGCCAACAAGAAGCTTCAGTGGACAAGCAGCAATACAGAATACGCCATAGTATCCGCTTCCGGTAAGGTAAAGACGAAAAAAGCCGGAAAAGGCAAGACTGTGAAGATTACAGCCATGGCGACCGATGGAAGCGGAAAGAAGCAGGTGGTTAAGATAAAGATTAAATAAAGTACCAACCGCCATAGCCTGACAGGCTCCCGGACCGCGGCGGCTAGATTTCCGCGCTCCGGGAGCCTTCTGTATATAGAAAATGTACAGCCAAAAGCGAAAAACAGGGGTTTTTTTATATCGCATATACCACGTCGGCGATACCCTGACTCTTGCATAATGCAAAATTTTGGTGTACAATTAATTCTAATTTTAGACTAAGAGAAGTGTGGTGAGAGAGTATGGATGCCCAGAAACAAAGAGTAAGCAGAATGCAGAAAGAAATCAGTCAGCCTAAAGATTTTACGGATCCGGGAGTGCTCCACGACCGGTTGATAAAGGCAATTCGTCAGTATCACCCGTCTACAGACCTTTCTATGGTAGAGAAAGCCTATCATTTGGCGTACAAGGCCCATGAAGGGCAGAAGAGAAAGTCGGGAGAGCCTTATATCATACATCCCTTGTGTGTGGGGATTATTCTGGCGGAGCTGGAACTTGACAAGGAGACCATTGTCGCCGGGATACTGCACGATGTGGTGGAGGACACGGATTACACCCTGGAGGATATCACCCGGGAGTTCAACGAGGAAGTGGCTCTTCTTGTGGATGGCGTGACGAAGCTTGGTCAGCTGTCCTATTCCCATGACAAGATGGATATCCAGGCGGAGAATTTGAGAAAGATGTTCCTGGCTATGGCCAAGGACATCCGGGTAATTCTGATCAAGCTGGCGGACCGGCTCCACAATATGCGGACGCTCCAGTATATGAAGCCGGAGAAGCAGAAGGAGAAGGCCCGGGAGACCATGGACATTTACGCGCCGATCGCCCATCGGCTGGGTATTTCCAAGATCAAGACGGAACTGGATGATCTGTCCCTGAAATATCTGGAGCCGGAGATCTATGCGGAGCTGGAAGAAAAGCTGAATTCCAATAAGGAGGAGCGTAAGACGTTCATTGAGTCCATCATTGAAGAGGTAAAGAACCATATCGGGGAAGCCGGCATCCGGGCAGAGGTGGACGGAAGAGTGAAGCATCTGTTCAGTATTTATAAAAAGATGCGTAACCAGCATAAGACCCTCGACCAGATATACGACATTTTTGCGGTCCGTATCAAGGTCGAGACTGTCAGAGACTGCTATGCGGCCCTGGGCGTCATTCATGAAATGTATAAACCGATTCCTGGACGGTTTAAAGATTATATCGCCATGCCGAAGGAGAACATGTATCAGTCACTTCACACCACACTTATTGGTTCTTCAGGTACTCCTTTTGAGATTCAGATTCGGACATTTGAAATGCACCGTACAGCCGAGTACGGTATCGCGGCCCACTGGAAATACAAAGAGGGCGGCGGCAATATTAATAAAGAAGAAGAAAAGTTAAGCTGGCTCAGACAGATTCTTGAGTGGCAGCAGGACATGTCAGATAACAAAGAGTTTCTGGCAATGTTAAAGACGGACCTTGATTTGTTTGCAGAGCAGGTATATTGTTTTACTCCGAGGGGAGACGTTAAGACTCTGCCGGCAGGTTCCGTACCGATTGATTTTGCCTACATGATACACACAGCAGTGGGTAATAAGATGGTGGGCGCCAGAGTCAACGGGCGGCAGGTGCCGATTGATTACAAAATTCAGAATGGTGACCGGGTGGAGATCATCACATCACAGAATTCCAACGGTCCGAGCCGCGACTGGCTCTCCATAGTGAAGAGCTCGCAGGCAAAGACAAAGATCAACCAGTGGTTCAAATCACAATTCAAAGAAGAGAATATTTTAAAAGGCCGTGAGCTGATCGATAAATACAGCAAGGCCAGAGGAATCGTGCTGAGCGATTATATGAAGCCGGAATTCCAGAAGAAATGTATGCAGAAATACGGTTTAAAGACCTGGGATTCGGTGCTTGCAGCAGTGGGACACGGCGGCCTGAAGGAAGGCCAGGTTGTCAACAAGCTGGTGGAAGAGTACGAGAAAGTACACAAGAAACAGATGACCGATCAGGAAGCTCTCATGGAGATTTCTGAGAAAAACAAGTCGGAGAAGAGGCCGGCGCAGACACGCAAGAAGTCCGGCATTACGGTAAAGGGCATCCATGACCTTTCCGTGCGCTTCTCAAAGTGCTGCAGTCCTGTGCCGGGCGATGAGATCATCGGTTTTGTCACCCGGGGAAGAGGCATTTCCATACACCGAACCGACTGTGTCAACATTTTATGTATGCCGGAGAGTGACCGTGCCAGACTGATCGACGCCGAGTGGGAGGTAGACGCCGTGGAAAAAAGCGGTGAGCTTTACCTGACAGAGATTTGTCTGTATGCCCACAACCGCACGGGCATCCTTTTGGACATTTCCAAAATATTTATGGAACTGAAGGTTGATCTGAAGACGGTCAACATCAAGACGAGCAAACAGGAGCTGGCGACCATCTCTCTCTCCTTTGAGATCAGCGGAATTGAGGAACTCAATCATATCATCAAGAAGCTTCGCAATGTGGAGAGTGTCATTGACATCGAGAGAAGCGCCGGATAATGCGCGTCGCAGCGGGCGGGCCAGTCTTTTGTCCTGCCGCGCAAATATAGAAGGAGTGCTGGTCAGACAATAGAAAATAACGGAGGAAATACCAGTGGGAGAATTAAAGATAGCTTGTGCCCAGCTTGGGCCGATTGATACTAATACGTATATTTTGATGGATGATGAGATTAAAGAAGCGATAATCATCGATCCGGCGGGAAGCCCGGAAGAGTTGATTAGCTTTTTGGAGGAAAATGGGTACACGCTGGATGCGGTGCTGCTGACTCATGGTCATCACGATCATATCGGCGGTCTGGAAGGATTAAGAGAACATTATGACCCGTGGAAACTGCGGGTGTACGCAGCAAAACCAGAGCAGGAAGTGCTTATGGTTAAGGATTATAATCTGAGTCCGATGTTTGGCGGACCGGGATATACAACTCATGCCAACATGATGATCAATGACAAACAGATATTTGAAGTGACTTCCAAGCATCAGTGCCAGTGCCTTTTTACTCCTGGACATACCCTCGGAAGCTGCTGCTATTATTTTGCGGAAGAAGGCTGGCTGTTTTCCGGCGATACTTTGTTCGCCGGCAGTGTGGGCCGGACGGATTTTCCTACGGGAGATGCGCAGACATTGCTGAAGTCGCTTAATGAGATTGTCATGGCATTGCCTGATCCGGTTGTTGTATTTCCGGGCCACGGTCCTTCCACAACGATCGGAGAGGAGCGGGCAACCAATCCGTTTGTGGAGAGGTAAAATGTGCAGTACGCGCGGGCAAATGTACCGTGCGTTTTACATTGAGCAGGGGAAAAGAGAAAAGTATGATATATTTGTACCAGAATGATAATGAGTATGATTATGATGTCAGGGCAATCTCGCTGGCTTTTTTTGAGAGGGAAAAGATTGTTTCTGTAACAGAATCAGAGTTCATCCGTCTGTCTTCCGAAGGGCAAGGAGAGGAAAATGTACGTTTTCTCTCCCTGATTTATGAAGACAAAAAAATAACGGGACGTCTTTTCGAGCAAAAAGGAAGTAAGGCGGAGCGGGACGTTTTCTGCGATTACCGTGATCACGAACAGTGCAGAAATGAAGTCTGCCGTTTCCTGTACCGGCTGTTTTCTGATTTCACAGGGAGAACGCTTCCCTGGGGAATGCTGACAGGAATTCGTCCGACAAAGATCGTTATGAAATGGATGGAAGAGCTGGAGGCAGCAGAGGACGGAGAGGCAGAGCAGAAACGGCACACCGGGCAGGCAGTGAAAACAGCGGACGGAGACCGAGCAGGGAAAATGTCTGAGACTGTCAGAGTTTCTCTGGAAAAAAGATTCTCAGATACTTATCTGACGGACGGGCAGAAGGCACGGTTATGTGTGCAGGTAGCTGAGCGGGAGAAGGCATTTCTGGATACGCATCCTTATGAAGAGGAATACAGTTTGTATATTGGTATTCCGTTCTGCCCTACCACCTGCCTTTATTGTTCGTTTGCTTCCTTTCCGGTGTCAAAGTTCGGAGACCGTATGGAAGGATATATGAAGGCTTTGGGCAAAGAACTGGCGTACGTATCGCAGGCATGCGCCCATAAAAAGCTCACGTCCGTCTATGTGGGAGGAGGGACGCCGACAGCCCTCACCGAGGACTGCCTGAAGCTTTTGATGGAACAGATCCACCGTTTCTTTCCGGTGGAAGAGGCAAGGGAGTTTACCGTGGAAGCGGGACGTCCGGATAGCGTGACTGCCGGGAAGCTCCGGACGCTCTACGACGCCGGGGTGGGAAGAATCAGCATCAATCCTCAGACCATGCATGATGAGACGCTTCGCCTGATTGGAAGGAATCACACGGTGGAACAGGTAAAAGAAGCTTACTGTCTGGCAAGAGAGATTGGATTTGATAATATTAATATGGATATGATCACCGGGCTGCCGGGGGAAGACATTTCCCATGTGAAGGAGACGCTGGAAACGATTTTCCGGATGAAGCCGGAGAGTCTGACGGTACATTCCCTGGCTATCAAGCGGGCGGCTCATCTCAATATAGAGATGGAGCGGTATCAAAGTCTCGTGAAGGGCAGCACGAATGAAATGCTCCGGGCAGTGGATGAATACTGCGGCAGAATGGGAATGGTTCCTTACTACATGTACCGGCAGAAAAATATCCCGGGAAATCTGGAAAACATCGGATACAGTCTTCCGGGAAAAGAATGTTTATATAACATATTGATTATGGAAGAAAAACAGGATATTATATCATGCGGGGCAGGTGCCTCCACAAAGTATGTGTTTCCGGAGGATAACCGGATTGAACGCACGGAAAATGTAAAGAATATTGAGCATTATGTGAATCGTATTGACGAGATGATTGAAAGAAAGAGAAAATATCTGGGATAATACAGAAGATATACAAAAAGAGGAAAAGAGAATGGCATACGCTTATGGAGTCCATGACCTGGAAACACCGATCCAGGACTCGCTGGGAGAAGCGATTCTCCATGGGATCGTGGTCAGTAATCTGGCCTATTTTGTAGGAAAAGAAATGGACTTGCCGGAAGAAAAATGTCACAATCTTGCAGTGGCAGGTATGGTTCACGACATAGGGAAGCTTCGGCTTCGTTCCTACGTTTATGAAGAAAAAGGAGCACAACTGAATATTGATGAGCTTCGATATGTAAGACTTCATCCTACCCTTGGATATGCAATTCTGAAGGAGCACGGGTATGAAGAAGAAGTTTTGACGGCGGTTCTCTATCATCATGAGAACGTCGATGGAAGCGGGTATCCTAATAATCTGAAAAATGAAGATATTCCGCTTGGAGCACGTATTTTGAGAGTCTGCGACGCCTTTGGAGCGTTGATCGCGAACCGGGCGTACCGCAGCGCATTTGATATTGAAACTGCATTATCAATTATGATCGAAGAGATTAAAAATTTTGATATGCGTGTATTTTTAGCTTTTCAGAAAGTATCCCAGTCCAGCGATATGAAGGAAATGCTTGCCAGTCTGGGAATACAGTAATATACACTATAGGAATACAGGAGGAAATAATAATTATGGCTGAGTCAATGAAAGGCCTGAAACGAACCCACCGTTGTACTGAGGTGACAGCCGCAGATATCGGTACTCAGGTTACGCTGATGGGATGGGTGCAGAAAAGAAGAAATCTTGGAAGTCTGATTTTTGTGGATTTAAGAGACAGAAGCGGACTGATGCAGTTATATTTTGAAGAGGAAACCATCGGAACCGAAGGGTTTGAAAAGGCAGGAAGCCTCCGTTCGGAGTTTGTCATTGCTGTTAAAGGAACAGTGGAGAGAAGAAGTGGAGCCGTCAACGAATCTCTGAAAACCGGAGAGCTGGAGATTAAGGTGACAGAACTGCGCATTTTGTCCGAATCACAGACTCCGCCGTTTCCGATTGACGCCGATATTACAGTGAAGGATGACCTGCGCCTCAAATACCGGTATTTGGATCTGCGCAGACCTAACATTCAAAGAAATTTAATGATGCGCAGTAAAATTGCTATGCTCACCAGACAGTTTTTGGCTGAGGAAGGATTTCTTGAGATCGAGACTCCGATGCTTACAAAGAGTACGCCGGAGGGTGCGAGAGATTATCTGGTTCCAAGCCGGATTCATCCGGGTTGCTTCTATGCTCTTCCGCAGTCGCCACAGCTTTTCAAACAGCTTCTTATGGTATCGGGCTATGACCGCTATTTCCAACTGGCAAAATGTTTCCGTGACGAGGATCTTCGTGCGGACCGTCAGCCGGAGTTTACTCAGATCGATATGGAGTTATCCTTCGTGGATGTGGATGATGTTATTGATGTAAACGAGCGTCTTCTGGCATTTTTATTCAAGAAATGTCTCGGCGTGGATGTATCTCTGCCAATTCAGAGAATGACCTGGCAGGAAGCCATGGACCGTTTTGGCTCTGACAAACCGGATCTTCGTTTTGGTATGGAGATCATGGATGTGTCCGAGATGGTAAAAGACTGTGGTTTCGGCGTATTTTCCGGCGCGGTGGCAGACGGCGGTGTGGTTCGTGCTGTCTGCGCGGAAGGTCTTGGTGACGTGTCCAGCAAAAAAATGAAAAATATTGAGAAGACGGCAAAGGATTACGGCGCAAAAGGACTGGCCTACATTCAGTTGAAATCAGACGGAACCATGAAGTGTCCGTTTGCTAAGTTCCTTTCTGAGGAAGAATTGCAGAAGCTCATCGAAGCTGTCGGAGCAAAACAGGGAGACCTGGTTGTCTTTGCGGCAGATAAGTTCAAAGTGGTCTGCGACGTACTTGGCGCGCTTCGTCTGAAGTTTGCTGATGAGCTTGGTCTTCTGGATAAATTCGACTACAGATTTGTGTGGATCACCGAGTTCCCTCTGCTGGAATGGTCTGAGGAGCAGGGCAGATACACAGCTATGCACCATCCGTTTACTATGCCGATGGAAGAGGATCTGGAGTTCATTGACACAGATCCGGGAAGAGTGCGTGCCAAAGCTTACGATATCGTTCTGAACGGAACGGAACTTGGCGGCGGCAGTGTCAGAATTCATCAGGACGACATTCAGGAGAAAATGTTTGAATGTCTGGGATTCACCAAAGAGCAGGCGCACGAGAGATTTGGATTCCTTCTGGAAGCTTTCAAATACGGTGTGCCGCCACACGCAGGACTTGCCTACGGACTGGATCGTCTTGTGATGCTTATGACCGGAGAGGATTCGATTCGTGATGTGATCCCTTTCCCGAAGGTGAAAGATGCTTCCTGTCTCATGACCAACGCTCCGGACGTGGTGGATGACAAGCAGCTGGAAGAACTGCACATCGCTGTTACCGAAGAAGAAAAAGAACAGACAGCAGAATAAAAGAGCGCTGAAAAGAAATATATAGAAGGAGCGGTTTTTTTCCGAAATGATATGCTCACTGTCGGAAGGAGACCGCTTTTTCTTTTTGCTGAACTGGCTGACGATACATTTTGTAAGTTGTTTATAGCAGGAAGATTATATAATGATCAAAAATGCACAAATATATTTACAAATGTAAAAATAAATATCCAATTAAAAGAAAAAACACTAAATATTTAAGTAAAAATTGAAAGAAAGTAAAAATAATTCCTTGTTTTTGTTGACAAGCACAAAGCTATCCGATATAATTTAAGAAAAATAAGAGATTCTCTTAGGAAATGGTACATGTTTATCAAAAGTATGGTATACTGATTGCAGCAATATTTCCGACGGGACAGATGGGGATTTTGAAAAAGAGATCTTCTGTTCCGCCGCACAAAGAAAGGTGGATTAACATGAATGAGCTTCAGCTGAAAAAGACGGCCAACGAGATCCGTAAGGGGATTATAACAGCGGTCTATAATGCAAAGGCAGGGCATCCGGGCGGTTCCCTCTCTGCCGCAGAGATGTTCACATATCTTTATTTTGAGGAGCTGAATGTGGACCCGGCCAATCCGGATGATCCGGACAGAGACCGTTTTGTCCTTTCCAAAGGACATACTGCGCCGGGATTATATGCTGCTCTGGCGTACAGAGGATTTTTCCCGGTGGAAGATTTGAAGACACTTCGTCATCTGGGTTCTTATCTGCAGGGACATCCGTGCATGCAGCATATTCCTGGTGTTGACATGTCCTCGGGTTCTCTTGGCCAGGGAATTTCTGCGGCAGTGGGCATGGCGCTTTCTGCCAAGATTCGCGGCAAAGACTATCGTACGTATACTCTGCTTGGTGACGGAGAGATTCAGGAAGGCCAGGTATGGGAAGCAGCGATGTTTGCAGGAGCTAAAAAACTTGATAATCTGGTCGTTATTGTAGATAACAACGGTCTTCAGATTGATGGAAAAATTGAAGATGTCAACTCTCCGTATCCGATTGACGAGAAGTTCAAAGCATTTAATTTCCATGTGATTAATATTGATGGTCATGATTTTGGACAGATTGCTGAAGCATTTGAAGAGGCGCGCGGTACAAAAGGATGTCCGACAGCAATTATCATGAAAACCATCAAGGGCAAAGGAGTTTCCTATATGGAGAATCAGGCCGGCTGGCATGGCAAGGCTCCGAATGAAGAAGAATATAAGATTGCGATGGAAGATTTGGAAAAGGCAGGTGCAGCATTATGTTAGAGGGAAAGAAGATTGCAACCCGTGAAAGTTATGGTAATGCGCTGGTGGAACTGGGCAAGGTCAATGACCGGGTCGTGGTACTGGACGCCGATTTAGCAGGAGCTACAAAGACCGGAACATTTAAAAAAGCATTTCCTGAGCGATTTTTTGACTGCGGTATTGCAGAAGGCAATATGGCAGGTATTGCGGCAGGTCTGGCTGCCACAGGCATGATACCTTTTATGAGCAGTTTTGCTATGTTTGCGGCAGGACGTGCCTACGAACAGATTCGCAACTCCATCGGATATCCGCATCTTAATGTTAAGATTGGCGCTACCCACGCGGGAATCTCTGTGGGTGAAGATGGAGCAACTCATCAGTGTAACGAAGATATCGCGCTTATGAGAACGATTCCTGGCATGGTTGTGATTTCCCCGTCTGATGATGTTGAGGCAAGAGCGGCAGTCGCAGCGGCAGCAGAGTATGAAGGACCTGTTTATCTGCGGTTTGGCCGTCTGGCAGCGCCGGTCATCAATGATAATCCGGATTACAAGTTTGAGATGGGCAAAGGCATTGTTTTAAAAGAAGGCAAGGACGTGACTCTCGTAGCCACCGGTCTTATGGTGGGCTACACCCTGGAAGCGGCTGAGATGCTGGAAAAAGACGGCATCAGCGCTAAGGTAATCAACATTCATACTATCAAGCCTCTTGATGAAGAGCTCATTGTATCCGCAGCGAAAGAAACCGGCAAGATTGTAACGATTGAGGAACATTCTATCATCGGCGGTTTGGGCGGAGCGGTCTGCGAAGCACTGTCCGAGAAATATCCGGTTCCGGTAAAACGAATCGGTGTTCACGATGAATATGGTCAGTCAGGACCGGCAGTGGAACTACTGCATCATTATAAACTGGATGCGGAAGGTATCTACGGCCAGATCAAAGAGTTCCTTAAATAAATAATAATTTTTCCTGCAAGTTAGGTCTGTGGAATCAGGAAGGAGGAAGAAGCCGCCGGCGTAGCTGTGCTCCGGCAGCGGCTTCAGAAGATAAATATGAAAATAGGGATTGGCAATGATCATGCAGCTTTGGAAATGAAGCTGCAGATTAAAGAATTTCTGGAAGAAATGGGACATGAAGTGGTGGATTATGGAACCCACACCTTTGAGAGCTGCGATTACCCTGTGTACGGAGCGAAAGTGGCAAAAGCGGTAGCATCCGGGGAAGTGGAACAGGGTATTCTTATCTGTGGAACAGGTGTCGGCATCTCCCTGGCTGCCAACAAGGTGAAAGGAATCCGCTGCGTTGTGTGCAGCGAACCATATACAGCCAAACTGTCCAAACAGCATAATAACTCTAATATCCTCGCTTTCGGCGCCCGTGTTATCGGTATCGAGATGGCCAAGATGATCGTCACAGAATGGCTGAATGCAGAATTTCTGGGCGGCAGACACCAGGAACGTGTGGATATGATCATGGCTCTGGAAGAAGAATAACAATAGAACACCGGAAAAAACTGGTATGTTATTTTATATCACTATATCACGCATGTAAATTGTGTATACAGAATGAAAAGCTGTCACTGCGAATACGGCATCGGAGCTGATGCCGGTATTTGCGGGACGGCTTTTTTATAATCCGCAAACAAAGAGATTATGTGTCGCTTGGGCAAGTTGGATTTAAGGAAAATGACTAAGTTTTTTGCATTAAATAAATAATTGGAATTATTTGAACTTTTTGCTTGACAGATAATATGTGTCGTGATAGTATATACAAGCTGCATCGCTGAGGCACTTTGTTTGAAAGAAAAATCAAACAAAAAGAAAAAAATCCTTGACAGGATTTAAGTGTTGTGGTAAAATACAAAAGTTGCTTGAGAAAAAGAAAAGCTTTCGAATGAATCACATGAATGTTTCTTTTGAAAATAAAAAGAAAAAAGTTCTTGACAAACAAAAGGAACTGTGATAAAATATAAAAGCTTTTGCGGTTCAAAAGCAAATGAGGCCGACAAAGTTCGGCAGAGCAAGTTGATAACTGAATAACAAAACAACCTCGAACGTTCAATTCAATTGAGTATTCGGATCCTGAAGCGAGTGATGTCGGCGAGAGGGGTCCATGGAAGAGAACGAAGTTCGAACCTAAA